>CALWMX010000125.1 GCA_944382105.1 uncultured Butyrivibrio sp.
GGTTCCCCGCTGTATTGGCACAACATCTGCGGATTGATGAGGAATTTCCTTGACCGATGCTACGGGCCGATTAGGCAGGTTGAGTTTTCCGGAAAGAACCTTTACTTCATCATTCAAGGCGCAGCACCGGAAAAGTGGCAGCTGGAGGCCTGCGAATTTACGATGTCACGCTTCGCAGGACTGTATGGATTTACATATAAAGGAATGATTACAAACACACAGGAAGCAAAGAGCACAACTGTCGAATAGAGAAACAATTCCCATGAAAGAAGGCCTTAATGTAAAAAAGAAGCCCGTGGATATCTCTTTGATATGTACCCCTTTTACTGAACAATAACCAGTGAAAGGGGTACATGTCACGTTTGGAGAGTCCGCGGGTGTTTTTTATGTTTTCTTATGGAATTTGCCATAAATAAACAGAACAGATGTTCGCATATATTCTTTACTTTTATATTCAGGCATGGTATAATGTGAACACTTAATGAGTACAAGCGGGGCACAGTGGAATGCTTAGTCTCCTAATGTGTCGGGGCCGGAAAAGAGGGTGTATCTGATGTTTTTTGTGTTGTTTTGTCCATATTTTGTGGATAGAACAGGACTAAACGGACTGGATGATACCAGGCGGACAAAATGATTTTGTGACTTTTGACAGGAAAAATTCGTAATGGAGTTGAAGTGAATATAAGATAGGCAAAGAGGGTGAGCATTGATGCAGAAATCGAATTTATTAATGTATACTACAGAAGATGGTTTGACAAAGATTGAGGCTACTTTTGTAAATGATACAGTATGGCTTTCTGTAGATCAAATGGCAGAATTGTTTCAAAGAGATAGAAGTGTCATTGGAAAGCATATACGAAATATTTTTAAAGAAGGAGAGTTGAAAAAAGAAACAGTATGGGCAAAATTTGCCCATACTGCCGATGATGGAAAAACTTATCAGGTAGATTACTATAATCTGGATGTGATTATATCTGTGGGGTATAGAGTAAAATCTTTGCGTGGTACCCAGTTTAGGATTTGGGCGACTAATATTTTAAAAGAATATATGCAAAAAGGTTTTGCCTTAGATGATGAACGGTTAAAACGCTTAGGTGGCGGGAACTATTTTGATGAGTTATTAGCGCGCATTCGTGATATTCGCTCTTCGGAAAAGATTTTTTGGAGAAAAGTATTGGAGATTTATGCAACTAGTATTGATTATGATCCTAAAGCAGAAAGTTCAATTCTTTTATTTAAACAAGTGCAGAATAAAATGCATTGGGCAGCACATAAGCATACCGCCGCAGAAGTGATTTATCAAAGGGCGGATGCTGAGAAACAACATATGGGGTTAACTTCCTGGCAGGGAAAATCAATAAAAAGAGCAGATGTAGAAGTTGCAAAAAATTATTTGAATAAAGATGAATTGGATGCATTAAACAAAATTGTTACCGCTTATTTGGACATTGCGGAGGTACATGCATTAAATCATGAGCCTATGTATATGAAAGACTGGCTGGAAACCATAGATGATTATTTGAAAATGACAAGAAGAGATATACTTAAGACTAAGGGCGTTGTTACACACAAGCAGGCAATTAATAAAGCTTATGATGAATATGAAAAATACAAGAAGAAAGAGGAAAATAGATTATCATCAGTAGAACAACATTTTTTTAATAGTATAAATGAATTAGAAAAATTAGAAGAAAAAGATTAACTTAAGTTCATAAAGGAGAAAAATACAAATGAAAATTATAACACTTTACAATCACAAAGGCGGAGTCTCAAAAACAACAACTACATATAATCTTGCAAGATTTTTGCAGAATAAAGGAAAAAAGGTATTAGTAGTAGATGCAGATCCTCAATGTAATATGACAGAAATGTTACTGTGTGATGTGATAGAACAGCTTGACGAAGAAGCAGAACGCACAGGGATAGTTACAGAACTTCCGGGAAGCAGTTTGCTACAAGTATTAGAGCCACGTTTTAATGGGGATGAATCTTTTGTGAACATTGATAGGATAAATAGTGTGCAGATAGACGCAAATTTGTGGTTATTACGAGGAGATGTTTCATTAAATAGACTTGAAGATTATATGGCAGAAGCTCATACGCAAAGATTTTCTAATAAAATACATGAAAAAAGGAACTATGTCGCTATAGGCGATATGTTAAAACGATATGGCCGAAAAATGGAATTTGATTATATATTAATTGATGTAGGGCCGAGTTCTGGAGCATTAACTCGTAGTTGCTTTTTAGTATGCGATGCTTTTTTTATTCCTATGAGTGCAGATCGTTTTAATGTACAAGCTATACATACTTTAACAGAAATATTACACAGGTGGATTGAAGAACATAATCAAGTATATGAAGATTTTAATAAACTAGATTTGCCGATACGAGAAGGCAAACCAAGATTTTTAGGTGCAATTCCACAACATTTTAAAAAATATAAAGGAAGACCCAAAGCGGGATTTGAATTATGGATGAATCGAATCCAAGACACATTAATGAAAGAATTAGTACCAAGCTTAAAAACAATTGATGATGAGATTGTTTCTGGAATAACTGAGGACAATGTTATTGTAACAAAGATACCAGATTTTGGTAGTTTAGCTGTTTGTGCGCAAGAATGCGGAAAAGCAGTGTTTGAGGTTAAACAGGAAGATACGGCTTTGATAAATAATGGAATAAAATGGACAGGGGCTACATGGAATGGTGCTATTATAAGAATGGATTCATATAAACAAGAATTTGAAAAAATATATAAAAGATTGGAGTGGCTAGAGTAATGACATCATATTCGGATTTGGATTATGCAATTGTAGCTTTCGTAGATATTTTGGGCTTTTCTGAGATGGTAAAAAGTGATTGTGAAAATAAAAATGGTAATTTGAAATTTTTTGAAGTTTTACGAAGGTTAAATGCTAAAACCAAGAGCATCATGGGGTGTGGTATTAAACAATTTTCAGATTCTATTATTTTCACTTTGTCACTTTCACGAAATAATTATGAAAAAATGATAAGAATTTTGTCTGACTATCAATATGAATTGATATGTCAGTCGATAGTATGCCGAGGTGCTATTTCATATGGAAAACATTACGAAGAAAATGAATTTATGTTCAGTCAAGCTTTGATAGAGGCATATCAATTAGAATGTACAGAAGCTCAATACCCGAGGATTGTTATTTCAAATAATTTAATAGATTTATATAATGAAAAGTCGCATTCAATTGAAGGTGTCATTCGGGAGAGAGATACGCTTTTTTTCGTAGATTATTTTCGTGGACATGATAAAGAAAAGTTAAGGATGATTTTGAAGAAATTTAATGACGAAATGATGAATTGTAGTATGAAGATAAAAGAAAAATACTATTGGTTAAATGAATACTGGGAATATGTTTTTCAAGAAGGATTGGATTTTAATAAAACAAGATTTGAAAGAATTGAGTAAATATAAGAATTAGTAATATACTTAGAATAGATTATTATGTTAAGCGCAGATCAACCATATGATAAATATACTTTACATAGCAATACGATTAATATTTTGTGACTTTTCGAATTCCAAACCATGAAAAGTCCAATATGAGGCATTACTTTTTTCGGATTATGACATTTTCGTTACGAATGATTTTTTGAAATGGCGGATATTGAATATATCAAAAGTCACAAAGGAGTGGATTTTACATGGACCATTTTGAATTAGTATCAGAGTATGCGCCCACCGGCGATCAGCCGCAGGCAATTGAAAAGCTTGTCAAAGGTTTCAAAGAGGGCGACCAGTTTCAGACCTTGTTAGGCGTCACGGGATCCGGTAAGACCTTTACAATGGCGAACGTCATCCAGCAGCTCAATAAGCCCACGCTGGTAATCGCGCACAATAAGACTCTGGCAGGACAGCTCTATGGTGAGTTCAAGGAATTTTTTCCCGACAACGCAGTGGAATACTTCGTCTCCTACTACGATTACTATCAGCCGGAGGCCTATGTTCCATCCACCGACACATATATAGAAAAGGACTCTGCAATCAACGATGAAATAGACAAGCTGCGCCATTCGGCTACCGCGGCGCTGTCCGAACGCAGGGATGTTATTATAGTGGCAAGCGTGTCCTGCATATACGGTCTGGGAAGCCCCATTGATTACCAGAGCATGGTTGTTTCCCTGCGCCCCGGCATGGAACGCGACAGGGACGATGTGATCAGAAAGCTGATAGATTTACAGTATACGCGGAATGATATGGATTTTAAGAGGGGTACCTTCAGAGTCCGGGGTGATGTGCTGGAAATTTTTCCGGCGTCAAACGACGACCGGGCGGTGAGGGTTGAGTTTTTCGGAGATGAGGTTGACAGGATTACCGAGATAGATACGCTTACGGGAGAGATAAAGGCTGAACTTAAACATACCGCAATTTTTCCGGCGTCTCATTACGTGGTGCCTCACGATAAGCTTGTCAAAGCGGCGGAGAACATACGCGCTGAGGCAAAGGAAAGAGTGGCTTATTTCAAAAGCGAGGACAGGCTGATAGAAGCGCAGAGAATCGAAGAAAGAACAAATTTTGACGTTGAGATGATGCTGGAAACAGGCTTTTGCTCCGGAATCGAAAATTATTCCAGACATCTCACCGGACTGGCGCCGGGAACGCCGCCATGGACGTTGATGGATTATTTTCCGGAGGATTTCCTCATAATAGTGGATGAATCGCATATGACCATACCGCAGATAAGGGGAATGTACTTCGGAGACCGCTCGCGCAAAACAACGCTTGTGGATTACGGTTTCAGGCTGCCGTCCGCGCTTGACAACAGACCTCTCAGCTTTGAAGAATTCGAGAGTAAGATAAACCAGATGATGTTTGTGTCGGCAACTCCGTCGGTTTACGAAGAGGAGCATGAGCTTCAGAGAGTGGAGCAGATTATAAGGCCTACCGGACTTTTGGACCCGGAAATTACCGTTAAACCTGTGGAAGGACAGATTGATGATTTAATTGCGGAGGTAAATAAAGAAATCTCCGGGCATAATAAAGTCCTTATTACGACCCTTACGAAGAGAATGGCAGAGGATTTGACCACATATATGAAAGAAGCGGGAATAAAAGTCAGGTATCTGCATTCGGATATAGATACGCTTGAGCGGGCGGAAATAATCAGGGATATGAGGCTTGACGTTTTTGATGTGCTTGTGGGGATAAACCTTCTCAGAGAGGGACTTGATATTCCCGAGATAACCCTTGTTGTAATTCTGGACGCGGACAAAGAAGGATTTCTGCGCTCGGAGACATCGCTTATACAGACTGTGGGAAGGGCAGCGCGTAATGCGGACGGCAGGGTAATCATGTACGCGGATACAGTGACCGATTCAATGCGCAATGCGATAGATGAAACCAACAGAAGACGGCAGATACAGAAGAAATACAATGAGGAGCACAATATCACTCCGACGACGGTTAAGAAGGCTGTCCGTGAGCTGATAGCCATATCCAAGGCGGCCAATGACGGCGGAATAAAGCTTGAAAAAGATATTGAATCCATGAATGCCAAGGAGCTTGAAAAATTAATACGGGAGCTTAACAAGAAAATGCACAGGGCGGCTGCGGACCTGAACTTTGAGGAGGCGGCGGCCATAAGAGACAAAATTACAGAAATAAGAAAGACGATTGATAATAATGAGTAAATTTAAAAGACAATATATCAAAATAAGAGGCGCCTGCGAGCACAATCTCAAAAATATCGATGTGGATATACCGAGGGATTCATTTACGGTGCTTACGGGCCTTAGCGGTTCGGGAAAGTCTTCTCTTGCGTTTGATACGATTTACGCAGAAGGACAAAGGCGGTATATGGAATCGCTTTCATCATATGCCAGACAATTTCTCGGTCAGATGGAAAAGCCTAATGTGGAGAGTATAGAAGGGCTTTCCCCCGCAATATCAATCGACCAGAAATCAACAAACCGCAATCCGCGATCCACTGTGGGCACGGTTACAGAAATATATGATTACCTAAGGCTTCTTTATGCAAGAATCGGAGTACCTCACTGCCCCAAGTGCGGAAGGGAAATAAAACGTCAGACCATCGACCAGATGGTGGACCAGATTATGGCGCTTCCGGAGCGGACCAAATTCCAGCTTCTCGCGCCGGTGGTGAGAGGCCGAAAAGGGGAACACCGCAAAATTTTTGAAAACGCCCGGAAAAGCGGGTATGTACGCGTGCGTGTTGACGGTAACATATATGAGCTTTCAGAGGAAATAAATCTTGAGAAAAATAACAAACACAATATAGAGATAGTTGTTGACAGACTTTCGGTCAAGGAAGGGATAGAGAGAAGGCTGACGGATTCCATAGAAAATGTCATGAAGCTTTCGGATGGCCTTATGATAGTGGATGTCATAGGCGGCGAGCCGATTAATTTCAGCATGAGCTTTGCGTGTCCCGACTGCGGTATCAGCATAGACGAAATAGAACCGCGCAGCTTTTCGTTCAATAATCCTTTCGGAGCATGCCCTGAATGTTTCGGGCTGGGATATAAGATGGAATTCGATGTGGACCTTATGATACCGGATAAGAAACTTGCCATTAGTGAAGGCGCGATACAGGCCATGGGCTGGCAGTCCTGCACCGACCATAAGAGCTTTACCTATGCGATTCTGAAAGCTTTAAGCGAAGCGTATGATTTTTCTCTGGATACACCCTTTGAAGATTATCCTAAGGAAATCAAAGATGTGCTTGTCCACGGCACGGGCGGAAGAGAGGTTGAGGTACATTATACCGGACAGAGAGGAACGGGGGTGTATCCGGTGGCATTTGAAGGGCTCATCAAAAATATGGAGCGCCGTTACCGTGAGACATCATCGGATATAATTAAGCAGGAATACGAAGAATTTATGCAGATTACGCCGTGCAAGCTCTGCAAAGGGCAGCGGCTTAAAGCATCGTCCTTAGCTGTAACCGTGGGGGATAAAAATATATTTCAGGTAACCGATATGTCAGTTCTCAAACTGGTGGACTATTTTAATACGCTTGAACTCACCGGGATGCAGCATAAGATAGGGGACCAGATACTAAAGGAAATCAAATCCAGAATAGGTTTTCTCAACAACGTAGGACTTGATTATCTGACGCTTTCAAGGGCAACGGGAACATTGTCAGGCGGAGAGGCACAGAGAATAAGGCTTGCAACGCAGATTGGCTCAGGTCTTGTGGGGGTTGCGTATATTCTTGACGAGCCCAGCATCGGACTGCACCAAAAGGACAACGATAAGCTTCTGGCGGCTCTCATGAAGCTGCGTGATATCGGCAACACGCTGATTGTGGTCGAGCATGATGAGGACACTATGCGCGCTGCCGACTATATCGTCGATATCGGACCGGCTGCGGGTGAGCACGGGGGACAGGTTATTGCAACGGGAACCGCCGAGGATATTATGCGCAATCCGGACTCCGTAACCGGGGCATATTTGAGCGGACGTATGAAAATCCCCGTGCCTGAGGAGAGAAAACAGCCTTCCGGATGGATTACCGTGAAAGGCGCCAGACAGAATAATCTCAAAAATATAGACGTTGACATTCCTCTCGGCGTAATGACCTGTGTTACCGGAGTATCCGGCTCGGGAAAAAGCTCTCTGGTCAACGAAATCTTATACAAAAGACTTGCAAGGGACTTGAACCGGGCAAGGTGCATACCGGGAAAGCATGACGATATTATCGGGATTGAACAGCTGGACAAGGTTATAGACATCGATCAGTCTCCTATCGGAAGGACGCCACGTTCCAATCCTGCCACCTATACCGGAGTGTTTGATTTGATACGTGATTTGTTTGCTTCCACCGCTGATGCCAAGGCCAAAGGATATAAAAAAGGCCGATTCAGCTTTAATGTAAAGGGCGGAAGATGCGAAGCGTGCTCCGGAGACGGTATTCTGAAAATAGAAATGCACTTCCTTCCCGATGTATATGTGCCTTGCGAGGTATGCGGGGGAAAACGTTACAACAGAGAAACTCTTGAGGTGAAATACAAGGGTAAGAGTATATATGATGTGTTAAACATGACTGTTGAGGAGGCTGTGAATTTTTTCGAGAATGTTCCGGCAATCAGACGCAAAATAGAGACGCTT
>CALWMX010000126.1 GCA_944382105.1 uncultured Butyrivibrio sp.
GTTTGACTTATCGTCACAGTTTTTTCTAAGGGAATCGGCGCTTATTCCTCCGCCGGAAGCGTTTATGCTGCTGTCGGTAATCGTATAAAGATTACCGTTGGTTTTTATCGAATCTCCTGAAGGTATCGATGAAGTCTCCAGCTTCTGAATGCATTTTGACGCAAGCGCGTTAAGCTCGCTCCAACCGTCGTATCCGCTGTATGAGGAATCCAACACCCTCTTTACGTACTCAACCATTGACGCGTTATCCTTAAAATTAAGATAAAAATACCTTGCCGTAGTACCGTCGTCCTTATAGACGTAAGGTTTATCCGTATCAAGCAAATCCGCGGCAAAAAACGTGCTGTCCTCTCCCGCAAGCGCGTCGGTGTCAACCGAACCGTCCCTGTCCTCTGTAGGCAGACACGGATTTGTATTCACCATATATGCGGTAGGGACAAGATATATTTCCTGCAATTCCTTAATTCCAAGACTGTCGGCAGTCATGTAGCCGTCGTCCACGTTAATGTAGGCTCTTCCCGCAATTATCATCCTGCTTACGGCGGACAAATCTATTGTATTATCTTCTCCGTTTATTACAACAGCACTGCTGTGTGAGCCTAAATCTCCCGCATTCTGAGACCAGCCGAAGCCGTAATATGAACCTGCAAGACTAACCCGGGCATCATTGCCGGATAAGTTTAAATCATCTGCAAGATACAATGTGCTGGAAGCATCCGCGTTTATGTCCGAAGCGGTTTCAACATTTAGATTAACGCCCCAGAGCTTTGATGAAACAATATTTAATATACCATCAACGGACACATCCCCCGCCGATACCAGAAGTCCGCCGTCAAGTGTCAGCGAGCTGTTGTTATTTACCGTAAGCCCGTTCATGGATGTTATTGCATTTTCATCTCCGGCAAATACGCCTCCCGAAACGACCGCATCGCTCGACCTTACGGAATTGCCCGCCGCGACTCCTTTCATGCCTATAAGGCAGTAATCAAGGTATGTGTTGAGATGATTCCTGTTATCAATGAAATTAAACGATATATCGGGATATCCCATGACAAGATCCACTGCAATATTGGAATAATAATCGTCCCTGACGGATTCATACACGACCACCACATCATTAATTACAATCTGTGAGCTGCTTACCTCAACGCTGCCCACAGAATCCACATACGCATATTTATCCGGGCTGGAATCCTTTGTCATTGTAATAAAGGATTCAAGATAATTTGTCAGATTTTCTTTGGAATTTGAATCGTCAGATGTATCAAGGCCGCCATTGACCGTATCAAGCTTATTTTTGATCCCGTTAAGATACCTGATACGCATGTTATTGTTTGCCTCGGCGTTGTCAACAGCCGTATTGTCATTTACAAGCCGGGTAACAGAAGCAAGATATGCCGTTTCAAGCTGGCTGTAGCATTCCGTGCTCAGGCCGGAGTATATTTCTTCCAACGCCGTCTCGGCGCTGTAAAAGGTTTTCTTGGACTGGTAGTTCATCACTTTCATCTGGTAGTTGGTCATAGTAGAAGACACTATAACAGTTCCCAGTATGGCCACAAAAGATACGGCAATGATTGTAACAACCAGCGAAGAACCTTGATTATTCTCTTTTAATCTTTTCCAGAAATTAATCATATATCAGTTCCTCCCTTAAAGTAGACACCGTTGCGGTTACCTCCCCTTCGGCAGAACCGTATTTGACTGAAACAGAGATATCATAGAGCTTCAGTCTCTGTCCGCTTCCTGCAGTCACTGAGGAACCGGTGAAATCTATTATGTTTGATTCCACAGACAACGCCGCATTGACGTTATTCTCCTTGAAACTGCTTATGTCAGACCTTACAAGCCCGCTTTGGGCCGAGCCCTCTACTATCACATTGGAAGGTGACATCCATTTATTACTGCCATCCGCTCCGGTAACAGACTGCTGCACAATATATAAGCTGACACTGCGCTTATCAAGCGCGGAATTGTCGTAATGGACCGTAATCAAATCACTCAAAGCCGTCTTATCGTATGGCTCATACGCCATAAATATACTCGGAAATTCATCCGAATCCTCATCAATGGTTCCGGTTCCAAGAACCATTTCTTCTGTTGTATAATAACTGCTTCCATATGTATATGTGACAGTAACATAATAGTTATAGGTATCACCGTCTATTTCTATATACAAATCTGAAGATTTGCGTATTCCGCTTCCGTCAGCGTCATCGCCCTTAAGCCTTGTAACCGCTTCCTTATCATATTTATATATCTGATACATACATGACACTGAAGAATTTCCGTAGAAATCTTTCAAATCCGGAACGGTATATTCCTCATCCCTTCCGCTCATAGTAACGTCCACATAGAATCTTTCTCCTCCGGCGCCCTGAAAATACTCTGCTGCGGTGCTGCTTCTCCAATCCTTAACATTACTGTATGTAATAACATCATTCCCGTCGGAATCCACAATGCTGCTGTAGTCGTCTTCATCCACAAGGTTCTCTAGATCATCCATGGGATTGTTGGCAAAATATTCCGCCACACTCTGCGCCACATCCGTTGCATTCTGTATTCTTCTTGCCTTTTTATTTACATTGGCTGACGTGACAAAAGACCTGATAAGAGGCACGCACACAATGGAAATTATGAGCATTGTCACAAGAACCTCAATCAGGGAAAAACCTTTATTATTTTTTGGTTTTCTGCGTACACGCTTCATTTTGCCAGACCTCACTAGTTATACACAACTACATCTCCTGTATAATCCTTCAGCACAAATCTCGGATTTCCTCCGTCCTCATTGGCTATCTTTATTTTTAATGTCATATCGGTGTCATTGTCAATCGTAACATTAACGCCGCTTTCATCATCACTGTCCAGACGCTCTGAGCTTATTACCAGCATCGTCAGTTCATCTCCGGGAATAAAAAGCTGTCCGTCATCATAAGAGACTGCCGGATATTCCGTGTCACCTATACTGTACTGTACATAATATTCACCGTTCTCACCGAAGAACCTGACATATGCATCCTGCATTCCTTCATCATCGGATGATACAGTGGAGCTTCCCGACGTATCGTTTCTGGGTCCGAAGACAACCGAATCCATATCCGAACCGCTGGCCTGGAGACTGAAATAATAATCATAATCACTTATTATATACTCCCCGTTCTCAAGGCTGACGTTATTGCCGCCGGAAAAGATTTCCGAATTAAAGATATTATCCGTACCGTCAAGTACAGGTCCCATACTCACATTGTTGAATGTTCTGTCTCCTCCGGCAATCGCATACTGAGTAAGCACGAGTGAACCGGATACGGTATCGGTCTCCTGAGTATAAGACATGGATATGCTGTCAATCGTACACTTGTATTTATAATTATTGATAAAATCCACCATATCCTTAAACTGCTCGTATGTGGCCTGATATGTAAGAGTAAGAGTGGTCTTATATCCAGTATAGTCGGAATGGTACACCTGCGTCCCCTCCTCAGCATACGGATTAGAGGTTGTCACTTCGCCGAAAGTATATATACTTTCCGTCTGTGCAAGCCCGGCCTGATTTATCCATGCGCCGGTCCTGTCCTCTATTTCCTTGAGAAACATGATAGAATATTCCTGACTGTAACCGCTGTCGTACTTGTCAAGGAGAGTGTCATACATTTCATTATACATTACCGTATCTTCGGTATATTTTTCTGCATTGGCAAGCATAAGCCTCAGGCTGTTGTACTCTGTATTCAATGTTCTGATGGTTTCTTCTGTTTCATTTGTTTTGTCGGTAAGTATTCTGAACCCGAAATAATATGCGCAGAAAACTATTATCACTGCCCCCAGAACACACAACAGTCTTTTATCTCTGTCCGTAATTTTCATTATTCCGCCTCCTCTCCTTCATTGGCTCCGGCTGTTCCCTGCTCCTGTGCGGCTTCATCCGAAGCCGTGTCGTAAAGCGACGGATTTACAAAATTGCACGTCATCGAACAGCTGACGGTTATCACTCCCGAGGCGTCAACAGTTTCACTGAATGACGGAACATATATATTGGATATGCTCTGATTATCCTTGAGCGAAAGTATAAAAGCTGCCAATGTTTCCTTGGAGCTTCCGGTAAAAGTCATTGTGGTAGCTCCGTTTTCTACCGACATGTTGGTAATCGAGATATCAGAAGGCATCCTTTCCTCAAGATACTCTATAAAATCCATTAAATAATCATCATTATTATATGCCATCACATCAAACTGGGAAACATCACTGTATTTATCCTTGGCATCATAATACTCGTCAGCCGTCTCCCGTATGTATTCGTCGGCAGCAATTTTTTCTTCAAGGTCTGATTTTTTTTTTTTTTTATTCAAGTATGATACAAGCGGAAAAACAACAAGAACAACCGCTATAAATATTCCCACCAGAAGAATAAGCCTGAAATATTTTCCGGCATTTTCCCTTTTGGCCTTCTCCACTGCAGAGCGCGGCGTAAAATTTACAGGATGAATTGTACATCCCACATTAGGAATATAAAGCGTCATATCTACAGGTGCGCTTCCGTCTGCCGGAGGCGGAGCAACCTGTCTTATTGCCTCAAGTGAATCCACCCTTATATTAAGTTCGTATGAAAGAAGCTGCTCTATTCCGTACACATATGAGCCTTCAACAAGTATGTACGCCTTTTCAATAGGCGCCTGAGGATTCTTGGTTGTATAATAGTCCATAACACGGCTTATATTGTTCACAAGGTATCTGAGAGAATCCGTAACATAATCCCCTTCGGCAAAGGAGCTTTTCAGCGCATTGTTTTTATCTGCCATGGCCGCAGCGGCTTCGTCGTAGCTTATCTCTCTTTTTTCCATAAGCGCATTGATAATTGTGCTCTTGCCGTATGGAACGGTTCTCATGAGCTGAAGCACATTACGGTTTAGGATTGTAATAATTGTGCTGTCTTCCGACATCTGAATCACAATACTTGGCTTGGAATCTATCTGAAACCTGATAAACTGCAGCGTGGCATTGCCAACATAATCCATTGCTTCCACGTGGAAACCAAGCATGTCTGCAAGAGAATAATAGTTTTCAACCATGTCCACCGGAGCTGCGGCAACCATAACACGGCTCTTTCTGACCCCTTCCTCCTCAATGGGTTCAAGCACCGAGTATGCAATAACATAGTCTTCTATATTAACAGGAAAATATTCTGTAGCATTCGTATTTATAAATTGTCTTAATTTTACTTCTCTTAATTCCGGGGTCGTAACCTCTTTACTGGCAATCTTTGCAGACTGCATGCAAAATATAACATTTTTGGTTGTAATGCCGTTTGCATCACACGCTTCCTTTATGGCCTTCGCCATAAGCGGAAGATTCGTAATCATACCGTCCTCACAGGCGCCATCCGGAACCGGCACTGTGACCGCCGAAAACACCTGTATTGATTTCTGTGCGGAATACGCCACATCGCAAAGCTTAGCGGCATCGTTTCCTATTGTGATAGTTAAAACTCTGGAAGCCATTATCTTTAAATCTCTCCTTATATCGCTTCCGCCAGAATGCTCTGCATAAAAGCGGAATTTTATTGCGCTGCAGCTGCCTAAAACAGCAGTCCTATATACCAGTCTATAAGCTTATCCCCAAAAAGCATTGCCGTGAAAATGCCTGTTGACAGATAAGGCCCGAAAGCAAGAACCCTGCCCTTTTTTCTGATTTTCATCAATGTCAGGTGAACAACCGACCCTGCAATACAGCCGATTACCAAAGCCAGAATTATATGTTTCCATCCCAGCAAAAGCCCTGCCGATGCCATGAGCTTAATATCTCCGCCGCCTATACCTCTTCCTCCGGTAACAATGTACAGTATCAGAAGGAATCCGCTTACAGACACCATACCTATAAGATAATATGAAAAATTGCCGTAATCAAGCGACAGATGTACTGCACCCAGTATCAGTATGGTTATGTTCAGTCCGGCAGGTATTTCATAGGTTCTCCAGTCAATAACGGTTATCGCCGTTAATACGGAAAAACACAACGCGTATAATATGCTGCTGAGATTTAACCCGTTAAATATAAATATCAACACATAGCCGAATCCGTTAACCGCTTCGATTACCGGATATTGCGCCGATATTCTGGCTTTACAGTATCTGCACTGCCCTCTGAGGAACATCCAGCTGAAAAGCGGTACAAGGTCGTACCACTTCAGCCGGTGTCCGCAGCTTGTGCAGTGAGAATGTTCCGTTACAATATTTTCATGCTCCGGCAGCCTGCAAATAAGGACGTTTGCAAAGCTCCCAATCACAATGCCGTAAATGAAAATAATTATATATAAAAGTATCATCTCAGCAAGCATTTGTTATACCTGTCCATAGTGACTTGCGAACCGATTATTCAGGGATTGAAAAATCGTAGTCGCCGTCTACGCTTGAATCACAGTTGATAGTCGCATGACCGTCCGCGATTGTTAATGTAATTTCTGATGTTCCTTTAAGTTTGGAGCCCAAATCAATACTTGTCTCATTACCGAGATTAGCTTGAACTTCCTTCCAGAAATCTCCCAAAGTAGCGTCTGATGCATTTCCAATGGTTACTGTATCGGTGTTATTGCACAATGTATATGTTGTATTCGTATCCATGTACTTTTCATCTGCAAGTGCAATTTCAACCGCATTCTTCACCTCATCAAG
>CALWMX010000127.1 GCA_944382105.1 uncultured Butyrivibrio sp.
ATTGGTTGTACCTGATTTGGCAGCCACTATTGCATTTTCCAGCTTTGCGTTGGTCAGCAGTCCGTTATTAACCCCATACTCAAGCATCTTTGTTACCCTTCTTGAAGCTGTCTCATCATATACACGAACCTGGTCTCCCGTATGGTCAACAAGTATGGAACCCGTCGCATCGGTTATTTTCTCTATACCTGGAGGATTGCGGTAAACGCCGTCATTTTCAAGCGTGGCGTAGCCTGATGCCAGTTCTACGGGAGACACTCCTACAGTAAAGCCCCCTATGCTGGCAGCCATATTGGAATCGTCCACCGCCGTTTTCTTAAAATTCATCAGATGCAGGAACGACATCCCGTATTCCGGGGTCATTTCCTCCATGATTTTCCAAGCGCACACGTTTGAAGACCATGCAAGGGCCTCTGTAAGATTTATCTCACCCCGGTATTCATCTCCCACATTTCTTGGTCCTCCGGCAATCTGATAATCTTCTATAGTCTCATCCGGCGTGTGTCCGGACATTAAGTAAGGAGCATACACATTAAGCGGTTTAATACTGCTTCCGGGCTGCCTGTAGCTCTGATATGCACGGTTGAGTGTATATCCGTCGTAATCCTGGCTTCTTCCTCCGACGATAGCCGTCACAAGACCGCTGCCGTTATCAATACATACCGCCGCCGCCTGGGTTTTATATATGCCCTCGTCGTTAACATCCGTAAAGTCCTTCATTTTTTCGTCAAGAATGGACTGCAGAAGATCCTGTTTTTCCAAATCGATTGCGGTATATATTCTGTATCCTCCCGTAAAAAGGGATGCCTGATACTCCGAATACATTTCGTCATATTTATCGTTATAATTCTGTTCGTCTTCTTCGGATGTAAATTCATACCTGAACACAAACCCGTTTTTTTCCATGAGCGCCCTTGTGGCGCAGTAAAATACATATGTCTCTATATAATTATGCTTGTCGAACTTGGTGTTGACCAGCTCTATTTCTTCCTCAACCGCCGTATAATATTCAAGACCTGTTATGTACCCTTCTGCATAAAGCTGTTTCAGTATAAGGTCGCGTCTCGACTTTGTTGCATCCGGATTACTGACCGGGTCGTATTTGGATGGATTATTAGGTATTGCCGCAAGAAAAATCAACTGGGAAAGCGTAAGTTCATTCACGCTTTTATCGAAATACCCCTGAGCGGCAGCCTCAATTCCGTAATATCCGTTAGCATAGTATATATTGTTAATATAGAATTCCAGAATCTGACTTTTGGAAAATTTTTTTTCCAGTTCTATGGCCGCAAACATCTCCGTAATCTTTCTCTCCCAAGTCACATCCTGAGTCAGAAACATATTCCTTGCAAGCTGCTGTGTTATGGTACTTGCCCCTTGTGTTATTGCGTTGTTTTTGGCGTTTGCAATTGAAGCCCTTATAATTGCCGACAGATCCACGCCGTGATGACTGTAAAAATCTTTATCCTCAATAACTACAAACGCCTGCTTAAGAATCTCGGGTATGTCCCCGCTTTCAATATAATACAGCTCTTTTACCCCGCTGAGTGTGGTAATCTCCTCACCGTTAATATCGTAAATAATGCTGGTTTCCGTCTGCCTGAAAGTCTCCTTGGTAACATCCGCAATCACTTCCTTGGCGTTATTACGCAGTTTCAGTATACTCCCCGCGTATACCAATATAACCATAAGGAGTATTCCTGCGATTGCCGCTGCAACCGCAAGCACTATTTTCAGCGCTTTGCTTTTATGTTTCTTTTTCTTATTCTTAACGTTCTTTTCTGCCATAATTACTCCGACCCTTCCACAGCTCAGAACTCCGCCGTTATAAGTACGCTTCCGTACAGGCCGATCATATTGTCAAATTCCGCCTTTGTGTAGCTCTGCGTTGTGCCTGTAGTAAAATCAACCGCTGATACATTTGATGCCGAATAACCGTATACGAGCTGATAAATTCCCGGCCCTGTTTTGGCTATAAGCGGATATCCTTTATCAACAAAATAAAGCGCATTATCTATCGAACTTCCTGTCAGATTTACCGCATTGCCCAAAAGCTCCTCCATACACTCAATAGTGGTAAATCCCGAATGATAAAGGGACTGTGAGCTTTTATTGCTCCCTGACATCCTCAACAGCAAATCAGTGGCGGCCGCCTGTGTATCATCTGCTGCAGCCACGGCATTTTCAGGTATGGTGAGCGTCTTTTCAGAGGACTTATATCTGGTCCATATTGTGCGGGCATCCGTGTCAATCACTACGCCCCCGCTCTCGCTTGCTGCTTCCATCGCCTCGGAAAGTCTGCCGCATACCTTATACAGACAGCCGTATCCGTAGACATAATGAATTTCTTTATCCGTTTGTTCTGCGCTGCTTATATTTACTTCCGCATCCGACGCAAAAACATAATTTGATACCCTGTCGCTGATTTTCCCGGCATCCCCGCCGGTACTTAGCGATATATATTTTTCTTTCTGTCTCGCTTCCGTTATCCTTTCATTGAGTTCAAATTTTGACTCTGTTTCTTCGGAACTGCTTAAAAGCCTGTCATCGGAAGTGGTCACAAGGCTGCCGTCATCGTCAAGCCGTGCGCGTTTCATTGCGATTTGTCCGTCACCTAACCGGACATCAGTAACATACACGCCGCTTTTGGAGTATTCCCTTACAACCTTATACTCACTGTTCATCAACGTTATTTTATCCATGGGGAAGCTCACATTGCCGTCGGAATCCACATATATCATATCGGCAGAAGCTTCTCCAAAAACAACGTTTCCGTCAACAAATCCAAGAGCTTTAATTTTCTTTCCGTCCTCAGCGGCAAGCTGGTATTTCTCCCCTGTTTCTAACAGCATAATATACATTATATCACAGTCATAAGCGTCGTCTCCTGTCTGATATATAAGCATTCCGCTTTCATCCGACATAATACAGGCATCCGTCAGAACATTATCCGCAACCACCATGCATTCCTTGGTGGAACAGTCAAGATAATATATTGTACCGCCGCTGTACATATAAATAATATTGTTTTCATTGATATAAGCCAATGTATCAATGTCAAGGGCAATGGACATATACGGATCCGTCCTCGGTATAAAAATAATCTCCGTGGTGGTATTTTCCCCGGAATCATATGAAAACACGGATATTCCCACCTTGCCTTCATGGATTCCCCTGTTCATATACCCATATACCAGGAATTTGACGTTTCCTTCGTCATCAACATCCAATATTTTGATATCATGTTCTCCGTAATTTTCTCTTAAATCATTTCCGTCCGACTGTGCAAAATCAAATATTTTTACAAATTCATTCTTTGACGAATTAAATTTCCAAAGCCTGTTTTCACGCACAAAACAAAAGTTTTTACCGGAACTGTCTGATTTAATCTCTATATCGTCATCACTGCATATTCCCAGATAGAGCTCTCCCGTGCTGCTTACTCCGTAATCCGGGTCGAAAATCTGATCCATCCACCTGTCGTAACTGTATACATATGTAACAGTCTCATCCGGCTGGTTTATTCTGTAAAATTCTTTTATATTGTACAGAAATTGTCCTGTTTCATC
>CALWMX010000128.1 GCA_944382105.1 uncultured Butyrivibrio sp.
CGGGATATTCTCCGGAGGATTTTTTTATCTTTGCAATTACGGGAACGGAGGATTTTGAGTGCGGACACTTTACAAGTCAAATAGAAGGGATGCTTGAAATGGACAGCGGAAATTTTATTGACGCGGATGAGCAGGAGGGAGGAAATCTTGTGTTCCGTGTAAAGGAGGGATATGCCCATGACGGCGCCGCCTCCATGGAATACACCTACAACGGACTGCTTCGGTTCTGGAACAACGGGGACGCCCGGGCGGAAAAAAGCATAAGTGAACCGTATACTGCGGATACCGAAATTTCGGAAGTCATAAACGACCCTGTTTTCGAGGATTACGGCAGGTTGATTTTTCCTGTTGACAGCGGATATTACAGCGGAGACACGCTTGGTGAGCTCGGGCTTACCTGGTACAGCAATATAGATGCAGACAAAACGGTGGAAATCGTAAATTATATGAAGGAACATGCCGAAGCCGGGGATACTGTTTTCTATAATATCTATACGGACGAGGAGAGGGAGGCCGACCCGGATAAAGAGAACACGGGCCTGTTTTTCTTTAAAGGGAATCCGGGAGAAAAATTTGCCGTATGCAATGCGGGCGGGGGCTTTGCATACGTGGGAGCCATGCATGACAGTTTTCCCCACGCCCTTGAGCTTTCAAAAAAAGGATATAACGCTTTCGCTCTGATTTATCGTCCCGGAGCGCAGACTGCCTGTGAAGATTTGGCACGAGCCATAAGCTTTATTTTTGAAAATGCACGGGAGCTGGAAGTGGATACCGACTGTTATTCCCTTTGGGGAGGCTCCGCAGGCGCACGTATGGCGGCCTGGCTGGGTTCATACGGTGCAGCGGCATTCGGCGGCGATGAACTTCCGCGTCCGGGCGCCGTCATTATGCAGTACACCGGACACAGTGATTATACCGAAAACGACCCGCCAACATATGCCTGCGTAGGAGAAAACGATGGAATTGCCGATTGGCGCACAATGCAGAGCCGAATCCAAAGTCTGGATTCCTTGGGTATTCCTACGGAATTTCATCATTACCCGGGACTGGGACACGGCTTCGGTCTTGGTACCGGCACGGCGGCCGAAGGCTGGCTTGATGAAGCCGTGTCTTTCTGGGAAGAGCAGATGTAAGGAAAAAAATACATTGGGAATCAGAGATGTGTCTATATGAAAGGAAAGGCTTCTTTTAAAAGAAGCCTTTCTTTTCATAGGGCTCGGCGCTTACATCCAGTACCTTGTATCCAAGCGATTCAATGGTCTTTTTCAGTTCTTCGCCGTCGATGGGCGCTTTTGCTATGATTTCGGTTTTTCCTTTTTTGTGGGAAGATGTTACCTTCTTCACCGCAAATCCCTTTCTCACCGCATCGTTGACATGAGCCTCGCACATTCCGCAGGCCATTCCTTCTACATCCATAGTGATTTTAACCATAAGAAATTCCTCCATATAATTTAAGTTAGTTATGACTAACTAACGCTTATAAAAGAAGCGGCGCCAACGTGCAGTTAGCCACCACTAACTGGCTTTTATTGTAATACTGCTATATATTTTTGTCAATCAATACTTTATATAAGGTGAAAAAATACAATTGTGAAAAATTTGTGAATTATTAGCACTCACTATTGACGAGTGCTAATAATTGTGTTATACCATATATAACAAAGATAACAGATATAACATCGAAAGGAGAGATGACATATGTTAATGCCTAGTATTTTTGGAGAAAGTTTATTGGATGATTTTTTTGGCTTCCCTACGCTGGAGTCAAGAAGGACCGCAGGAACCACAAACGGCCTTATGCAGACGGATATCAAGGAGGATGATAACGGTTACCATGTAACAATGAATCTTCCGGGATTTTCCAAAGAGGATGTTAAAGGTGAATTGAAGGACGGATATCTTATGATAACCGCAACAACCAATTCTTCCAACGACACCAAGGATGATGACGGTAAGTACATCAGAAGGGAACGTTACAGCGGAACCTGCAGCAGAAGCTTTTATGTAGGCGAAGATGTTAAGCAGGAAGATATCAAGGCCAGATTCGAAAACGGAACCCTGAAACTTGATATTCCTAAGGTTCAGGAGAAGCCAAAGGTAGAGGAGTCAAAATATATCTCTATCGAAGGATAAAATACAATATATTTTACCGTTCAAAACAAGCTGCTGTCTGTCGCATGACGCGTCAGGCGGCAGTTTTTTTCTGTACAAAAAAAGCATGAAATAGTATAATTTGTTTAAAAGAGGACAATTGAGGTGAATACTTATGACAAAGAAACAATTGGCGCTGGAAATTATAAAGCGGCTTAAAGCCGAATATCCGGATGCCGGCTGTACGCTTGATTATGAGGAAGCATGGAAGCTTCTGGTCAGTGTAAGACTGGCGGCGCAGTGCACAGACGCAAGAGTCAATGTGGTCGTTCAGGGGCTTTTTGAGAAATATCCTGATGTGGAGGCGCTTGCAGAGGCGGATGTGGACGATATCGAGGCGATAGTAAAGCCATGCGGTCTGGGACACAGCAAAGCGAGAGACATAAGCGCCTGCATGAAAATGCTGCGGGATGAATACGGCGGAAAGGTGCCGGAGGATTTCAACGCTCTGCTTAAGCTGCCGGGAGTCGGACGTAAAAGCGCCAATCTTATAATGGGGGATGTTTTCGGCAAACCTGCCATTGTGACCGATACTCATTGCATAAGACTCGTGAACAGAATGGGACTTGTGGACGGAATAAAGGAGCCGAAGAAAGTCGAGATGGAATTGTGGAAAATAATACCGCCGGAGGAGGGAAGCGATTTTTGCCACAGACTTGTATATCACGGCAGGGAAGTGTGTACTGCAAGAACGAATCCTTACTGCGATAAGTGCGTTTTGGCGGATATATGCGCGAAGAAAATTTAAAAACCGCTTACATTCAAAGGGAAAAATGTGGTATAATATGAACACTTAATGAGCACAAGCGAAGCGCGATGCGAATTTAGTGAGAATATATACCTGACCACTTAGCGAGGTGTTTTCGAACTTAGCGGCCATGGTATCATTTATTTGTCGGAGGTTCAGATTTGGAAAGGTGATTGAATGTTTAAAATAGGAGATTATGTAGTATATGGCAACACGGGGGTATGCCGCGTTGAGGACATCACTGTAATGAATATGGTAGGCACGGAGAGAGAGTATTATGTTTTGGTGCCGGTATTCAACAAGAACGGAAGGGCTTTCCTTCCGATTGATAATACCAAGGTCATATTAAGGCCTGTGATTACCAAGGAGCAGGCGCTGGAGCTGATAGACGATATACCCAATATTGAAGAGATATGGATTGCAAACGACAAGGTGCGGGAAGAAAAATACAAAGAACTTGCAAAACAATGCAGCTGTAAGAGCTGGATATCCATTATAAAAACCATTTATCTGAGAAAACAGGAGCGTATAGCTCAGGGCAAGAAGGTTACCACAACTGACGAGCGGTATTTTAAGCTGGCGGAGGACAGTCTGTACAGCGAGCTTGGATTTGCAATGGATATGGATAAAAACGATATGGAGAGTTTTATCAAGACCAGGATAGAACACTGAGAATAATCTGTTCAAAATGAAACCTGCAAAATATTTTATCTGGATTTTACCCGCCGCAGCCGCTGTGATGATTTTTGTTTTCTCATCGCAGCCCGCAGGCGAATCTTCCCGTCTCAGCAATGCAATAGTGATGAAAATTACAGATTTCCTATCATGTATTATGCCGTCTGGTGATACGGAGGAGCTCTTTGCAAGGCTGTCCGTATTGGTGCGAAAGGCGGCGCATGTTTTTGAATACACGGTATTTTATCTTACGCTCATGGCGGCATGGTATGTTTGGGGATTCCGTAAATTAAAATTAATAGGCAGCTCCATGCTGGCGGTATTTCTGTATGCATGTACCGATGAAATACACCAGCTCTTTGTTGACGGAAGGGCGGGCCGTTTTACGGACGTACTTATCGACTGTCTGGGAGCCGCCGTGATTTCGATTATACTCATTGTGGTGATTGGATGCCGTCGGGCAGAGAAAAATTAAGCATTTTTCTGCTGCCTGTTTTTTATGATTACCAGAGACACCGCAAATATTGCCGCTGCAAACAAAAGCTGTACGCCCATGGAAATCCATGCTTCCCTGCTGAGAGTGCCGCTGAAATATTTCAGTTCCTCTGTAACGTTAATATACCAGTAGGTAGGGAGACATTTTGAAAATGCCACCACCTTGTCCGGAAGAAGCTGTCTTGTGACGAATACTCCGCATAGGAATGAGGTGGAAAGACCGATTACGTTGGACCACATGGACAATGCGGAGACCCTTTTGCTTAACTGCGCCACCAGAAAAGTTATGGCGATGCACACGAACATGTAGCACAATCCGTTTATTCCATAGTATATGGTGCTTTCCGAGAAAAAATCTTTTCTGTATGAAAAAATGCATACAATAATAAAAATTCCGACAATTACAAGCGAATATACGGTCATTGCAGCTATAATGCCGGCGTTTCTGGCAGTAAGGCCGGTGCCCGATACGGCTGTCCTTGCCTTGATTTCGGGTCTGTTCCATGCCATCAAAGTTGCTCCGAGGCTGTTTATAAGCATACATATAAGCACATACGGCAGGAATGTGAAAAAATAGCTTACGGACGAAACCTCCGCGTCTGTACCGCTGCCGTTTGAAATTTGAACGTCAGCCGTAATCTGAGATATTTCTCCGGCTTTCAGAGCGGCCTGCTCATAATCGTAACCTGCTTCAAGATAGAGGCAGACATTTTGTACGAAGGATTCGGTCTGTGACTGTGCAATATAGGATGTATTTGAATCCGGAGCGCTGTATGATGTAAGCAGATTATCGTAATTTTCGTCTCTCACATGTTCTTCAAAGCCCTCCTCAATCACCAGAATGTAGTCCACCGTACGGTAAAAAAGCTCATCTGCCCACTTTTTCTCATCACTGTCGATGGAAATTATATTCTGGCAGTCGTCCAGGTAATCGTAAAGCGCTTTAGAGAGGGTGGAATTATCCCTGTCAATAACGGAAATGTCCAGTATGGCGTTATTGAAGGTTGTAAAATCGTTGGATTCACTGTTCTTGGCGACCGTAAGCGATATTATGATGAAAATACCCAGATACAAAAGTCCTGAAGCAATATTGCGCATCAGCATTTTAAAAAAAGTTCTATATACTTGCATAACTTTTCCTCCTTGTCATTAAGCAGGACAACGTGCACAGCGCCGCAGCGTATACGGCAAGCGTGATTATATTGGCAAAAAACCTTTCGCGGGTATCGTAAATTACCAGTGAATAAAGCGCATCCTGTATAAGCGTTGCAGGGTTAATCCTGTTTATGACCGGTACTTTTTTTTCAATCCAGATTTTTATCGGATGTACCATAAGTCCGGCAAGGAATGAAGAGATGAGGGAATACACCAGATAAATGGCAATCTGCAGGTTTTCCCTTACCGGAAGCGAACCGGTAAACATTCCTCCGGCAACACCTGCAAGAGATCCCACAACGCAGGTAAGGGCGATATAACCTGCCTGATTTCCCATGTCTATTTGCAGCACGCACAGTATATAGAACATGAGCAGCGCCATAGACATAAGCTGGATTGTGTAGGCTGCCAGAAATTCCGCGGCGATAATCGTATGCCGCCTGACGGGAGCAACGGTTTTGCGCATTCCTTCATTGGTAATATTTGCATTCATCTGCCTTGCTATTGTATTTCCCAGGAAACCGCCGAAAAGGGCTGCCATTGCGATAAGAGAAAAATAATACGACGACATCTCGTCCATAGAGCTGTCCGTAAGGCTTGCTTCGGTTATATAATCTTGTCCTGAAAAAAGATTTTGCATCAAACCGGTCAGACGTTCCGGGTTGTTTTTTACGGCGTCCTCAATGACGGCCGATTTCTGAAGATACTGCTCAAGGAAGTTTTTTACCGCCGTCTGATTTATCCCTTCTTCGGCGACCGTCATACTGACGGAAGAGTCAACGGTTATGACAGCATCCGCTTTGCCTTCATGAAGCAGCAGTAAGGCGTTGCCGGCATCTGTTTCCGTGACATCCATGAAAGCTTCTCCCTGGGAATCCGACTGTGATAACGTGTCCATTACGGTGCGGAAAATTTCATTGTCTTGTTGGTAAACCACTGCCACGGGAATTGTGTGGAATACGTTGGTTTTCTCGTTTATGCCGGAAAACGCCACAAAAAAGCAGGTACACAGGATAATGGGAAAAAACATGCACCAGAAAATATCTTCTTTCGTGCGCAGCAGTGATTTTAATCTGTATTTATATAAATGTCCGAACATGACGCACCTCCTAATCCCTGAGCTCTTTGCCCGTAATCTCTAAGAAAACATCATTGAGTGTCGGAAGCTCGGAATAAACCTGACCGAAGGCGATTTCATTATTTTTCAGATAATCAAGTATATGAATCAGGTTGTGTTTTCCTCCGTCAAAGGCAGTAATGAGAACTCCGTCAGAGTAAGAGCACTGATATACATGAGAAAGCCGCTTTATTGCCTCAAGGTGTTCGTCGTCAAGTACCGGGATGTGTATTTTGATTGTCTCAGAGTTTTTAATCATGCTTTTGAGTTCCTCGGCAGTTCCGAGGGCAAGATTTTTGCCGTTGTCCATGATTGCGATTCTCGTGCAAATCCTTTCAACTTCTTCCATGTAATGGGAGGTATAGATTACGGTCGCGCCGTTTTTATTGAGCTCGGTTATCCCCTCAAGAATTTTGTTGCGGCTCTGTGGATCCACGGCGACGGTAGGTTCGTCGAGAATAATCAGTTCAGGCTTGTGAGCAATGCCGCAGGCTATATTGAGACGTCTCAAAAGACCGCCGGACAGCTTTTTGGGACGGAATTTTATATATTCCGCCAGTCCTGAAAATTCAATGGCTTCATCCACATATTGTCTGCGCAGGGCTTTGTCCCTTATGTAGAGCCCGCAGAAATAGTCGATATTTTCATATACGTTCAATTCCTCAAAAACTGCCACATTCTGCATCACTATGCCGATTTTGTTTTTGATATCGTAGCTGTCAGGACGCATCTCCTGTCCGAATATTTCTATGTGGCCTTTGTCGTATGACAAAAGCGACAGAAGGCAGTTGATTGTCGTGGTTTTGCCGGAGCCGTTAGGACCAAGCAGCCCGAATATTTCACCCTTTTGTATTTCAAGGCTGAAATGATCTACGGCAATAAGCTCTTTATACCGTTTTACAAGGTTTTCGATTTTTACTATTATTTCACTCATATATATCCTTCTTTCCTGTTTGTGGTTTAAGTATATTCCCTTCATGAATAAAATGAAAGTGAGCGCGGTCATAATTGGAGATGACATTTGTCACAAGCTTGTGTTAAAATTATATCGACGTATCGCCTGAGAGGAGCTTAAGATGAACAAAATTGCTGACAGAGCGTTAATGATTGCCGTGGCATCGCTTTGTGCCGCCATGACCGTGCCGGATAAGACGATTTATGTGGTGCTTGTGGGAATAATTTCGGCAGGACTGTGTTATTTTTCCTACGGCAAAAAGGCGCATATGATATTATGCATGATTACGGCGGTGCTTATTGCGGTTGAAGAAATATATATGTTCCTTATTATCGTTCTTATTTATGAGACATTTTCCGATTTTATGGACGGACGGCGAAAAAGCATATTTATTCCGTCTGCGGCCGTGGTGATTAACATTATAAAATATATTGCCGCAGAGAATGATATGCCCGTGAGGATTGGGGCCGGGCATTACGGTGCGGCTGCGGTCCTGGCAATCGGCGTCTTTCTTGCATTTTATCTGGCGTATTATTCGACGGAGATGGAAAAACTGCGGCACGCTAATCTTCGTATCAGAGATGACAATGAAGAATTCCGTCAGCATATGCTTGAGAAAAACAAGCTTCTGCGTGAACGGCAGGACAATGAAATAGCAATGGCCACGCTTAAGGAACGCAACCGCATAGCAAGGGAAATACATGACAACGTAGGGCATCTTCTCAGCAGAGCCATTGTTCAGATGGGAGCCGTGCAGGCGGTCAATAAGGATGATATGCTTTCGGCTGCGCTCAGGCAGGTGAGCGCTACGCTGGGGGAATCCATGGATAAAATCAGAAAAAGCGTACATGACCTGCACAATGAATCGTTCGATTTACAGAAAGCTTTGAATGATTTAGCCGGGAAAAATGCAGGATATGATATAACGCTGAACTATGACATGGGTATGGGCACACCGCTAAGGGTAAAATACTGCGTGGTGTCAATCGTTTCGGAAGCGCTTCACAATGTCGAAAAGCATTCCGACGCTACAAAGGTAGTGATAACCGCGGCGGAACATCCGGGTTTTTACCAGATTATAATAAATGACAACGGACATCCGGCACGCATATGTGAAAGCGGCATCGGCCTGCACAATATGGAATCCAGAATAAAAGAACTCGGCGGGAACATGTCCGTAAGCACTGATAAGGGGTTCAGAATTTTCTGCACCGTACCTAAGGAAAAAGATGAAAATAATGAAAGGCAAGGCAGGTACAATGAAAGTAGTGATAGTTGACGATGATGCGATAGTTGCAATGTCCATGCAGACAATACTTACCGCCGGAGGCGATGTTGAGGTTGCGGGACTTGGTTATGACGGAGAGGATGCAGTCAGGCTTTACAGGGAGCATAAGCCGGATGTGCTTCTTACGGATATCCAGATGAAAAAAAAGAGCGGTCTTGAGGCGGCTGCGGAAATAATTTCCGAGTATCCGGATGCCAAAATAATTCTTCTGACCACGTTTCTTGACGACGGGTACGTAAAAGCCGCACTGAAAACCGGAGCCAAAGGTTATATTCTCAAACAGGATTTCGAGGGAGTTCTTCCGGCCATCAGAGCCGTATATTCCGGCCAGAACGTTTTCGGCAATGAAATAGTAAACAGACTTCCCAATCTGATTAACGGGAATGATAACTCCGATTATAAAGAAAAGGGAATAACCGATAAGGAGTACGAGATAATAGAGCTTGTGGCGCAGGGGTTGTCCAACAAGGAGATAGCCGCAAAACTGTATCTGGGAGACGGGACGGTGCGCAATTACATAAGCACGGTTCTTGAAAAACTTCAGTTAAGGGACAGAACACAGCTTGCTGTGTATTATTATAGACATTAAATCATTTATCTTTCCATACAAGAAGAAGCTCCGGTTCATTGGTCAGTTTGTTGGAGACATGGCCCTCCACTGTAAAACCGCAGTGATTGTATATTTTTATAGTGTCCTCATCTTTAATGTACGCATGCAGGGTAAGCTCGGATGAATGTTCTTTGGCATATGACAGCAGCTGGATTATTACCTTGCGGAAATGTCTGTCAGGAACAGCGTATAACCCTACTATTTCCTGACCGTCCAGCTGTATGAAGCCGTTTACGGTCTTTCGGTCAACAGACACATACACATCGCTTCTGTCAATTGACATTTTGAGCATATCAACACCGTTACGCCATAAATCCGTAGAAATAAAACCGCATTCGCGTATACGGGAGTCTATCCATATTCTGGTAAGCTGGGTAAGCTCCTGTTCTTTATATTGTCTAATCATAAAACATCCCCAAATCAATGATACATTCTTCTCTATATTTTAAGTACATATACAGTATAGATTGAATGTATCGGGATTGATATGGGGAAAATTAGTTAAAATATGCTTTAAAAATTATATTTATTTTTCAAACTGAAGGGTCACGCATTTATCCGCTTCATCATAATATTCATATGAGGATGCATCGCCGCATTTGTACACATCAAA
This sequence comes from uncultured Butyrivibrio sp., assembly GCA_944382105.1. Classification (GTDB taxonomy): domain Bacteria; phylum Bacillota; class Clostridia; order Lachnospirales; family Lachnospiraceae; genus Eshraghiella. The sequence goes on from CALWMX010000128.1 coordinate 9,808, forward strand.
ATCGCTGTGGCTGATTTCGGTTATGTTCTGCGCTTCCTTGCCCATTATAAGAGCGCGGCCGTTTCGTACAAAAACCACCACTTCATTGACGGCGATGTCAACGTAATGATGTCCGGCTTTCATAGGAACTTTATCCATGTCATCAAGACCTCTCATGCGCAGCATGAGCATATCCTCCGGAAGATACACGTATCTGCCGGCTGCGTTCGGCTTGTAAACCGGAGCGATCATAATGCTTTCGCCCACCATAAGCTGGTCTTCCGTACGACGGGCCGTCTTATCTTCTGGGAAAGCGATTCCCATAGGCGTGAAAAGCAAAGTACCGTTTTTAATGGCTTTGATATATTCACTGTAAATATAAGGTATCAGTCCGTACCGTATTTTGAGAAGCTTACGGAAGCTGTCAATATCCTTGAATCTGTAAACCTCCTGAAGCCTTGTTCCAAGCGCCGCATGGTTTCTCATAAGCGGTGTGAACATTGACAGCTCAATAAACCGCATTAAAAGCTCCTCCGTTGTATCGCCTCCGAAACCGCCGGTGTCCGCCCCGCAGTAAATAAAACCGCACATGTTCAGGGCAGGAAGCTGGTGCATCAGCAGCTCTATATGCGACCACCATGAACTGTTATCGCCGGTCCATATTCCGCCGTATCTGTGCATTCCTATATATGATGAACGTGAAAACATAAGTATGTTCTTATCGGGAGCAATGCGTTTAAAAGCTTCCGAGGCAGAGCGGGTCATGTTGTATCCGTAGATGTTATGCACCCTGTCGTGGCGGATGCTCCGGCCGTCAACATTGTGGTAAAAACTCCTGTAATCATCGGGATTGTTGGCAAGCCCGTTGACAAGCCCCTGAAAAGCCCATAAATCCTGCAAATCAATATCCTTGCCGTCATATTCATGAAGCTTTTCAAAAACTTCCTTTAATGTTTTCTCAGAGTAGAAAAGCGCAGGCTCATTCATGTCATTCCAGAATCCGTCGATGCCCTTGTCGATGAGAAAAGCATATTTGTCTCCAAACCATTTTCTGGCATCCTTATTGAGGAAGTCCGGCATATGTACTCTTCCGGGCCATACCGCAGCCACGAAATCACTGCCGTCTGCATCCTTGCAGAAATAGTTGTTTTTGACCCCTTCCTCGTAAACCTGATATCCGTCCTCTATCTTTATTCCTGCGTCGATTATCGGTATGAGATGTATATTGTCGGCGCGCATTTCCGCCACAAAATTCTCGAATTCGGGGAAACGTTTTTCGTCAATGGTGAAATCCTCATATCTGACCATATAATCTATATCCAGACATATTCCGTCGAGAGGCAGATTATTGTCCCTGTGTGCCGCCGCAACCTCGCGGACGTCATTTTCATTCACATATCCCCATCTGGACTGGATAAAACCGAAGGACCATTTCGGAGCAATGTAGCTTTCCCCGATTAACTGACGGAATTCCCTGATAATGTCGGAAGGACCGGCGCCGTCAATGATATATAAATCATAATCCGGTTCCTCCACGGATACGGTCATTATGTCCTTGTCCGTAAAACCTACGTCGAAAGTTACTATTGCGGGATAATCAACAAAAAGTCCCGTGCATTTTGCCCCCTGTATAAGCACAAAATTATGTGCGGCATACAGAGAAGTCCTGTTTTCCGTGTGGTTAGGGTCATCGGTGCAGTTGCTTATATACTTTCTCCCGCGTTTATTTATACCGCCCATATTTTCTCCCAGACCGTATACGATATCGTCGGGGTCAAGCTGCATGGTCAAGGTAAGTTTGTCCTCCGATAATCCTAAAAACGGCGGCAGACTGCCGCTTGAAGCCTGAACAGGCATAACCGCTGCTTCAGTATTAAAAGGTGTTCCGAAAGTGTATCTGGTAATCATAATACCTCCATAGTGTTAAATCCTGAATTATAGTGTTTTCGCGGGCGCGCCGTTTGTGTTTCCGAAGAGCGCCGTGAACTTACGGAATGATTATAACCCATGTATGCGGCAAAAGTAAATCAGAAATTGAAGATGAATCCGATATTTGGAGGAATTTATTTACAAGAACAAATGTTTGCATAGAAACCATGAATATGATATAATGAGCACAGCGGCGGATTGCGCTTGCGGAATCCGACATTGTGCGAATGCCCACACGGAGACGTCAGTCGACGTGATATAATGAGCACAGCGGCGGATTGCGCCTGGCGAGGTATTTTTTATTTAATTTGTCAAGGAGGTGGAACGGTATGTCCGACAGATGGTATATTGCAATCGATTTAAAATCCTTTTATGCTTCGGTCGAATGCATAGAGCGCGGCCTTGACCCGCTCACCAACAATCTTGTGGTTGCTGACTTAAGCCGTACCGAAAAGACAATATGTCTGGCAGTGTCTCCGTCTTTGAAGGCTTACGGAATTCCGGGAAGGGCAAGGCTTTTTCAGGTTGTGCAGAGGCTTAAGGAGATTAATGAACAGCGCCGATATAATGCGCCGGGCCATGTCCTGACAGGTGAATCCTATGACGACACGGTTCTCAGACGGTCGCCGCAGCTGGCGGTCTCATATATTGCGGCCCCGCCCAGAATGGCTTATTATATGGATTACAGCAGTAAAATATACGGAATTTATCTCAAATATATTGCGCCGGAGGACATCCATGTATATTCTATCGACGAGGTATTCATGGATGTGACATCTTATCTGCGTACCTATGGAATGACGGTAAGAGAACTGGCTATGACTATAGTTAAAGACGTATTTGAAACCACAGGCATAACGGCTACGGCCGGGATTGGGACAAATCTGTATCTGTGTAAAGTGGCGATGGATATTGTGGCAAAGCACATGCCTCCGGACGAGAACGGCGTAAGGCTCGCCGGGCTGGACGAGAAAAGCTACAGGAAGATTCTGTGGTCCCACAGACCTCTCACCGATTTCTGGAGAGTGGGAAAGGGATACGCGTCCAGACTTGAAGAAAAAGGTATTTTTACAATGGGAGATATAGCCAGATGTTCAGTGGGCAAGGCCGGAGATTATTATAATGAAGACCTTCTTTACAGGATGTTCGGCGTCAATGCGGAGCTCCTGATTGACCATGCGTGGGGCTGGGAGCCGTGTACTATTGAGGATATCAAGGCGTATAAGCCGTCCGCCAACAGCATAAGCTCAGGACAGGTTCTGCAGGAACCGTATGATTTTGCCAAAGCGAGGCTTGTGGTAAAAGAGATGACCGATATGCTGGTTCTGGACCTTGTGGAAAAGGGACTTGTCACTGACCAGATGGTTCTGACCGTGGGCTATGATATCGAAAACATTACAAACAGTGACATAAGCAAAGACTATAAGGGAGAAATAGTAACCGACCGTTACGGACGTAAAATCCCAAAGCATTCGCACGGGACGGTCAATCTGGAGACATATACATCATCCACGCGTCTTATAACCGATGCGGTTACGGGGCTTTATGACAGAATAGTGAACAGAGGGCTTCTTGTGCGCAGGCTTAATGTTGCGGCGTGCAGAGTGGTGGATGAGTCGGAGGCTTCAGGAGCAATGAGACAGGAACAGCTGGAATTTGCGGCAGATAACAGCGAGCTTTGTATAAAAGACAGGTTTGCAGATAAGGACATCGATATTGATAAAGAGAAAAAAATACAGCGCGCGGTTCTTGATATCAAGAAAAAATACGGCAAAAACGCCTTGCTCAGAGGAATGAATTTTGAAGAAGGAGCAACCGCAAAACAACGCAACGGACAGATTGGAGGACATAAAGCATGAATACGGGTTTTGACAGGAACGACGGTGACATATATGAAGATATAATATATAATATTCAAGACGTTATGGCAAAGAACAGGTTTGACGATTCTTCATACAGCGATATAATCGATTTGCCGCATCATGTTTCTTCCACGCATCCGCAGATGAGCCGAATCAACAGAGCGGCACAATTTGCTTCTTTTGCGGCTCTGAAAGGATATGATGATGTAATCAGGGAAGTTGATATGATGTCCGTGACAGAGGCGTCAGATAATGAATACAGATAGTAATTTAATATAGAAAATTTAATCCGGAAAGGAAAATTTCAGATACAATGAGTTATATTGAAACCGCAAAAGCAATAATAGAAGAAATGCTGAAGGGAGAGTCCGCGGATAAGCTTCGGAATATATCCGAAAAGATAAGCGAGAATTATCAGGCCGGAATTAAAACCGATACAAAACCCATAACCCGGAAGCTTCAGGCCGAGGTATACGCCGCCGTCCGTATGCCGGCAACATACGCAGCCGTGTCGGCTGCGCTTGGGTATGCGCTGGATACATACGAAATCGAAGGGAAGACGTTGACGGATGCGGGAGCCGGAACGGGAGCGGCAACTCTTGCCGCGGCAGATATGATGGAATTGGACAGGATAACCTGTCTGGAATGCGAAGATGTGATGATGGCGCTTGGTGAAAAGCTAATTGGACAGTGCGGGAAGCTCTCGGAAAATAATGCGCTCAGTCGTGCACGGTGGATAAAATCGGACATTAAGACATACAGCTTTGAAAACAGCGCGGCTGTAGTTATTTCTTCATATATGCTCAACGAGCTGGGGGAAGATATGAGAGCGGATGTGATTGAAAAGCTGTGGAACGCGGCCGAAGAGCTCCTGCTTATTGTGGAGCCCGGAACGCCACGGGGCTACGGCGTTATTATGCAGGCCAGAAAACTGCTTATGCAAAAGGGCGCTCATATTGCGGCGCCATGTCTCCATGAAAAAGAATGCGCCGTGAAAGACAACGACTGGTGTCATTTTACGGTGAGGGTACCGAGAAGCCGTCTCCACAAGCTTATCAAAAATGCGGAAGTGCCTTATGAGGATGAAAAATTCAGTTATATCGCTTTCACAAAAGAAAAAAGCTCGGCCGCAGGCCGCCGTATTCTGCGCCATCCGTATATTCAGAAAGGCAATGTCAGACTGCGGGTATGCGGCGAAAACGGCATAGAGGATATATGTGTCACCAGAAAAGACGGTGAGCTTTTCAAAAAGGCAAGGAAAGCTGACTGTGGTGATGTGTTATAAATTACTGAAAACTTTCCCGGAAATGTGAAATTGTACCATAAATTCCATAATAAGGTAGACTTTTTTGTGCAAAAGTGATATAATTATACGTAAGAGCCGGACAATCGGCCGGGAAACAATATGGTGGAGGAACAGAATATTATGTACTTAAAAGATTTTATGGATATGGATAAACTTCAAAAGATACAGGATATGTTTTCTGACGCGACAGGACTTGCTGCCATAGCGGTGGACCAGGATGGCCAATATATCACGGAAGGAAGCAATTTCACTGATTTCTGTATGAAATATACGCGTAATTCACCGGAAGGAAACCGCCGCTGCGTAAAATGCGACAATGAATGCAAAGGAGTATACTATTGTCATGCGGGACTGATGGACTTTGCATCGGATATTATAGTCAACGGGGAAAAAATGGGTTCAATAATAGGAGGCCAGGTGCTTCCGTCGGAGCCGGACACCGCCAGATTTGAGCAGATTGCACAGGAGCTGGGAATCGCACCGGACGAATACATAGAAGCGCTCGGCAAGGTTCCGGTAAGGGACGAAGAAACGATTAAAGCGGCTGCACAGCTTTTATGCGAGACCGTTAACGAAATGGCCAATCTTGCGTATATTGAATGGAAGAACGCAAAGGAGCTTAAAGTAATCAACGAAGAGGTAAAAAATCTTACCGGCAGCGTCAGGGATATATCCGACAAAACAAAGGAGCTTGAGACTATTGCTTCAAGACAGAATATACTTACGCTTAATGCATCCATAGAGGCGGCAAGAGCAGGCGAAGTCGGTGTGGGATTTGCCGTTGTTGCCAAGCAGATGGGAGAGCTGTCGAGACACTCATCGGATATTTATAAAGGAATTAAGGAAGCTTCGGGTAATATATCCGAAGCTATCGGGAGAATTAACGGGGTTATATAGTCAGGCTTTATGATGCCTGTCATTGTCTTATCGGATATCCATAATTCGTTCGGACGGCCTGTAAATGTAACCTCAGAGAATGCGGGAGAAATTATAAGTCGTATTAAGAAGGGATGGAAGATAGTATATGGATGAAAAGAAGGAAAAGACATCTATGAGACAATTTAAAAAGATAATCGATGCTCTCAGTCCGTGTATGGATGATTATCTTTACGTTTATGATTTGTTAAACGATATGTACTATATATCGCCTTCGGCCGTGGAACGTTTTATGCTGCCTTCCAGCTGCTTTTCCGATGTAAACAACACCTTAAAGGCAATGGTTTATCCGGATGACTGGAAGCTGCTTTCGAATGATTTGTCAAAGCTTTTTAATGACCCTGATTTTAATTTCCATAATCTGCAGTACCGTTGGATGGACCGGAACCATAATCCCGTATGGATAAGCTGCAAGGGCAGGGTTATACGCAACGAAGAGAAAATTCCCATTGCATTGATAGGGTGTGTCGATGAAATCGGAACCAAACAGCGTGCAGACAATATAAGCGGGCTTCTTGGGGAGGCTTTCCTAAGGGAGCATTTGGAAACCATGTCAGAAACGGATGATGGAGGCTTCCTTCTGAGATTTGGCATAGATAATTTTAAGGAGATTAATGAAAACAGAGGGTTCGATTATGGGGATATGATTCTCCGCAAGACCTCTGAGTGCATAAACGCCTGCATTAAAGACGGACAGAAGCTGTACAAGCTCTCGGCAGACGAATTTCTTGTGCTTGATTATTCGGGACGCCATGTGAGCGAAGCGCAGAACATATACAATGATGTTGTGAACAGAATCAATAAATTCATCGAAGACAATCATTACGAAGTATTTTTTACGGTCTCAGCCGGGATTTTCGATTTGGCGGAGACTTCCAGCCATGACTATTACGAACTTATGAAGCTTTCGGAATTTGCTCTCAATGAAGCGAAGAACAGAGGCAAAAACCAGTTTTATGTATACAATCAAAAGGATTATGATGATTTCAAAAGAAAAAAACGCCTTGTCCGCATTATGAGACAGAGCATCAATAACGGTTTTGAAGGCTTTTGCACATATTTTCAGCCCATTATAGACATTAAAAGCGGCAGACTGGCCCATGCGGAGGCGCTGCTCAGATTCAGAACCGAGGAGACGGGTCTGCTTTCTCCTTCTGAATTTATACCCCTGCTTGAGGAAAGCGGCCTTATTATACCCATAGGGAAATGGGTGCTGACACAGGCCATATATGCCTGCGGATATATGCAGAAATATCTGCCGGATTTTCATGTGTCGGTTAATTTATCGTACATACAGGTGCTTAAAAGCAATGTTCTGTCCGAAATCGTAAATCTTATGCAGGAATCGGGACTGAAAAAAGGGAGTATAGTCGTAGAGCTCACGGAAAGCGGCTTCATGGAAACCGACAGGAATGTCATCAGTTTCTGTGAGGGATTGAAGCAGAACGGAATACCGCTTGCGCTTGATGATTTCGGCACGGGCTACTCTAATTTTAATTATCTGTACAATCTCACGCCTAATATAATCAAAATTGACCGTTCTTTCACGATTAAAGCGCTGAAAAACAATTACGAGTACAATCTGCTGCAATATATGTCAGACATGACCCACAGCATTGACTCAAAATTCTGCATAGAAGGAATAGAAACGGCAGAAGAGCTGGAAAGAATAAGCCGGATTAATCCTGATTATATTCAGGGATATTATTTCGGAAGACCCATGCCTCTTGAAGAATTCGAAAGAAGCTTCATACAGAAAAAAGCAATAAGTGAATGATTCTGTGCCCGGATTGATATGACGGATATACGGATTAAAAATTACGCTCCCTGCGTGCATTTGCAGGGAGCGTATGTTTACGGCTTATTACATTACAAATTAAATTCATTAATTATTTCAGTATTTATGTCTAAAAATTTCGGTATTATGGCGTTTAACTTCTTTTTTTTTTATGATATCATAAGAATGATATAGTACGCTCGGAAGGGCGAAGGAGGAATAAAATGTATTATATAGGCGTTGATTTGGGTACATCGGCGGTCAAGCTGCTTTTGATGGCTTCTGACGGCACGATTGTTAATATTGTGTCGAGAGAGTATCCGTTATATTTTCCGCATCCGGGCTGGTCTGAGCAGAAGCCCGAGGACTGGTTTTCCAATACAATGGAAGGGATTAAAGAGCTTATTGCCGATGTGGATAAGAGCCAGGTGGCAGGAATAAGCTTCGGCGGTCAGATGCACGGACTTGTTATCCTTGATGAGAATGATGAGGTTATAAGGCCGGCAATACTCTGGAATGACGGAAGAACCGTTGAAGAATGCGATTATCTTAACAATGTCATCGGCAAGGATAAGCTTTCGGAGTACACGGCCAATATTGCTTTTACGGGCTTTACGGCTCCCAAGATTCTATGGGTTAAAAATAAAGAACCGGAAAATTTCGCCAGAATCAGGAAAATAATGCTTCCAAAGGATTACATAGCTTACAAGCTCAGCGGAGTTTTCTGTACCGACGTGTCCGACGCTTCGGGTATGTTGATTTTCGATGTGAAAAACAGATGCTGGTCCAAAGAAATGTGCGATATCTGCGGCATCAGGCCGGAACAGCTTGCAGCCGTGTATGAAAGCTATGAAAAAGTCGGAACCGTACTTCCGGAGATTGCGGCTGAGCTTGGCATACCGGAGAGCTGTATAGTTGCGGCGGGGGCCGGGGACAACGCTGCGGCTGCCGTGGGAACAGGCACTGTAGGCGACGGCAAGTGTAACATTTCGCTTGGAACAAGCGGTACCGTTTTTATCTCATCGGATAAGTTTGGTGTGGACAAAAACAATGCGCTCCACTCATTCTGCCATGCGGACGGTCATTATCATCTAATGGGATGCATGCTTTCGGCAGCCTCCTGCAATAAGTGGTGGATGGACGATATAATCGGGACGAATGATTATGCTGCACAGCAGAAAGCCATAGAGAAGCTGGGAGAGAACCATGTGTATTTCCTGCCGTACCTTATGGGCGAACGCTCGCCGCATAATAATCCCAATGCGAGAGGGACGTTTATCGGCATGACAATGGACACGACAAGAGCGGATATGACTCAGGCGGTTCTGGAGGGCGTGGCGTTCGCGCTCAGGGATTCGTTCGAGGTGGCAAAATCACTTGGCATCAGGATAGAGAGAACCAAAATATGCGGCGGAGGCGCAAAAAGCCCTCTCTGGAAGAAGATTATAGCTAATGTTCTGGGCATCAAAGTCGACGTGATTGAAAGCGAACAGGGGCCTTCAATGGGAGGAGCAATGCTGGCAGCGGTTGCTAACGGAGAATATTCCGGCGTTGAGGAGATTGCGGACAAGCTTGTAAAGGTCGTGGATACGGTTGAGCCGGAGCCCGAGCTTACCGCCAAATATGACGAAAGATACAGCCGGTTCAGGCAGATTTATCCGGCTTGCAAGGATTTGTTTGACATTATAAAATAATTTCAGCATAATAATATTGTTTAATTCCGGTTATGCGTGCCATATACCGGTCAGAACATCAGGAAAGGAATATCAGTATGAAGATTTTACAGGTAACGGACCCGGAATTTGCCAAGTACGGCAAGGTGGTGGAAGGTATCGATTTTACCGGACTTGTGGAGAAAATGCAGGAGATGCCGCTTCCGGACGGTGTGGAGTATCAGCCGTCGGTGGAGGCGCTTGAGGCACTGCCTGTTATGGAAGAGCTTTCCTGCAAAGCATACGGGGAGATGCCGGTGCAGATAGGATACTGCAACGGACATAATGAACTTCTCAATGCGGTGGAGTACCGCAGGGACAGCGAAATTAATGTGGCGGCGACGGATGCCGTTCTTATCCTGGGAAAACAGCAGGATATAACGGATGATTTTACATATGACACTTCACTTATGGAAGCGTTCCTTATTCCTAAGGGCACTGCTGTTGAAGTATATGCCACGACTCTTCATTACGCGCCTTGCGGCGTCGGCGGAAACGGTTTCAGGGTTGCGGTAATTCTCCCGCGGGGAACAAATTTTCCGCTTAAAAAAGAACACTCAGACGGCGAGGATAAGCTCATAACGGCAGTGAACAAATGGCTTATAGGACATCCGGAGGGCGGTTTTACCGGTCAGGAGCATATAGGTTTAAAAGGTAAAAACTTAAATATTAATGAATAAAAGAATTTTCAGGTATAAGTGAGCCTGAAAGAATGGAGGAAATTAAAATGACGAATATGCCTAAGGAAAAAATAGGAATTGTGGCAGTCAGCAGGGACTGTTTCCCGGAAACATTATCTGTCAACAGAAGAAAGGCGCTTGTTGAAGCATATACCGCAAAATACGGTAGTGACAATATATATGAGTGTCCTATATGTATCGTTGAAAGTGAAATCCACATGGTACAGGCCCTTGAGGACATTAAGAAAGCCGGCTGCAACGCGCTTGTTGTTTATCTCGGAAACTTTGGACCGGAAATTGCGGAAACGCTCCTTGCAAAGCATTTTGACGGACCGGCGATGTTTATTGCGGCTGCGGAAGAGACCTCTGCAAACGGCGGGCTTGTTCAGGGACGCGGAGACGCTTACTGCGGTATGCTCAATGCAAGTTACAATCTCAAGCTCCGCAATGTAAAAGCATATATTCCTGAATATCCTGTAGGAACGGCAGAGGAATGCGCGGACATGATTAATGAGTTCGCTCCTATAGCAAGAGCAATTATTGCGGTGAGGGACCTTAAGATAATTTCATTCGGTCCGAGACCGCAGAATTTCCTTGCATGCAATGCGCCTATCAAACAGATTTACAATCTTGGCGCCGAGATTGAAGAGAATTCAGAGCTGGATCTTTTTGAAGCATTCAATAATCATGCGGGCGACCCGAGGATTCCTGACGTTGCCGCAGATATGGCAAGTGAGCTTGGAGCAGGCAATAAGAAACCGGAAGTTCTTGAGAAGCTTGCACAGTATGAGATTACGCTCCTTGACTGGGTTGAAGCACATAAGGGATATAAGAAATACGTGGCCATCGCGGGCAAATGCTGGCCGGCATTCCAGACACAGTTTGGTTTTGTTCCTTGTTATGTAAACAGCCGTCTCACCAAAATGGGAATTCCGGTGTCCTGTGAAGTTGATATATACGGTGCTCTGAGCGAGTTTATAGGAACTGTTGTAAGTAACGATACTGTTACGCTCCTTGATATTAACAATACGGTTCCTTCAGATATCTATTGCGAGGATATTAAGGGCAAACATGATTACACTGCCAAAGAAGTGTTTATGGGCTTCCACTGCGGAAATACCGCATCCAGCAAGCTTTCCTTCTGCGAGATGCGCAATCAGATGATTATGGCAAGAACCCTTCCGGAGGAAGTTACCAACGGAACTCTCGAAGGCGATATTATACCGGGAGAAATTACATTTTTCCGGCTCCAGAGCACGTCCGATGCGAAGATAAGGGCATATATTGCACAGGGAGAGGTTCTTCCTGTTGCAACACGTTCTTTTGGCTCAATCGGAATCTTTGCCATTCCGGAGATGGACAGATTTTACCGTCATGTTCTTATTGAGAAAAATTATCCTCATCATGGAGCGGTTGCATTCGGACACTTTGGCAAAGCGCTTTACGAAGTATTTAAGTATCTGGGCGTTCCTGCTGACGAGATTAATTTCAATCAGCCTAAGGGAATGATGTACAAGACGGAAAATCCGTTTAAGTAAAATGATTTAATCCGAATGAGCGGAAAGCTCATATCGGATTGCAGCAGACATGATACCTGCCGGCAGTCTTGCTCCGGCAGGTATCAAAACAGTCTGACGGACTGTGGATTAAGTAATATATCCTTGGAAGGTATTGCAAATTATGAGAGATACAAGACTATTTAATGATAACTGGCAGTTTATCAAGGTAAAGCCTGATACGCCGGAGAAGGATATTTTTAACTCGGATGGCTGGTCGGATGTTGATATTCCTCACGACTGGCTTATTTACGATACCAATAATCTGTATGAAGACAGTGAAGGCTGGTATCGCAAAGCGTTTGATTTTTATCCGGAACAGAATACATGCTATGCTGTTCGCTTTGAGGGAGTATATATGGAACCCGTCGTATATGTCAACGGCATAAAGGCGGGAGAATGGAAATACGGTTACAACACATTTGAACTTGAAATCACTGACCTGCTTAAATCCGGTGCCAACGAAATTAAGGTAAAAGCCGTGCACAGATTTCCCAATTCAAGATGGTATTCGGGGGCGGGTATTTATCGTAATATATGGTTTAAGACGATGCCGGACACTCATATTGTATCCGACGGAATATACATCAGGACGGAACGTACCGATGGCGGCTATAATCTTAAGGCGTCCGCAGAGATAAGCGAAACCTGTAAGGATATTGACGTTTTATACCTCATAATGGATTCAAAGGGCAGCACGGTTGCCGAAGGCAGTGTATCCGGAAGTGATACGGCTGTAATAAAAGTGCACGAGCCTTGGGAGTGGTCCATAGACAGCCCGGTGCTGTACACTCTGAGAACCGTTCTTGTCAAAGACGGACGGGAGATTGACTGCGTCGATACAAAGTTCGGTTTCAGAACAATACGTTTTGACAGCAGCAAAGGTTTTTTCCTGAACGACAGACATATAAAGATTAACGGTGTTTGTATGCACCATGATTTAGGAGCCCTCGGGGCAGCCGTAAACAGAGCTGCAATCAGAAGACAGCTTCAGATGATGAAAGATATGGGAGCCAATGCGATAAGGACTTCCCATAATATGCCGGCAACGGAGGTTGTTGAAATTGCCGACGAGATTGGCCTTCTTGTAAATGATGAGGCCTTCGATATGTGGCGCATGTCCAAGAACAAATACGATTATGCAAGGTTTTTTGACCAGTGGGCCGTAAAAGATATACGTAATTTTGTAAGACGCGACAGGAATCATCCAAGCGTCATCATGTGGAGCATCGGCAATGAGATTTTCGATACGCATGCGGACAGGGAAGGCGGACTTGAAATTACAAAGCGTCTGCGGGATGCTGTTCTTGAGAACGACCCGGATTGCAATGCATACGCGACATTTGGCTCTAACTTTCTTGAAGGAGAACCTACCCAGCGGTGTGCCGACGAACTTAACATTGTGGGATATAATTACTCGGAAAGGCTGTATGACAAACATCATAGAGAGCACCCGGACTGGGTTATCTACGGAAGTGAAACGGCTTCCACGCTGCAGAGCCGCGGCGTATATCATTTTCCGTACAGCGAAGCGATTCTAACGGACATTGACGAGCAGTGCTCTTCTTTGGGAAACAGTACCTGCAGCTGGGGAGGCAAAAACAGTGAGTTCTGTATAATTACGGAACGTGACAATCCGTATTCGGCGGGGCAGTTTTTATGGACGGGCTTTGATTATATAGGAGAGCCTACGCCTTATCAGACTAAGAATTCATATTTCGGACAGGTTGATACGGCCGGCTTTGCAAAGGATACGTTTTATATATATCAGGCCGAATGGACGGATTATAAAACAAAACCTATGGTTCATATTTTCCCTTATTGGGATTTTAACGACGGGCAGCTTATAGATGTCAGAGTGACCTCCAATGCGCCTGTTATTGAGTTGTTTTTCAACGGCGTCTCCCAGGGAAGGTTTGATATTGACCACAAGAACGGAACGGAGCTTGTGGGACACTGGATCCTTCCTTATGAAAAAGGCGTGCTTGAGGCAGCGGCATATGACGAAAACGGTAAGGAGATTGCCCGCGACGTGCAGAAATCTTTCGGGGATGCGGCAAAGATAGTCCTTAAAGCGGATAAAACAACAATGCGTGCCGACGGCGAGGACATGGTTTTTATAGAAATAAATGCGTATGATAAGGACGGTGTTGAGGTCAAAAATGCCAACAATCGTGTTCGTGTAGAGGTGAGCGGCGCAGGAAGGCTTGTGGGGCTTGACAACGGGGACAGCACGGATTATGACCAGTACAAGGGAAATTCGCGTAAGCTCTTTATGGGTAAGCTTTTGGCAATGGCAGCTGCAGGCACTGAGGCAGGAAAGGTACATATTAAGGTTATTTCAGAGTCGCTTGAACCGGCGGAGCTTGTAATAGACTGCATTGCCGTCCCGGTACGGGAAGGCATAAGCGCTGTAACGTCCAATTACAGCAGCGACTGCAATGACGAAATACCTATCCGGAAGATAGAAATCAAAAGCTCCAACGGGACGAAGCTTACACGGGAACAGCCGCAGACCGTGCTTGAGGCAGTGTTGTATCCGGCAGACAGTACCTATAAGGATGTGGAATGGTGTATTCTCAACGACGCGGGTGTGGAAAGCAACCTTGCCGAGATTGTTAAAGAAGACGGTAAGACTATACTGCGTGCCAAGGGCGACGGACGGTTTAACGTAAAATGCTATTCACGCAACGGAGGAAAAAAGGTCAATGTAATTTCGATGCTTGGCTTTGAGGTCTGCGGAATGGGAAGCGCTTTTATCAACCCGTATCAATCGATAGCGGCGGCGTTGTACGCAATAAGCAGCGATGAAATGGGCAATGCAAGCGAACACGGTGTTGCAACTCCTAAACATAAAGAAGCGTATATAGGATTTACAAACGTCGATTTCGGGAAATTCGGAACAGATGAAGTCGAACTCAATATTTTTACCCATGACAGAGCGGATTACGTTGTGCAGCTATGGCTGGGCATACCGCACGAAGCCGGAAGCGAGCTGATTTTGGACGGAATATATAACAAACCTGTTATATGGGATGTTTATCAGGGGGAAAAATACAGGCTTAAGAGAAGAGTTAAAGGCGTTCATACTTTATGTCTGCTCACCAAAGAGTTTATCAATATCAGGGATATGATATTTACCAGACCTGAAAAAGGACTTGCACGCATCGACGCGGCAGATAACGATAAAATCTACGGTGACGATTTTGAGATAAGCAATACTTCCGTGAACGGAATCGGAAACAATGTTTCCATAGATTTTAACGATATGGATTTCGGCAGCGGTGTACACAGTATTACCGTGAAAGGAACCTCTTATATTGATGTAAACACTATAAATATTATTTTTACCGCTCAGGACGGAACCCAGACGAGGCAGATGTTGGAATTTACGCATACTGATTCGGCCGAGGAGAAAACTTTTCAGATAAAAGAAATAAAAGGGCTTAATAAGGTTACGTTTGTATTTCTTCCGGGAAGCCGCTTTGATTTCGACTGGTTCAGGTTTCAGTAAATATGCTGCTGACGCAGCAGGCAGAACGGGGGCAGAATTGATGTTATACAAATTTTCAGAAGGAAAGCCTTACAAGGTTATTGCGTTATGTCTCACAAGATTTAAAGCATATGACCAGGTTAAAATAATAAAAGAACTGTGCGGAAGGTGCGACGGAGCAGGCATCAAAGTAATGATTTTTTCCACGGTAACGGACTTATACAATGGTGGAATCAATGATATCGGTGAGTCGCGTATATTTTCATCGTTTGAGCCTGAGAGGTTTGACGCAGTTGTGGTTATGTCTGAGACATTCAAGAATTTCAAGGTCCTCAACAAGCTTGTGACAAGGGCGCAGGGAGCAGGCGTTCCGGTGATATCCATCGACAGGGTTATAGAGGGCTGTATAAATATTACTTTTGATTACAGCAACTCTTTCGAGCAGCTTGTAAGGCATGTTGTTGAGTATCATAAGGTGAAGCTTGTCAATATGATGGCCGGATACAGGGACAATCCTTTTTCGGAAGAGCGTATTCAATGTTTTAAGAAGGTGCTTCGGGAAAACAACATTGAAGTGGATGAGCGAAGGATTCTTTACGGAGATTTCTGGGCAGAACCGGCCAGGGCGGCTCTTGAGGAATTCATGGAATCCGGTCTGGAGATGCCGCAGGCTATCGTGTGCGCCAATGACATTATGGCAATAGAGTGTATGAGAACACTGAAGGAGCATGGTTACAGAATACCGGAGGATATTATCGTCACGGGTTTTGACGGCATAGACCTTGAGCAGTATTATTCTCCCAGACTTACCACGGCCGAGTACAGAATCGAAGATTTGGGGGACTCGATAATCCAAGCCGTAATGGACAATGTTGACGGCAGGACAAATAAAGAACCAAGAGTAGTCAAATATATAAACAGAACCGGAGGTTCGTGCGGATGCGTGCAGACTGCCACAGAAGATGTGGAAGAGCGCCTCTACAAGGAAAAATTCATCACGGATGACAGGGAAGAATTTATACAGTTTATGTATAATATGATTGCCCAGCTGAGCAACTATCCCGATTTGCATTACATTTTCAGGATGATACCGGAGCATGTGGACAGAATAGGGCTCAAGGAGCTTTGGATGTGCTTTAACAGTGATTTTCTCGATGAAAACATGAATGTAAGCTTTGATTTTAACAGAAATGCCCAGAATAATATTCGGTATACGGACGTAATGAAGGTGCCTCTTCATATCCGTAACGGAGAGATTTGCGAAGATGCAGATTATCAGTATACGCTGTCTGATTTGCTGCCTGATATGGAAAATATACTGCAAAAAAACGATTACATCCTGTTTGTGCCTACACACCTTCAGGGAGCCGCCGTGGGATACATGGCGGCAACATTTGATGCGGATAAATTCTTTTTTACTTACTATCAGACTTTCCTGCTTGACTTCAGACATATACTTGAAGTTTATGTAAACCGTTCAACCACGGAGAGATTGTATATAAGCGATGTGCTTACACAGATTTACAACAGACATGGCTTTTATCGGAATATAGGCGAAATAATGCGCCGGAGCCAGAGAACCGGGGAAGTTTTTACAATTATATCGCTGGACATGGACGGCCTTAAGAAAATAAACGATACCTACGGTCATGCCGAGGGCGATTTTGCCCTGAAAAAAATAGGCGAGATAATGCGCAGCGTTACCGTTAAGGGTGAAATATGCGCCAGATTCGGCGGTGATGAATTTATTATTGCATTCAGCAGCATGGATGGAGAAAAACGCGCCGCAGAGATAGTTGACAGCATCAGGTCAGGGCTTTTGGATTTCAATTCTTTCGGAACGAAACCGTACTATATTAATGTCAGCATAGGCGTATATTCAAAGACTGCTGAGAAAACGGATACTCTTGATACCTTTATCAAGTATGCCGATGACCGTATGTATGAAAATAAAAAAGAAAATAAAAAGAAAGAAGAAGGAATTCAGGTATAATATATGGAGAAAATTGCAAGCTTTACAGTTAATCATATTGATTTGCTGGCAGGAATATACGTATCGCGCAAGGATTATCTCGGGCGTAAGCAATCCGAAGCAGACCGTGGCAATGGGGAGACGGATTCTGTCAATATATTGACTACCTTTGACCTGAGGTTTACAATGCCGAACCGTGAGCCGGTCATGGATACCGCAGGAGTGCATACCATTGAGCATCTGGGCGCCACGTTTTTGAGAAATCATCCCGTATGGAGGGACAGAGTGATATATTTCGGACCTATGGGCTGCAGAACGGGATTTTATCTAATTCTGGCAGGAGATTTGCAGTCGGCCGATATAGTTCCGCTTATCGGTGAAATGATTGATTTCATCATAGGCTTTGAAGGAGATATTCCCGGAGCTTCTCCGAGAGACTGCGGCAATTATCTTGACAATAATCTGGGACTGGCCAAGTTTTACGCCGAAAAATATAAATCAGAGGTTCTTGAAAATATAGGGCCCGAAAGGCTTAATTATCCCCAATAAATAAAATGCGGGCCCGCACAAAATGCACGGACCCGCTATGTTAGGATAAATATGAGGAAGCGTTGTTAATCCTCGAAAAGCAAATCTCCGTATGTCGGGATTGGCCAATACTCGGAATCTACCATTGTTTCAAGCGCGTCAACCGGTGCTCTGAGAGCCTCCATATCAGCTTTTATTACGTCTCTGTAATATTCGGCTGTGGTTTTTGCGTTTTCTTTCTCTCCTTCGGCCTGGTCGGCTTTAAGTTTCTTTAATGCCTCGTTAGCCTCTTTAAGTTTGCTGCTGATTGCATCAAGCATTTCTTTTTGTACGCTTGCTTCGGCTGCTGCCGATGT
>CALWMX010000129.1 GCA_944382105.1 uncultured Butyrivibrio sp.
ATTCTCAGCGTATTTACCACATTATTGCCGTATCCCACAACAGGAAGGTCATAAGGAACGGCACGCACGCACTGGCATCCCTCCTGCACGTAATGGTCCCTGCCGTTCTCGTCAAGATATGTTCTGACATATCCGCCGAATTTTACTTCCACGGCATACTCAGGTCTTTTAATCTCAAACGGATTGCCGTTTCTGAGCCAGTCATCCGGAATCTCAATCTGATAGCCGTTTTCGATTTTCTGGGCGAACATTCCGTATCTGTACCTGATTCCGCAGCCGTATGCCGGATAACCCAGTGTTGACAGCGAATCGAGAAAACATGCTGCAAGACGTCCAAGTCCTCCGTTGCCGAGCGCAGCATCCGGCTCCTGGTCTTCAATCACGTTGAGGTCAAATCCCAGCTCGTCAAGGGCTTCCTTAACCTCTTTGTAACAGGTAAGATTAATCATATTATTGCCCAGAGCACGCCCCATCAAAAATTCCATTGACATATAATATACCGTTTTGACGTCCTGCTTCTCAAACTCCTTATGCGTCGCTATCCATCTGTCAATTATATAATCCTTTACTGTGTACGCAACCGCCTGAAAAACCTGCTGCTTATCGGCTTCATCAATGGTTTTCCGGTACATGTTTTTAACGTTTGATATTACCTGTTTTTTAAACTCTTCCTTGTCAAAATTCATTTTTTCCATTCCATTTCTCCCTTATATACCGTTTTTAGAAACGCTCAGCATGACATTTTCACCGTTAATATTCCATTCCTTTGAGTATCCGTCTGCCGCATCCAGAATTATGTCGTCGGCAAGCACCTCTGATTTGACTGTTTCGGCATTTTTATTAAGAAGTCCGGCAATTTTGTCATTGCCCTTTGAGTATACGGTTATCTTATCCATGACCTCAAAACCTGCCTCTTTTCTCATAGTCTGGATTTTGCTGATTATCTCTCTGATAAAGCCTTCCTCAATAAGCTCTTCCGAGAGATTGATATCAAGAACCACTGTCACACCGTAATCGCTTGCAGACTCAAAGCCCTCTGTCTGGGCAATATCAATGAGCAGGTCATCCTTGGTAAGCTCAACCCTTTCGCCTCCCATGTCGAATGTGAGCATTCCCTTTGCGTTAAGCTCATCCATTGCAGAATTTCCGTCAAGCTCCGAGAGCGCCTGACGTATCTGGCCCAGAAGCTTGCCGTACTTAGGTCCTACGGTCTTTAGCTGCGGTTTGAAGCTGTATGAGCTGTATGCCCTTACATCATCCGTAAACCTGACAGCCTTAACGTTAAGTTCATCTTTAATAATGTCAAGAAAAAGCTCAGGAAGCTCAAAAGGAGCTTTAACATACATCATGCCTATCGGCTGCCTGTTCTTAATATTGGCCGCGTTACGGCATGAACGCCCGATAACTACGATTTTAAGAACTTCATCCATATTTTTCTCAAGTTCTTTGTCAATCCATGCTTCGTTGACAACAGGGAAATCACACAGATGAATGCTCTCAGGAGCATCCTTGTCAATGCTTCTTACAAGGTTAAGATATATTTCCTCTGTCATAAAAGGTATCATAGGCGCCGCAGTTTTGCAGAACGTGACAAGACAGGTATAAAGCGTCATGTACGCATTGATTTTATCCTGCTCCATTCCCTTTGCCCAGAAACGCTCCCTTGAACGCCTTACATACCAGTTGCTCAAATCGTCAACAAATTCTTCGAGGACTCTCGTGGTCTCCGGAATCTTATAGTCGTTAAGATAAGCGTCAACGGATTTCACAAGCGAATTAAGCTTGCTGAGTATCCATTTGTCCATTACGGAAAGCTTGTCGTATTCAAGTGTATATTTGCTGGCGTCGAATTCGTCAATATTGGCATAAAGTACAAAAAATGCGTAGGTGTTCCATATTGTACCCAGAAACTTGCGCTGTCCCTCCGTAACTGCTTTGTCATAAAATCTGTTAGGCAGCCAAGGCGCCGAGTTGGAATAAAAATACCATCTGATGGCGTCCGCTCCGTGAGTCTTCAGCGCTTCAAACGGGTCTACCGCATTGCCCTTTGACTTGCTCATCTTCTGTCCGTTCTCATCCTGAACGTGACCGAGAACGATTACATTCTTATAAGCCGCTTTGTTAAAAAGAAGCGTTGATTCTGCAAGCAGCGAGTAGAACCATCCTCTCGTCTGGTCCACGGCCTCGGAAATGAAATCGGCCGGGAACTGCTGTTCAAAAAGGTCTTTATTTTCAAAAGGATAATGATGCTGTGCAAAAGGCATCGCCCCCGAATCGAACCAGCAGTCGATAACCTCCGGCACTCTCTTCATAGTTTTGCCGCAGTCAGGGCATTTAATCGTGACCGCGTCAATAAACGGACGGTGAAGCTCTATATCGTCAGGACAGTTATCCGACATCTCCTTGAGCTCCGCAATGCTTCCGATTGAGTGCATCTTGCCGCAGCTCTCGCACTGCCAGATATTCAACGGGGTTCCCCAATATCTGTTACGGCTGATGCCCCAGTCCTGAACATTTTCAAGCCATGCTCCGAAGCGTCCCTTTCCTATGGTCTCAGGAATCCAGTTGATTGTGTTGTTGTTGCGGATAAGATCATCCTTAACCGCTGTCATCTTGATAAACCACGATTCTCTCGCGTAATAAATAAGAGGCGTATCGCATCTCCAGCAGAACGGATAATCATGCTCAAACTTAGGCGCATCAAAAAGCTGTCCGTTCGCATCCAGATCTTTTAATATCTCCGGGTCCGCTTTTTTTACAAAAAGCCCGGCATAAGGCGTCTCATCCGTCATATTGCCTTTGCCGTCAACAAACTGCACAAAAGGCAGGTCATAGTTTCGTCCCACTCTTGCATCGTCCTCACCGAAGGCGGGCGCAATATGAACCATTCCGGTACCGTCCGACATGGATACATATCCGTCGCATGTAACATAATGTCCTTTTTTGCGCTGTTTTGCCGCGCTTTCTCCGGCACAGGCAAAAAGCGGCTCGTATTCTTTATATTCAAGGTCCTTGCCGGTATATTTCTCAAGAATTTCATATGCAGGAGTTCCTTCTTCCCTGTCAAGCCCTCCAAGGACTTTGTCGAGCAGCGCCTCAGCCATATAATAAGTATATCCGTCCGCTGCTTTTACTTTGCAGTAAGTGTCCTCAGGATTAACACAGAGCGCAACATTGGACGGAAGCGTCCACGGCGTTGTTGTCCATGCCAGAAAATATGCGTCCTCGCCCACAACTTTAAACCTTACGATTGCCGAGCGTTCCTTTACCTGCTTGTATCCCTGCGCTACCTCATGCGAGGAAAGCGGAGTTCCGCAGCGCGGGCAGTAAGGCACAATTTTAAAGCCTTTATAGAGAAGTCCTTTATTCCAGATTTCCTTAAGCGCCCACCATTCGGATTCGATAAAATCATTATCATACGTTACATACGGATTGTCCATATCGGCCCAAAAGCCCACGGTGCTTGAGAAATCCTCCCACATGCCTTTGTATTTCCATACGCTTTCCTTGCAATGCCCGATAAACGGTTCCAGTCCGTACTCTTCAATCTGTTCCTTGCCGTCAAGCCCCAGCTTTTTCTCAACCTCAAGCTCTACCGGAAGTCCGTGGGTGTCCCAGCCGGCCTTACGCGGAACCATATATCCCTTCATTGTCCTGTATCTGGGAATCATATCCTTGATAACACGCGTCAGCACATGTCCTATATGCGGTTTGCCGTTGGCCGTAGGCGGTCCGTCATAAAAAGTATATGTCGGACAGTTTTCCCGCATCTTCATGCTTTTCTCAAAAATCTTATTGTCTTTCCAGAATTTTTCGACTTGCTTTTCCCTTTCCACAAACTTCAAATCCGTAGATACTTTCTCGTACATGGTCGTCTTCCTTTCCAAATCCGTAACCGCTGTAAACGGTTACCTCAATCTTATAATATGCAGAATATAGTATTAAGACGGAGAAATATTAAAAAACCTCCGCCGCAATTGGCAGAGGCCCGAAAATCAATAATAATCAGCAAAGCGTTCTACAGTCATCATTCGGCATACCAACATATGCGTTCTCTGTAACGGGAGAAAACCGTCATCTCTTACTCGCCTCCGCTTTCAGATAGAAACTCCGGAGTGATATTCATCTATTCCCTACTAATACCGCTTCACAGCAACGCGGCTCTCTTGCACGTTCGGAAAAAGACTACTGTCTCCATCAAAGTCTTAAACATAATTATTATAGACATAAGTAATTCGATTTGTCAAACATTTATATAAAAAGTATATTTGCACGCCGTACAAAGCAAAGCTGCGTCAGTCTCCCGGTAACGTGACCGCGCTCTCACCGGTTCCGAATTTCGGGGAAAATACGCCCATCCGCTCGGCAATTTTCTGCATTTTAAGGTCCGATTCAAACAGCATTCGCGAACATATTTCCAGTTCCTCGTCAATTTCCTTACTTTGGCGCTTCTTATCTCCCTTGTATCGAAGCTGATGCTCAAGCGCAGCCCATGAATCCATTGCCGTCGTCCTGAGCTGTATTTCGCATTTCGTATATTCCACTCCGTTGCTTAAAGGAACCGGTACATCGACAATCAAATGGAGGCTCCTGTAGCCGTTGGGCTTGGGATTTTTGATATAGTCCTTTTCTTTTATTAATAAATAATTTTCGGAAAGAAGAAAATCCCTCACGGCATATACATCCCTGATATACTCGCATATAATCCGTACTCCCGCAACATCATTCAGATTTTCCGCTATGGAGGAAACGGAAACCTGTAAACCCTTGTCTGACAGCTTTCTGGCAATACTTTCAGGGCTTTTGACCCTGTGGGACACGGAGCGGACAGGCGTATGCCATTTATTTGCCTTAAATTCCTGTCCCATAATATCCAGCCTTGTGCTGACACATTTTATTGCGCTTTCATACCTCATCATCAGCTGTTTAAACTGCATGATATAATCCATATATATCTGTCCGTTGGCCGTCAGAAGTACGTTTTTCCCGTCGCCACTGCTGACCATCAACTCGTTCTTCATAAAATCACTTCCTTCACTGCACGCATCATTGTCTGTAATTACAGCAGCCGTGGACATTAATCATATTTTGAACCGGTAACCTACGCCCCATATTGTTTCTATGTACTGCGGCTTTGAGGTATTAAATTCGATTTTTTCTCTTATTTTCTTAATGTGTACCGTCACTGTGGCGATGTCTCCAACCGATTCCATGGCCCATATCTCTTTAAAAAGCTCCTCTTTGGTGTATACACGGTTCGGATGCTGTGCCAGAAATACCAGCAGGTCAAATTCCTTAGTGGTAAAATTCTTCTCCTCGCCATTGACAAAAACGCGCCGTGCCGTCAGGTCAATTTTGAGACCGCGGATTTCAATTTCGTCATTAGGTTCGGTGTATGAACCTACAAGCCTGGTATATCTTGATATATGCGCTTTCACCCGGGCAACAAGCTCGCTTGGACTGAACGGCTTTGTTATGTAATCATCCGCTCCGAGCCCAAGCCCTCTGATTTTATCAATATCCTCTTTCTTGGCTGAAACCATCAGTATAGGGGCATTGCTTATCTCTCTGATTCTTTCGCATATTTCAAATCCGTCAATTCCCGGAAGCATGACGTCCAGAATATATAAATCGAACTCTTCGCTCAATGCCCTTCCCAGACCGTCCGTTCCGTCGTTGGCTATGGTCACATCGAAATCGCTCAGCTCCAGATAATCCTTCTCAAGCTCCGCTATGCTTCTTTCATCCTCAACAATCAAAATTCTGTTTCTTTTGCTCATTATTTCAGGCTCCTCCTTAATCCGGCTATATTGGTTTTTATGTTATATTCACGCATCAGTCGCTTATTCTTCTCGGCTCCGGGCGTAGTTTTTTATGTTTGAGCATTGTTATGTGCATTATCGTTCCCACTTCCGGAGTGCTTTCCGCCGTAATCGTACCTCCGTGATCCTCAATTATCTTTTTCACAATGGAAAGACCGATTCCGCTGCCGCCTTTTGCAGAGTTGCGCGAGCTGTCCGTCCTGTAAAATCTGTCGAAAATAAACGGTATGTCCTTGGCGTCTATTCCTCTTCCGTTATCCTCAATATCAATAAACACGGAATTTTTGTCCTCTGTTATCCTTATGTCAATTACGCTCTGCTCCTTGTCCTTATACTTCACCGAATTGCTGACAATGTTATTAATGACTCTTTTAAGCTGCTCAGGGTCGGCAACGATCGCCGTATCGGGATTGATTTCATTATCATACGATAGTCTTACGCCCTCTGCTTCAAGCTCCATTCCAATCTCCTCAACACAGTCGTTAAAATAATCAGTAACATTGAGCCTGGTAAAATTATAAGGCACTCTGTCCGTATCTATTTTGGAGTAGAAGGTCAGCTCGTCTATCAGCTTGTCCATATCGCAGGCCTTGTTGTAGATGGTTTTTATGTATCTGTCCATCTTTTCATCGTTATCCACAACCCCGTCCATTATGCCTTCAACGTATCCCTTTATTGCGGTTATAGGCGTTTTCAGGTCATGGGAAATATTGCTTATAAGCTCCTTGTTCTCCGCATCGATTTTAATTTTCTCCTCGGCGTTTTCCTGAAGCCGTCTGCGCATACTGTCAAAATCCCTGCAAAGCTCGGAAATTTCGTCCTTGCCGCTTACGTCCATCTCAAAATCCAGGTTGCCGTTCTTGATATTATAGGTAGCAAGCTTAAGTTTATTGATAGGGCTTACCGTCTCCTTATAAATCCAGGTGATAAAAAGTCCGCTGGTAAAAATAAGTATAAGCACTATTCCCACAACACCGTCGAAAATCAGCATTTTCATCTGCGGAACAAGTTTATCGATGCACATAACCACATATGCCTGTCCGCTGTTGCCGTTGGTGCCGAAATCAATCACATTGACAATGACCTGATAGCTGTCTCCCAGATATATTCCCGCACCGGTATTGCCGTTGTAGTCTATGCCTTCAAGCAGCGAAAGTATTTCCTGCGCCCTGTCGTTGCCCGAATACACACATTCATGATTTCTGACCACTATAAGAAAAGAACTTCTCTTTGAAAGCTCACTGTTGATTTCATCCACAAAGCCGTAGTCATCAAAAAGATAAGGCTCATTCTCGGCAGCGTCCAGCAGTTTATTGTACTCGCTCTCGCAGATTTCCGATACAAGCGCAGCAGGATTAATCAACGTCTCGTATGATGTATTGTTTGCATTGAAGCTGCTTTTAATCTCTCTCAGCTTCAGAGACGATATAAGCACAAGCGCAATCGAAAAAAGCAGCACCGGCACAATTATAAGCACGGCAAACGATATTTTTAACTTGGTTGAAAGCTTCATAGTCTGTTCCCCGCCATTCGAAAAAAAAATAAGTCCGGATACATCTGCATATCCGAACTTATTTTAACATATGAGCGGTAAAAAAACACACTAAAGTATTATAAACTTTATAAATATTTTCTTAAATCCTGTACCCTGTCCGTTTTTTCCCACGGCAAATCCAAATCGGTACGTCCGAAATGCCCGTACGATGCGGTCTGTTTGTAAATCGGCCTTCTCAAATCAAGCATCTTT
The DNA here is from genome assembly GCA_944382105.1 of uncultured Butyrivibrio sp. Lineage (GTDB taxonomy): Bacteria > Bacillota > Clostridia > Lachnospirales > Lachnospiraceae > Eshraghiella. Next base: position 7,570 of record CALWMX010000129.1, read on the forward strand.
ATTATTCCTGCCGGTCTTAAGTCAAAATTATCCCTGATAATCTCAACAAGCTTTCTTTCATCGATTTTACCTGTTCCGAATGTCTGCACGTTTATTGATGTCGGATGCGCCACACCTATTGCATATGAGAGCTGTATTTCGCATCTGTCCGCAAGACCTGCCGCCACAATATTTTTGGCCACATATCTGGCCGCATAAGATGCGGAACGGTCAACCTTGGTACAATCCTTTCCCGAAAATGCTCCGCCGCCGTGCCTTGCGTATCCGCCGTATGTATCGACAATGATTTTGCGTCCCGTAAGTCCGCTGTCGCCCTGCGGTCCCCCGATTACGAACCGCCCCGTAGGGTTAATAAAATATTTTGTCGTTTCGTCTGTAAGTTCAACAGGGAGTACCGGTTCCAGCACATATTTTTTTATATCCCCGTGTATCTGCTCCTGCGTGACATCCGGGTCATGCTGTGTTGATATTACCACCGTGTCAATATGGACAGGCTTGTTGTTCCCGTCATACTCCACCGTCACCTGCGCTTCGCCGTCCGGTCTTAAATATTTCAGGGTTCCGTCTTTCCTTACCATGGCAAGCTGCCTTGTAAGCCTGTGCGCCAATGCGATAGGGTAAGGCATATATTCCGGCGTCTCGTTGACTGCATAGCCGAACATCATTCCCTGATCCCCTGCGCCTATAGCATCGATATCCTCTTCACTCATATCGGTTTCCCTCGCCTCAAGCGCCTTGTCAACTCCCATGGCAATATCCGGCGACTGCCCGTCAAGCGCCACCATGACTGCGCAGGTATTTCCGTCAAATCCCACATCTGTGCTTGTGTAGCCTATTTCCCTGACCGTATCTCTGACTATTTTCTGAATGTCAATATTGGCTTTTGAAGTAATCTCACCCATCACAAGCACAAAACCCGTATTGCAGCAGGTCTCACAGGCAACCCGGCTCATCGGGTCATGTTCAAGCAGCGCGTCAAGCACGGCGTCTGAAATCTGGTCGCATACCTTGTCCGGATGTCCTTCCGTGACCGACTCCGAAGTAAACAAATATTTATCCATTAGTACATCTCCTTAAAATACTGTAATAAAAACGAGTCCATACATGTATGGACTCGATTAAAATTCAATAATCAAATCCACTTATTGCTCGAAATTGCCGTAAAGGCACTTCTAATTTCGCTCAGGCTGGCACCTTCCGTATACGGGGTTGCCGTGACTTCACAGATCCTATGTATCTCCATCACTCTGAATAAGCGGGATTAAATTCATGTATTAACTTGTTTTCACTTTGATTGTATTACTTTATGTGTAAATCGTCAACAGTAATTTTGCGTAATAATCCGCCACGTCTAAACTTCCATCCTGCAGGCTGCAATGGCCAGCGCTCCGGGACCAATATGGCATCCCACGCTCAATGAAAGAGGCGTTATAAGAAGCTCCCTCCCCGGGAAAAACTCTTTGACCTCATCAATCCAGCTCTGAAGCGTTTCGTCATCCACATAGCTGTAAGATATGCAAAGCCTGAACTTTCCGGCTTTGTCCAACGATGCAAAACGTTCCTCCAAATCCTTCTGCATTGCTTTAATCATGGTATGACGGGCTTTCTTCATTCCTCGCTCTTTGGCAAAAGCGTCAAGCTTTTCACCCTGTATGGTCAGCACGGGCTTGAGATTGAGCACCGTTCCGATTGCCGCTGCCGCTGCGGTAACCCTGCCGCCCTTTTTAAGATATGTCAGCGTATCGACGGCAATATATATCGTCGCGTCATACGCTTCTTTTTCGAGACGCTCCTTGATTGCTGCGGCGTCCATCCCCTGCTCTGCATATTTGATTGCGTCATACACCGACTGTTCCATGGTTACCGATATTCTGTGGTTATCCACAACCTGTACCCTGCCGTTGTAATCCTCGGCAAAAATTTTGGCGCTGTTGCAGGATTCGCTGAGTCCGCTGGACATAGGTATATAAACTATGTCATCATATCCCTGCGCCAGTATTTTGTCCCACATATCCATCACGTCTCCCGGCGAAGGCTGTGATGTGGAAACATCCGAACCGTTTTCAAGAGCCTCATAAAACTGCTTTACAGTCATATCCGTTCCCTGATATTTTAATTCACCATTTATAAAAAAAGGCATCTTCATAATAAAAATTCCGAGACTTTCCGCTTTCTCATGTGAGATTCCGCTGTTTTCATCCGTCATTACCGCTGTACCCATAAAATTCACCTCATATTATATTTTTTTAAACTTAACATCTTGACTGATATTTATACAAGTATTAAAATAAAACAAAATTATAAGAAAGGCAACTACAAATTGTTGGAAACTGTAGTTTAATTATACATATGTATAATTATTTATGACAACGATGGAAGATAAAAGGATTCGTAAAACAAAAAAATACCTGAAGGATACCCTTATCAGGCTTTTGGACGATCTACCGTTTGAAAAAATCACGGTTACGAATCTGTGTGAAGAAGCCGATATAAGCCGTATTACTTTCTACTCCCATTACAG
>CALWMX010000130.1 GCA_944382105.1 uncultured Butyrivibrio sp.
CTCAGTATCATTATAATCGTACATGAACTCGGACATTTCATAGTGGCAAAGGCCAGCGGTGTGGTTGTAACCGAATTTTCACTTGGAATGGGTCCGCGTATTCTTAAGATAAAACGCAAAGGAACAATGTACAGCATCAAGCTTTTTTTATTCGGTGGTTCCTGCCAGATGTTGGGCGAGGATGAGGAAAGCAATGCTGAAGGCTCTTTTAACAGTAAATCCGTGTGGAAAAGAATGGCCATTGTTTTTGCAGGACCTTTTTTTAATTTTATACTTGCTTTTGTTTTGTCAATTATTCTTATAGGCAAAATCGGATACGACCCCTGCGTGGTATATAGTGTGGAGGAGGGTTCCGCTGCGGATGAAGCAGGGCTTGCGGCGGGCGACCGTATAGTCAGGATTAACGGAACAAAGGTTAATTTTTACGGAGATTATAACCTCTGGTTAATTGAAAACGAGGGGGAAGTGATGAATATCACCTATGAGCGCGGCGGAGAGAGCTATACCACCAAGCTTGTTCCCGAATATATCGATGAGGATGTGTACCAGATGGGCGTCCTTATGGAACAGGATAATCCGGTCATATCCTCCGTCAGTGATGACACGCCTGCCGAAGAAGCCGGACTAAAAAGCGGCGATATAATAAAAAGCATTAACGGTACGGCAGTCACGGTAACGGATGAAGTCAGTCCTCTTGTAAAAGCAAACGGAGACAACGAACTGACTCTGGTGGTGGATCGCGGCGGTGAAGAAATGACCTTTAAGATGACGCCGGCAAAGGTACACCAGACATATTATGATTTGGGCATGTATATGTCGGCGGCAAGGGAAAAATGCGGACCGCTTGAAACGGTGGAATATTCTTTCAAGAATGTAGGCTACTGGATAAAGGCTGTTTTTAAGAGCTTTAAGCTTCTTTTTACCGGCAAGGTATCTGCAAATGACGTATCCGGGCCGGTGGGCATCGTATCCGCTATAGGCGACGTTGTGTCCGAAAGCCGGAGTGACGGCGCGCTTTATGTTTTCCTTAATCTGGCCAATTGGGGCACGATGATAAGCGCAAACTTAGGCGTTGTGAATCTGCTCCCGATTCCCGCACTTGACGGAGGAAGGCTTGTTTTCCTCATAATCGAAGCAATAAGACGCAAGCCGGTTCCAAGGGAGAAAGAAGGAATGGTGCATTTTATAGGCATTGTTCTGCTTATGGTGCTTATGGTTGTCATTATGGCAAACGATATACGAAAGCTGTTCTGACGGAGGATAATGTATGTACAGAGACAACACCAAGGTAATCAAAATCGGGAACAGGGTAATCGGCGGAGGAAACCCGATTCTCATACAATCCATGACAAATACGCGCACTGAGGATGTGGAGGCTACGGTTGACCAGATACTTAAGCTTGAAAAAGCAGGATGCGACATTGTGCGTTCCACCGTACCTACCGAGGAAGCTGCAAAAGCCATAAAAGAGATTAAAAAAAGAATACACATTCCGCTGGTGGCAGATATACATTTTGATTACCGTATGGCGATAATGGCCATAGAGAACGGCGCGGACAAAATAAGAATCAATCCGGGCAATATAGGAAACCGGGAACGTATAAAAGCCGTGGCAGACTGTGCCATGGAGTACAATGTGCCTATACGCGTAGGTGTGAACAGCGGTTCACTTGAGAAGGAGCTTGTTGAAAAATATAACGGAGTTACAGCAGAAGGGCTTGTTGAAAGCGCACTTGACAAAGTAAATATCATTGAAGAGCTGGGATGCGGCAATCTAGTCGTAAGCATAAAATCTTCTGACGTCATGATGTGCGTGAAGGCTCATGAGCTTATTGCGGACAGGTGCAGGTATCCTCTGCATGTGGGGATAACGGAAGCCGGAACAGTGTATTCGGGAAATATTAAATCCGCAGTGGGTCTGGGGCTTATTCTGGGAAAAGGAATAGGTGACACCATAAGAGTGTCGCTGACAGGCGATCCTGTTGAAGAAATACGCTCGGCCAAAATGATTCTGCGCACTTTGGGACTGAGAAAGGGCGGAATAGAAGTTGTGTCCTGCCCAACCTGCGGAAGAACCAGAATTGACCTGATATCACTTGCAGGTCAGGTTGAGAATCTTGTAAAGGATTACGATTTGGATATAAAGGTTGCCGTTATGGGGTGTGTTGTAAACGGACCGGGAGAGGCAAAAGAGGCGGATATCGGAATCGCAGGCGGAGACGGAGAAGGACTTTTAATAAAAAAAGGACAGGTAATCAGAAAGATACCGGAAAGCCTGCTGCTTACGACGCTCAAAGAAGAGCTTGACAATTGGAGGGAATGACGGTTTTATATGGAAGAAAAGAAGTTTTTTGAAGCTTTTCCAACATTGGAACTTAACAAGGGAATTGAACAGATTTTTGCAGAGTCCACGGTAACGCATATTGTCATGAACTCTGCAAAAACATGCGTTAAAATATATGTAAGATTTCAAAGGCTCATCGGACGTGATATCTTGGCCAAAGTGGAAAAGGAGATAAAGCGCCAGATAAGGCCTTTTTTCGGCATGGAAGTAAAACTTCTTGAAAGGTTCGATTTATCCAGTCTCCACACTCCGGCTACGATTTTGGAGGAATACAGAGACAGTATTCTATATGAACTGGGAAAACAGAGCATGATTAAGCAGCAGATTTTCAGGGACGCCCGGCTGACGGTTGATGATAACCATAATATTATTATGTCAACTCAAGACACATTTATATCCAGACGGTTTGCAGGGGAAATATGCAATACTCTTGAAGATATGATGCTGCACAGATTCGGCTTCGAGGTGAATGTAAAGGCGGTATTTTCAGATGCTAAAGAAAGCCGTCACAGCAAGGAGGCCGAATATAAGCTGGAACAGATTGTTCATGAAATATCGGAACGGGCGTTTGGTAAATCACGGCACGGACAGAATGATAACGTAGAGAATGCTCCTCATAAGACAATGACGGATAATGCCGAAATCAAGGCAGCCGGGGCAGAGGAGCTTAAATTATCCGGTGACAATTCCAAACCCGACATGGGCAAAAGAGGTAAAAACGATTTTTACGGTAACGGCAGGGAATTCAGACGCTCCGTAAGGCGTTCGGACAATCCGGATGTAATATACGGCAGGGAATTCGACGATGAGCCGATAACACTTGACAATGTTGTGGGAGAGATGGGCGAGATTAGTTTCCGCGGCCAGATTATGGCAGTTGACAAACGTGAACTGAAAAGCGGTAAAGTCATATTCATGTTTGACGTTACCGATTTTACGGATTCCATAAGCGTTAAAATTTTTATGCATCCGGAACAGCTTGAAGAGATTGAAGGAAAACTCCGTCCCGGAGACTTTGTCAGAATAAAGGGCGTAACGACGATAGACAGGTTTTCAGGAGAGCTTACGATTGGCTCTGTTACAGGTATTATGAAAGGTTCGGATTTCAGAGTCAAAAGGACCGATATGGCTCTTGAAAAAAGAGTTGAGCTTCACTGCCACACTAAAATGAGCGAGCTTGACGGAGTTTCAGATGTTTCTGAAATAATAAAACAGGCAAGCAAATGGGGGCATCCTGCAATTGCCATAACAGACCACGGAGTTGTTCAGGCCTTCACCGAAGCTTTTCACACAAAGACTGACAATAAGGATTTTAAGGTTATATACGGAATCGAGGCCTATCTTGTAGACGATTTGAAAAAAATAATTGAAAATCCAAAAGGCCAGAGCTTCGACGATACATATGTAATTTTCGACATGGAGACCACGGGGCTTTCGCCCGTGAACGATATGATTATCGAAATAGGTGCCGTGAAAATGTCCGGCGGTAAAATTACCGACAGATTTTCGGCTTTTGTGAATCCTCTTATACCTATACCGTTCAACATCGAAAGCCTTACGGGCATAAACGATTCAATGGTTGAAAACGCCGATACGATTGATGTGGTGCTGCCCCGTTTCCTTGAATTCTGCGGGAATGCGGTTCTGGTAGCGCACAATGCGGGCTTTGATGTGGGTTTCATCAGGGAAAAAGCAGCCTCTGTTCTGAACCGTCATTTTGAATGTACGGTTGTAGACACTGTTGCTTTGTCCAGGGCGTTGCTGCCTTCACTTGGCAAATTCACGCTTGACCATGTGGCGAAGGCTCTTGGCGTGCCTCCGTTCAACCACCACAGAGCGGTTGACGACGCCGAAGCATGCGCCGATATTTTTGCCGCACTTGTCAAAAAGCTTAAGGACAGGGACATAAATAATCTGGACGGTATCAACGAAGTAAGCGAATTTAATGTAAATGCAATAAAAAAAGCAAAGTCGTATCACGCAATTATCCTTGCAGCATCAGAAGCCGGAAGATTGAACCTGTACAGGCTTGTATCCATGTCTCATCTTACATATTATAACAAGAGACCGAGGATTCCGAAGAGTGAGATTTTAAAACACAGGGAGGGACTTATTTTAGGTTCGGCCTGCGAAGCCGGCGAACTGTATCAGGCTTTGCTGCACAGGGCTTCCAAAGAAGAAATTGTAAGGCTTGTAAATTTTTACGATTATCTTGAAATACAGCCCTTAGGCAACAACAGATTTATGATTGAGGACCCTAAACTTCCCCAGATAAAATCGGAGCAGGATCTGATTAATATCAATAAGGAAATTACCGCGCTTGGAGAAGAACTTGACAAGCCTGTAGTTGCAACCTGCGACGTCCATTTTCTCAATCCGGAGGATGAAATTTACAGAAGAATCATAATGAAAGGGCAGGGATTTTCGGATGCGGATAATCAGGCTCCGCTTTATCTGCGAACCACTGAGGAAATGCTTGGTGAATTTCAATATCTGGGTGAAGAAAAAGCATACGAGGTAGTTGTAACCAACACACGTAAAATAAGCGATATGTGCGAACGCATCGAGCCGGTAAGGCCGGACAAATGTCCGCCCGTGATTCCCAATTCGGACGAGCTGCTGCGTGAAATCTGTTACAAAAGCGCACACAGGCTTTACGGCCCCGACCTTCCGGGGATTGTTTCGGACAGGCTGGAGAGAGAGCTGACATCAATCATATCCAACGGATATTCCGTTATGTATATAATAGCTCAAAAGCTTGTCTGGAAATCCAATGAAGACGGATATCTGGTCGGCTCCAGAGGTTCTGTAGGCTCGTCATTTGCGGCTACAATGGCGGGGATTACCGAAGTAAACCCGTTAAGCCCTCATTACCTCTGTCCGGAATGTTATTACTGTGATTTCGACAGCCCTGAGGTGAAAGCTTTTTCCGGCGGCGCAGGATGCGATATGCCCGATAAAATATGCCCCAGATGCGGACATAAGCTTAACAAAGAAGGCTTTGACATACCTTTTGAAACATTTCTTGGGTTCAACGGAGACAAAGAGCCGGATATTGACCTTAATTTTTCAGTTGAATACCAGTCTAAAGCACATGCGTATGTGGAGGTTATTTTCGGAGAGGGACAGACCTACAAAGCGGGAACCGTAGGAACCCTTGCAGATAAAACCATGTACGGGTATGTGAAAAAATACTACGAAGAGAAGGGTGAGCGCAAAAGAGACTGTGAAATTAACAGAATAGTGGGAGGCGGGGTCGGAGTCAAACGTTCCACCGGACAGCATCCCGGCGGAATTATAGTGCTTCCCTACGGTCAGGAAATACATTCCTTTACGCCGATACAGCATCCCGCCAACGATATGAGCAGCAATATAATCACAACCCATTTCGATTACCACAGTATTGACCACAACCTGTTAAAGCTTGATATTCTCGGACACGATGACCCGACGATGATTAAAATGCTGCAGGATTTGACTCATATTGACCCAAGGAGCATCCCTCTTGACAATCCTGAGGTGATGAGTCTGTTTCAAAATACTGAGGCATTGAAAATCACTCCGGAGGATATCGGCGGTACGAAGCTGGGATGTCTGGGGATACCTGAATTCGGCACTGATTTTGCCATGCAGATGCTCATAGACACAAAGCCGCAGCATTTCTCCGATTTGGTAAGGATAGCGGGGCTTTCACACGGTACCGACGTATGGCTGGGCAACGCTCAGACGCTTATTGAGTCAGGGCAGGCAACAATTTCAACCGCAATCTGCACCAGAGATGATATAATGGTATATCTGATCAACAAAGGGCTGGAGGCAGGAACTGCATTTAAAATTATGGAAAACGTCCGCAAGGGCAACGTAGCGAAGGGAAAATGCGATAAGTGGGAGGAATGGAAGGCCGAGATGGCTGCCCATGACGTACCTGAATGGTATATCTGGTCCTGTGAAAAGATAAAATACATGTTCCCCAAGGCCCATGCCGCGGCATATGTAATGATGGCATGGAGAATAGCGTACTGCAAGGTGTTTTATCCGCTTGAATATTATGCGTCATATTACAGCATAAGGGCTGACGATTTTTCTTATGAGCTTATGTGCTTCGGCAAGGAAAAGCTTGATTATTATATAAATGATTACAGGAAACGTGACGAAGCAAAGCAGCTTTCCAAGAAGGAGGAAGGGCAGCTTAAGGATATGCGCATCGTTCAGGAAATGTATGCGAGAGGGTTTGAGTTTATACCGATTGATTTATATAAGTCCCATTCCCGCAATTTTCTCATAGTTGACGGGAAGCTTCTGCCGCCTTTTAAATCCATAGACGGACTGGGCGAAACGGCTTCCGACGGAATATATGAAGCCGCCAAAAACGGACCGTTCCTTTCCAAAGAGGATTTTATAAACCGTGCAAAAGTACCCAAGACAAGCGCGGCACTTATGGCTGATCTGGGCATACTTAAGGGACTTCCTGAAAGCAACCAGCTTTCATTGTTTGACTGGATGTAAAAATTTCTGACTGATACGGGAGGACAAGGTGTATACGAGAGAATATATTCTTGAAAGGCTCAACGCCATGGCAGAGAAAAACTATGCCGATTTCAGCACGGCGCTTATCCCCGGCGAAAAACGTATGCTGGGAGTCAGGATACCCGGACTGCGGGCTTTTGCCCGGGAGATTGCCCGAAATGATTACCGTGACTATTTTGCAAACGCAGGTGTGCTTGAAGATTCATCACTTCCGGACGACATAACATCATGCCGTAAAAAAGATATTTTTGATATTAAGGAGCCGTATTTTGAAGAATATGCCCTGACCGGTTTCGTTATCGGATATATAAAAGCCGATTTCGATTACGTTATAAGGCTAGTTGCTGCTTTTGTGCCCGGGATTAATAACTGGTCGGTAAACGATACTTTCTGTGCGACTCTCAAAATAACGGAGAAAAACCGTAAAAAAATGTGGGATTTCCTTGTACCGTATCTTAAATCCGGCAAAGAATTCCAAATAAGGTTTGCAACGGTAATGCTTATGGATTATTATTTAACTGAGGAATATATCGAAAAGGTGCTGGACATATATGACGGAATCCGTCATGACGGGTATTATGTTAAAATGGGCGTTGCATGGGGAATCGCTACGGCTTACGCCAAATTCCCGGACATAACCCACCGTTATATGAAAAACAGCGGACTTGATGATTTTACCTACAACAAGGCCATACAGAAAATGCTTGAATCCAACAGAGTATGCGATGACGCCAAGAAAATACTGCGAACAATGAAAAGGAGTAACTCACAATGAAAAAATTTACCAAAATAACAAAAACAATTTTACTTCTGCTTGTATGTTGTTTTATTTTTACAGCGGGATGCAGCAAGATAACCGGACTGAGAAACAGCCTGTCAGGCGACGAATTTACAAAAATAGCGGAAGAGTACGGGCTGGAGGTTGAAGAAAAAACGGCATCATCTCTGACAACGTATATTGCTCAGGGCAACAATATTTATTCTGAGTTTTATATTTTTGAATCTACCAGTTATGTTGATGCCAGCTACGGATATCTGACGGACAGCATAGAGGCTGCTTTTTCCGAGGATGATTCGGCTGTCACCGACAGCAATGATGGCGCTTATCCGAGTTTTCAGATGAGCAGTCCGTCTTTGAATGCGGCGGTATCCGTAATAGGAAATACAATGATTTATGTTTATTCCACATCAGCCGACGGAATCGACTCGGTTGACGATTTCCTGGATAAAACCGGATACTGATAACGTGATAACGCAAGAGGTAAGGAATGGAATTTGGCACAAGGTACAAAAAAGCACTGGAATATGCAGCTGAAGCACATAAAGGCACCGTCAGAAAGGGAACCGATATTCCCTATATAGAACATGCGGTGGAAACTGCGCAGCTTGTCAGCACAATGACTGATGATGAGGACGTTATTATAGCTGCGCTTCTTCATGATGTTATAGAAGACACCTCATGTACTGCCAAGGATATTTCTGATAAATTCGGAGACAGAGTTGCGTCTCTTGTTCTTCAGGAAAGCGAAAACAAGAGACGAGGACAATCGGCGGCTGAGACGTGGCTTGTCCGAAAGCGGGAAACAATAGAGCATCTTAAAAACGCAGGATTTGAAGTGAAGCTTATCGCTCTTGCGGATAAGCTCTCAAATATGCGGCTTAGTCTGGCCAGATATAAAAATGAAGGCGACGGCATGTGGCGGCATTTTAATGAAAAGAGTAAGGAGCGTCAGGGCTGGTATTACAAAAGTATTGCCCTTGCCACAAAGGAATTTGCCGGTACGCCTATGTGGCAGGAATATGTGCGCCTGTGCAAAGAAGTATTCGGCTAATCCGGAACGATTTTGCCCAATAATTGCAAAGTAAAATTCCGGACGGGCAAACGACTGCTGGCAAATTATCAAAAATTTAAATTTTTTTAAAAAAAGTGCTTGCATTTTATCCGGAAGTATTGTAATATATCCGAGTACGATACAGACGGCCAATTAGTCAAGCGGTTAAGACGCCGCCCTCTCACGGCGGAAACAGGGGTTCGATTCCCCTATTGGCTACTGACTGTAACAGAATACAGCCCAACCCAAAAGATTCCGAACAATGATGTTCGGGATTTTTTTTTATTTTGATTCCTGTTTATAAATTTTTAATTATTCAGCTGTTTATTTTTTTGCGCGGCTATGCTATTATTATACAATCAAATTCAGTTTTCCTTCTTTTTCACTTCAAAAACGTGTCCGAAAAAATTCACCGGAACAATAATATAAATTTAAAAATTTAGTGTTGACATGAACGTTAAATTAGTATATTCTATTCACAGGAACGAACATTTGTTCATAGACCGGATGTAAAGGAGATTTTATATGGCTAAGGAAGACAAATTAAAGGCATTGGACGCCGCAATATCAAGTATAGAGAAAAATTTCGGAAAGGGCGCAGTAATGAAACTGGGAGACCCTTCGGCCGCAATGAATGTGGAGACAATACCTACAGGCTCGCTGAGTCTTGACATTGCGCTTGGGATGGGTGGAGTCCCTAAGGGAAGGATTATAGAGATATACGGGCCGGAATCCAGCGGTAAAACCACGGTCGCCCTCCACATGGTAGCCGAGGTGCAGAAGAGAGGCGGAATCGCCGGTTTTATTGATGCTGAGCATGCGCTTGACCCTGCATATGCCAAAAATATCGGAGTCAATATAGACGAACTGTACATATCACAGCCGGACAACGGAGAGCAGGCGCTGGAAATCACTGAAACGCTCGTCCGTTCCGGTGCTGTTGACATAATTATCGTGGATTCTGTTGCGGCGCTTGTTCCCAAGGCGGAAATTGACGGCGATATGGGAGATTCCCATGTGGGACTTCAGGCCCGCCTTATGTCACAGGCTCTCAGAAAGCTTACGGCGGTAATAAGCAAAACAAACTGCGTCGTTATTTTTATCAACCAGCTCCGTGAGAAGGTCGGCGTTATGTTCGGTAATCCTGAGACGACCACAGGAGGACGCGCCCTCAAGTTTTACTCGTCCGTGCGTATGGATGTAAGAAGAATCGAGACGCTTAAGAATAACGGCGAGATGGTTGGAAACCGTACAAGGGTTAAGGTTGTAAAGAATAAAATTGCACCTCCGTTTAAGGAAGCCGAATTCGATATAATGTTCGGGAAGGGGATTTCCAGAGAAGGAGATATCCTTGACCTTGCAGTGGGCTGCAATGTGGTTGTAAAGAGCGGCGCATGGTTCTCATACAAAGGGGAGAAAATAGGACAGGGACGTGAAAATTCCAAACAGTATCTTACGGACCATCCGGATATAATGGCCGAGATTGAAGGTAAAGTGCGTGCCCATTACATATCGTCCGATAACTCCGAAAGCACTGACGAAGAACAGACCGGTGAATAATCATGAAGATAACGGAAGTAGCTCCGCTTGACAAAAAAAGACGCCGTGTATATATTGACGGCCGCTATGCATTCCCGCTTTATCTTTCGGAACTGAAAAAATACAAAATCGAAGACGGCCGTATTCTGCCGGATGAAGTATATGAAGAAATTTGTGCAATTCTAACAAAGCGTGTAAAGGAGCGTATACTGTACCTTATAGGAGATATGGACAGGTCGGAATATAATATACGACAGAAGCTTTTCAGCTGCGGATACCAAGGCGCTTTTGTTGACAATGCAGTATCCGCATTGAAGGAATACGGATATATTGACGACTTGAGATATGCCAGATATTATGCAGAGTCGATGCGGGATAATAAAGGAAAAAGCCCCTTTGCAATCAGTCATGCATTATATGAAAAGGGCATAGACAGAGACATTATCTCCCGGGTTATGGACGAGCTTGAACTGAACGAAGAGGAACAGTTAATGCGTGCTCTGGCCAAAAAAGGATACACCCCCGAAACTCTTGCAAAAGAGGATGTTTCTGTAAGGATGCGCGTATGCCGGTATCTTTTGAGAAAAGGCTTTTCATCCGCAATTGTGGGTACATTGTACTAATATATTATCGGAAATTTCTTTTTCTCTTGACACTTTCTACAAAAAAGTATAATATTAATATGTTGTAGTTTGTACAATGAAAACTAAATAAGGAGGTGCTCCTGTGCCAAATTTGTCTTATATTATAACGGCAGGCGTTACACTTGTTGTTGCAGCAGTTATTACTTGGCTTATTGCAGGTGTCTATCACAAGAAAGTCACTGACAAGAAAATAGGCAGTGCTGAAGCAAAAGCCAGAGAGATAATAGACGAAGCGCTTAAGACGGCAGAGACACGCAAGAAGGAGATGCTTCTTGAAGCGAAGGAAGAGTCGATTAAGACTAAGAATGAGCTGGATAAAGAGACCAAGGAGAGACGTGCGGAAATACAGAAATATGAACGCAGGGTGCTCGCCAAGGAAGAGGCTCTTGACAAGAAGCTGGAATCCGTTGAAAAGCGTGACAATGCTCTCGGACGTAAGGAAGAAGACCTTAACCGCAAGAAGCAGGAAGTCGAAGCTCTTAGCGCAAAGCGTGTACAGGAACTTGAAAGAATCTCAGGACTTACCTCCGTTCAGGCTAAAGAATATCTTTTAAAAACTGTAGAAGAAGAAGTTAAACATGAAACTGCCGTGATGGTTAAAGAGATGGAAGTCAAGGCCAAGGAAGAGGCTGATAAGAAAGCCAAGGATTATATTGTCAGCGCAATTCAAAGATGTGCGGCTGACCACGTTGCCGAGGCAACTATTTCGGTTGTGCAGCTTCCTAATGACGAAATGAAAGGCCGTATTATCGGAAGAGAAGGACGTAATATCCGTACTCTCGAAACCATGACGGGTGTTGACCTTATTATAGACGACACACCTGAAGCAGTTGTTTTATCGGGCTTTGACCCAATCAGAAGAGAGGTCGCAAGAATCGCTCTTGAGAAATTGATAATTGACGGAAGAATACATCCGGCAAGAATCGAAGAAATGGTTGAGAAGGCTCAGAAAGAAGTCGAGACAATGATTAGGGAGGAAGGCGAAGCGGCCACTCTCGAAGTCGGAGTTCATGGCATACATCCTGAGCTTGTCAGACTTCTCGGCAAGATGAAGTTCAGAACAAGCTATGGTCAGAATGTACTGAAACATTCTATTGAAGTCTCATTGTTGTGCGGCCTTTTCGCATCGGAAATCGGTCTTGATGTGAGAACAGCCAAAAGAGCAGGACTTTTACATGATATCGGTAAATCTGTCGATCATGAAATGGAAGGTTCCCATGTTCAGATTGGCGCTGATTTATGCAGAAAATACAAGGAATCAGAGCTTGTTATTAATGCTGTGGAAGCTCATCACGGAGATGTTGAGCCGCAGTCACTTATTGCGTGCATTGTTCAGGCGGCAGATGCAATTTCCGCCGCAAGACCCGGTGCAAGAAGAGAGACGCTTGAGACTTATACAAACAGATTAAAACAGTTAGAAGATATTACAAACGAATTTAATGGCGTTGAGAAATCATATGCCATTCAGGCAGGACGTGAGATTCGTATTATGGTAGTTCCGGAGGTTATCAGCGATTCGGATATGGTATTGCTTGCAAGGGATATATCCAAGAAGATTGAAGATGAACTTGAATATCCAGGGCAGATTAAAGTCAATGTCATAAGAGAGTCAAGAGTAACCGATTACGCGAAGTAGTGTAATGAAAAGCAGCAAAGCTCTAAAATTCCTCTTCAGGATATTTTAGGGCTTTACTTTTTTTGCTTGACCATTGCCGATTAATAATATATATTATTATAAGGTTTATTGTTCTTCGGGCCGAGACATATAATTTGACATACAAATTACGGTTAACGGAGACTTTTATTTAATTACATTCAGGAGGTCAATATGAGTCAGGAAAAAGTTGATAAAAGAAAACAGAGCAAAGGAGATTTGTTACATAAAACCAAAAAACAGATGCGTATCAACACGTTAATCATTGCCGTAATACTTGTTGCGGCAGGCGCTTTCGCAAGTGTTGTATCATATAATCAGGGATATAAAGTAGGAGAGAGAGACGGAGAACTGAACATGCTCAATTATCAGTCGCTTTTCGGAACCGGAACTTCGGAGACGGAGGGAGAAACTTCAACTGAGAACGAGAGCGGCACTACCACAGAAGAAAGCACCGGTGAGACAGCCGAAAATACAACAGAGGGTGAAACGACAGAAACCACAGAGGCTGAATAATTTACCTTATACTTAAATTGGGACATGGTTTGTAATCCGGACTGTGTCCCGTTTTGTTTGGATACGCAAAAGGAAACCGGAATTCGTAATAGCTTTTGCTTGCTTTTTATACATAATAAGGTTACAATTAGCCTTGTACTTGATATGACTAGGAGAAAATATGAAAATATTTTTTGTATCTCTTGGCTGTGACAAAAATCTGGTGGATTCCGAACAGATGATGGGACTGTTACGGTCCCGCGGTTATGAATTTACCGATGATGAAACTCAGGCGGATGTGGCGGTTATCAATACCTGCGGTTTTATTAGCTCGGCCAAAGAGGAAAGCATAAATACAATTTTGTCCGTGGCAGAATATAAAAATAAAAACCTGAAAGCGCTTATTGTTACAGGCTGCCTTGCAGAACGTTATAAATCAGAAATAATGAATGAAATGCCGGAGATTGACGCAATAATAGGAACAACTGCATTTGATACAATATGCGATGTGGTTGACGACGTTCTGGCGGACAGAAAACATAATGAATTCAGGGATATAAACGCCCTATGCAGACCGAAGACAGACAGGATTATTACGACAGGCGGTTATTATTCATATCTTAAAATTGCTGAAGGCTGCGACAAACGCTGTACTTACTGCAGTATTCCTCTTTTTAAAGGAAGCTACAGGAGCACTCCAATGGAGGATTTAGTCAATGAGGCGGAGTTTCTGGCGGCAAACGGAATAAAGGAGCTGATTCTTGTCGCTCAGGAAACATCCCTTTACGGCAAGGATTTATACGGCAGGAAATCCCTGCCGGAGCTTCTCAGGAAGCTCTGCCTCATTAAGGGCATAGAATGGATAAGGATTCTTTACTGTTATCCGGAAGAAATTGACGATGAGCTTATACAGGTAATAAAGGACGAACCTAAAATATGCCATTACATCGACATGCCGATTCAGCATGCATCCGATACCATACTTAAGAAGATGGGAAGGCGTACCACCAACTCCGATTTAAGAGGAATAATTGACAGGCTGCGAAAGGAAATACCCGATATAGCTTTGAGAACAACGCTTATTACAGGTTTTCCGGGGGAGACAGACGATGACCACCGAATACTTATGGATTTTGTTGACGAGATGGAATTCGACAGACTCGGCGTTTTTACATATTCGCCCGAGGAGGATACTCCGGCCGCGGCTATGGAAAATCAGATAGATGAGGAGATAAAACTGACAAGACGTGACGAGCTCATGGAGCTTCAGCAGGAAGTATCGACAGACAAAGCACAGAGACTTGTGGGAAAACATATGGAAGTCATAATAGAAGGCAAAGCCGCAGATGAAGATGTTTATGTGGGAAGAACATACATGGATGCGCCGGGAGTTGACGGATATGTTTTTATAAACAGTGATGAAGAGCTGATGAGCGGTGATTTTGCCAAGGTGTTAATTACAAAAGCATTGGAATATGATTTGATTGGAGAATTGGAACGATGAATTTACCTAACAGACTGACGATTTTCAGAGTAATACTGATACCGTTTTTCTTATTCTTCCTGCTGACGGATTACTGTGGTACGGCCGGAAAATTTATAGCGCTTGGAATATTTGCATTGGCCAGCCTTACCGACCTCCTCGACGGGAAAATAGCCAGAAAACGCAATCTTGTAACTAATTTCGGGAAATTTATGGACCCCATCGCGGATAAGCTTCTGGTGTGCTCCGCACTTATTTCTTTTGTTCAGTTACAGCTTCTTCCGGCATGGATTGTAATAATTTTAATAGCAAGGGAATTTATAATAAGCGGCTTCAGGCTTGTTGCGTCAGACGGCGGAATTGTGCTTGCCGCAAGCTGGTGGGGCAAATTCAAAACCACATTTCAGATGATAATGTGCCTTCTTCTTATAATTAACCTTGATTATGCCGCGGTAAACATTATCGAACAGATATTTATATACGCTTCACTGGCGTTATCATTGATTTCGCTTATAGATTATCTCATTAAGAACCGTAAAGTTATTGCTGATATGTAATTCAGGAGGAATATATGACAGTAGAGCTGATTTCAGTAGGGACGGAAATACTTTTGGGGAACATTGTCAATACCAACGCGGCTTTTTTGTCCAGAGAATGCGCTGCTTTGGGACTCAGTATGTACACGCAGACAGTTGTGGGGGACAATGATGAGAGGCTTGCGCGTGTTTACAGGGAAGCAATAAACCGTTCCGACATAGTAATTCTAGGCGGCGGTCTTGGGCCTACGGAAGACGATTTAACCAAAGAAACTGTGTGCAATGTGCTCGGGCTTGAACTTACAGAGGATAAAAAAGCGCTTGATAACATGGAAAAAATTCTTACAGGGCTGGGGTACAAGCCTACGGATAACAACTATAAACAAGCGCTTGTCCCGGCAGGATGCAATGTGCTGTATAACAGCAACGGAACGGCGCCCGGAATTATAATCGAAAAGGACGGACATTACACAATACTTCTACC
Organism: uncultured Butyrivibrio sp.; assembly: GCA_944382105.1. GTDB lineage: Bacteria > Bacillota > Clostridia > Lachnospirales > Lachnospiraceae > Eshraghiella. The sequence continues at coordinate 15,539 of CALWMX010000130.1, forward strand.
GGGGCCTCCAACAGAGCTTATTCCTATGTTCAATGAACAGGTTAAACCTTATCTTGCAGGACTTTCCAATGAGGTGCTGTACTCTGTGACAATCAAGGAATGCGGCATCGGGGAGAGCATGCTTGAGACAAAACTTCTGGATTTAATTGATGCGCAGACAAATCCTACTATAGCAACTTATGCCAAGATGGGCTGCTGCGAAGTCCGCGTGACGGCCAGAGCGGAAAATGAGGAAGCTGCCAGAGAACTGTTAAAACCCACTGTAAAGGACATAAAAAACAGGCTGGGAGACGCGGTATATACTCTTGACGATAATGTAAACCTTGAAGATGCCGTTATAAAGCTTCTTAAAAAATACGATCTTAAGATATCCGTGGCGGAATCATGTACAGGAGGACTGGTGGCGGCAAAGCTTGTGAATGTAAGCGGAGCTTCACAGGTTTTTACACATGGATTCATAACATACTCAAACAAGGCCAAGCGTAAAGTGCTTGATGTAAACCGTGATACGCTTAAAAAGTATTCTGCGGTCAGCAAGGAGGTCGCAAAAGAAATGGCAAAGGGCTGTCTGGTAACGGCGGATTCTGATGTTGCAGTGGCGGTCACCGGATATGCGGGCCCCGAAGACACCAAGGATGAGCCGAAGGGACTTGTATATATTGCCTGTGCCGTCAAGGATAAAGTTATTGTCCAAAAGTATAATTTTAACGGAAGCCGCGCAAAAATAAGGGAGAGCGCCGCAATTAAGGCGCTGGACATGGTAAGGACTTCAGTCATTGCCTCATATAAATAAAAGAATTATATATGGCTC
>CALWMX010000131.1 GCA_944382105.1 uncultured Butyrivibrio sp.
CATTCATAAACTTATGATTTCTGTTATGGATAATAAAGTTACCCTGACCGATGAAAGGCTTGCTTCTATAGAAAAGGGGGAAAGCTGGCACACGGACCGTTATATGCTTAACCAGAAAACAAAAGAACTGAAATGGTATCATGAAACCATTCATCATATTGCCGATGACAGCGCTGATTATTATATACTGGTTTTGTCGGACCGTACAAAAGAAAAAAGGGTTGCCGAGCAGCTTCAGAGCGCACTTGACAGTGCCAGAGGAGCCAATGCCGCAAAGGGGCTATTCCTGGCAAACATGTCCCACGATATAAGAACGCCTATTAACGCTATCGTAGGCTGTGCAGACCTGCTCATGAGGGATGCCGCCGATGAGGAGAAGGTAAGGCGGTATGCAAAAAGGATTACATCGTCAAGCAGGCTCCTTCTTGGATTAATCAATGATGTCCTTGATTTGACCAAAATCGAAAGCGGCAAAACCAGTATAAATATTGCGCCTTTTAACCTTGCCGATTTGCTGGAGGAAATATCGGCAACGGTTTCATTGCAGGCCAAGGCAAAAGGACAGGAATTTAAAATCATCGCCAGCAGAATACAGAAGGAACAGCTTCTGGGAGACAAGGTAAGACTCAGCCAGATTTTGCTGAACCTGCTTTCAAATGCCGTAAAATATACACAGGATGGCGGAAAAATTACGCTTAATATAACTTCAAGAAGACATGTCAACGGAAAATACCAGAAAATAATTTTTGAGGTCACAGACAACGGAATGGGAATGACGGAGGATTTTCTCAAAGTTATATTCAATCCGTTTGAGCGTATGGATGCCAATATGTCAAGAGAGATACAGGGAACCGGTCTTGGAATGGCGATTACCAAGAATCTTGTTGATGTTATGGGCGGAGATATTTCCGTAAAAAGTGAGCTTGGAAAAGGGAGTACGTTTACCGTGGAATTGGATTTTCAGACGCAGAATATTGATGATAAGAAGGATTTTTGGAAAAAACATGGTATCGGACGTATACTTCTTGTTGATGATGAGGAAGATATCAGCATAAATATAAAAAACATTATGAGCGACACCGGAGTCGATGTAGGGTACACGACAGATGGAGAATCCGCAGTGCGTCTGGTAAAACAGGCCGCTGAAAAAAAAGAACCGTACGATTTGGTGCTGCTTGACTGGAAAATGCCGGGCATGGACGGGGTGGAGACCGCCGGAAAAATACGTGAAGAGCTGGGAAGGGAATGCCCTATACTTATCCTTACTTCATTTGAATGGGATGAGGTTGAAAAGGAAGCAAGACAGGCAGGAGTGGACGGATTTATACCCAAGCCGTTTTTCATATCCGTACTGCGTAATGTAATCGAGAGACTTCTGGAGTCAAAGAACAGGAAAGAGCCGGACAGTCCGCATGATTTGTCAATCAACGGCATGCGTTTTCTGGCGGTTGAGGATTATGAGCTGAATTATGAGATACTGAAAGAAAGGCTTGAGATGGAGGGGGCAGACTGCGAACCTGCTGCAAACGGAAAAATAGGCGTTGAGATGTTTGAAAATTCCCGGCCGGGATATTTTGATGCGATTCTTATGGATGTGCAGATGCCGGTTATGAACGGATATGATGCAACAAGAGCAATAAGGGCAGGGAAACACCCGTTGGCAAAGTCAATTCCGATTGTGGCAATGACGGCAAACGCATTTGACGAGGATGTTAAAAATGCGCTGGAAGCAGGTATGAATGCACATATTGCGAAACCTATTGATATGAATCTGCTGAAGAAAGTGATTGTCGAGCTTACATCAAAACAAAATGGAGAAGAAACATGAATTTGAAAGAATGTTACGCTTCAATCGGGGCGGACTATGAAAGCGTTTTTCTGCGCATGGGAAGCGATTCCGTGATTTGTAAATTCCTGTTCAGGTATTTTGACAGAAATGAATATAATGGTCTGGAAAAAGCGATATGCGAAAAAAGATGGAAGGATGCGTTTATCTATGCCCATAATATGAAAGGCTTTGCCTTAAATATGTCGCTTACACGGCTGGCCGGAGCAAGCAGTGTGCTGTGTGAAGCGCTCAGGAACGGACAGCCCGAAGACGGCGTTTCAGGCATGCTTGCGGATGTCAAATCTGCTTATGTCATAACAGAAAAGGCGGTCGGGAATTTGGAACGCGAGTGATTTCCGTTAGTAGAGCAATGTGTTTTAAGAATTAAAAATGTTTTGTGTTTATATACATTGACTGCGGAAAGAGGTGGAAACAAATGCGTAAAAAAATATTGATAGTGGATGATGTGGATATAAACAGAGACCTGTTAAGGGCTATTCTGGAAGAAGATTATACTGTAGTCGAGGCTGACAACGGTAAAAAGGCGCTGGAGATAATATACAGCATGAAAGAAGAGCTTGCAGCGGTGCTTCTGGATTTGATTATGCCGGAAATGGACGGATTTCAGGTTCTTGAAGAACTCAACAGAAGGCGGGAAATTATAGGCAGAGTCCCTGTTCTCATCATCAGCGGGGAAGCTTCAGTCGAAGTGGAGAACAAGTGTCTTGAACTTGGCATATCGGATTTTATCGGAAAGCCGTTTAATAATATGGTGGTGAAAAAACGAGTGCGCAACGTTGTAAACTTCTTTGATTCCAAAAATCTGCTGGAAGAAAAGGTTGCGGAACAGACGGCGATTTTAAGGGAGGCAAATATCACTCTCAAGGCGCAGGCGGAACAGCTGAAAAAGCGTAATCAGGAAATTATCGATTTGCTGGGAACCGTAGTAGAATACAGAAACCTTGAGAGCGGCGAACATATCCAGCGGGTAAAAGGCTACACGAAAATACTTGCGGAATGTTTTATGAGGGAATATCCGGAGTACAGTCTTACACAAGACAAAATAAATATTATAGTTTCCGCCAGCGCCCTGCATGATATAGGTAAAATTACAATACCGGACAGCATTCTGCAGAAACCGGGAAAACTTACAAAGGACGAATATGAATATATGAAATCCCACACCACAAAGGGCTGTGAGCTGCTTGATGCGATAAAAAGCGAGTGGGATGAGGAATACAAGAAAGTAAGTTATGAAATAATAAGGCACCATCATGAGCGTTACGACGGCAGGGGATATCCGGACGGACTTTCGGGGGAGGCTATACCGATTCCGGCGCAGCTTGTTTCGGTGGCCGACGTGTATGATGCATTGGTTAATGAGAGATGTTACAAGGATGCATATTCCCCAGACGAAGCATTCAAAATGATTACGGAAGGCCAATGCGGAGTTTTCTCGCCGAAGCTTATGGAATGCTTCCGTAAAGTAAGGGGAGACTTTGAAGGTCTTGCGGCAAGATAAGGTAATAATTGCAAAAAATAAATTATTCCTGTTAAAATTCCTCAAGGCGGTGTATAATAGTCGGGTACATCCGAGAAAACAGGAGGATTCTACATGAGCAAATCATCAGATAAAAATAAAAAGCGTACCAAAACCTATGCGCACAGAAAAACCTGGACGGCAACGGATAAATTTCTTCATATTTCAGGCTGGACTGTTGCCGGGATACAGCTTGTCGTAACAGGGATATTTGCGGCATTTTTACAATACATCGGCATGATACCGTTTGATTACAAACTCCTTATCGGAGCTTTGCTTATAATGCTTTCAATATTTACACTGGTGACGCAGCATTGGAAGATAACCGGAATCATAACCAAAATCGTTTCGCTCATGATTTCGGCAGTTCTTGTGGTGGGCTGTATATATATCGGTTCCACAAGAAATGCTCTGGGTAATATATCGGGAAACAGTACGCACAGAACGGAAATCGGCGTGTACGTGCTTGAGGACAGTGAAGCACAGTCAATGGAAGACATTATTGACAAAAGCTTCGGAATCAACAAGACAACCGACAGGATAAATACGGACAAGGCAATAAATGAAATCAACGAAAGATATGAATGCAATATTGCCACCGTGGAATATGACGATTCGATTGCCCTGGCTGCAGGACTTTACAGCGGCGAAATGGATGCCGTAATCCTTAATTCCGCATATATAAATATGATAGAGGAGAATGAAAATTATCAGGATTTTGAGGAAAAAATAAGGCTGATAACCACAATTACCTATGATAATGACGTGGTTAATGACAATAACGAAAATTATCTGTCAGGAGACGGTATATTTACGATGTATATAAGCGGCATCGACACCAACGGAGAACCGACGGTGAACCGTAACAGTGATGTAAATATATTAATGACTGTCAACACCAATACTCATCAGATACTGATGATTAACACACCGAGGGATTTCTATGTTCCTACCACCGTATCAGGCGGAATGCGTGACAAGCTTACGCATGCCGGATGTTACGGTATAGATTGTTCGGTGGGAACTCTTGAGATGCTGTACGAGATTAACATAGATTACTATCTTAAGGTTAATTTTACCGGATTTGTTGACATAATTAATCTGCTTGGCGGAATTGAGGTATACTCTGAGACGGAATTTACAACATGGAACGGAGGATACCATATTGCTGCGGGAACCAACTATCTCAACGGAGAGGAAGCTCTCGGGTTTGCGAGGGAGAGATACGCGTTCGGCTCAGGCGACAGGCAAAGAGGCAAGAACCAGATGAAAGTAATAAAGGCCGTCATCAATAAGATGCTTTCCGCAGACATGCTTATGAATTATACCCAAATTCTTGATGCGGTTTCATCAAGCATGGTTACAAGCATGTCGTATAACGAGATAGGGGATCTGGTTAAAATGCAGCTGGACGGAATGCCGTCATGGAATATTCAGACCTACAGCGTTGACGGAACGGGAGATAACCTGCCTTCATATTCACTCAGCTCGGCTAACTATGTGATGGTTCCTGACGAGACAACAGTGGCCCAGGCCAAGGCATACCTCGCTGCAGTTTATGATAATCAGATTATCGATACGGGAACGCAGTAACGGAATTTAAGAAAATCGTACAACGGATTTTGATATGTTGATGGGTGTAAAATTATGTACGGAGACACTTCGGTGTCTCCTTTTTAAATTGTTTTTTAAACTATCTTCCCACTTTTTTTTCCAAAATATTAATCAGTTTATACAGAACCGCAGACAATATGCAAAGAATCACTATTGAAAGAAGAACCCAGTCCATCTTGAATACCTGGCTTCCGTATATTATAAGATAGCCAAGTCCTTCCTTAGCCGCCAGAAATTCCCCTATTATCACGCCTACAAGTGAAAGCCCCAGATTGACTTTCATTGTGTTTACGATGGTAGGGATTGATGAAGGGATTACAAGCTTAAATAGAACGTGTCTCCTGTCTCCTCCCAGGGTCCGTATGAGCTTGATTTTTTCAGGGTCGGTTTCTATAAAAGCCGTATATATGCTCAAAATGGCGCCGAATACCGCTACGGAAACGGCAGCTACGATTATTGATTTTATGTTGTTGCCCAGCCATACGATAAGAACAGGGGCAAGCGCTGATTTCGGAAGGCTGTTGAGAAGCACAATGTAGGGCTCCGCTATCCTGAAAACCATTCTGAATCTCCACCTCAGCACCGCAAAAAGCATTCCGGCACATATTACTATGGCGAAACATATAAGCGTTTCATAGATTGTGACCCACATATGCCTCCAGATAAGGCCGCTCTTTGACATGTCAATGAAACATCGAACAATACGCGACGGGCTGCTGAAAATAAAAGAGTTCAGAAAACCCAGCTGTGCGCCGAGCTCCCAGCTGCCTATAAGGAGTACAAACACCATAATACGTGCAATAAACACAATTCGTTTATTTCTTTTTATGCGGTTGATGTATTTTAGCTGACCGGCAGAACAAATTTCAGTCATTTTTATTAAGCTCCTTCCATAATATGTTAAAATAGTCTTTAAATTGCGGCGAGTTTCTGCGCATGAGCGGCGTCATGTTCTTATCGGGAAATTCCACAGGTATTGATGCGGCTATTTTCCCCGGGCGTTTGGTCAGAACGTAGACCGTATCGCCTACGGAAATTGCTTCGGATAAATCATGTGTGACAAGTATTGCGGTTTTGTGTTCTTTTTTTATTATAGAAAAAATATCGTCGCAGACGGTCAGTCTGGTCTGGTAATCAAGAGCAGAGAACGGCTCGTCAAGCAGGAGGATTTCAGGATCAAGGGCAAGAGTCCTGATAAGCGCCGCGCGCTGCCTCATACCGCCTGACAGCTGCGAGGGCTTTGAGGCCTTGAAGTCTCCAAGTCCGTACTGGTCAAGAAGCTTTTCGGCGCGCTGTTTTCCGTTTTCATCTTTTTTTCGCTGTATTTCCAGTCCTAAAAGTACATTGCCGTAAATTGAACGCCATTCAAACAAATGGTCATGCTGCAGCATATATCCGATTGAACTGCCGGACTCTTTTACGGATTTACCGTTTATCAGTATGCTTCCCGTATCAGGGCTTATAATTCCGGCTATAATCGATAAAAGAGTGGATTTGCCGCAGCCGGAGGGTCCAACAATGGATATAAAACTGCCTTTGGGTACATTAAGCGAGATATCGTACAATGCATAAGTTTCTCCCTGCATTGTATGGTAAGAGTAGGACACGTTTTTTAATGTAAGGGCATCACTCATATTCTTCTCCCTAATATTCCTTAAAGGAACCATAATTATATGCTTAAGATATAATATTTTATGAAAAATATTGAAAATAGTTCGGCATTAATGTAAAATACCGCTATAAAGCACGGCGATTTCTGCCGGGCGTACATTTATATATGAGGAATGACATGAGTGAATTTAACGATATAATAAACAATATTCATGGAAAGCATGTGTTCATCCAGACCCATAATTTCCCAGACCCTGATGCCATTGCAAGCGCATTCGGCTTGTCCGTGCTTCTGGAACATTACAATATTTCCTCCTCTATATGCTATAAAGGCAAAATAGAGCGTTTCAGCACCAACGGATTTATAAGGAATCTTGGGATTGAGCTTACCGAGCTTGATACCGTGGAAAATATGTCAGAGGCTGACGAGATAATACTTGTTGATTCTCAGAAGGGGAATTCCAATATAGTAAATGCGGCGGGTGAGGAGATAATATGCATAGACCATCATCCCACATTTGACAACGGCTGCAGGGTTAATTACAGATATTCCGACATACGTCCGGAGATAGGCGCGTGTTCCACCATAATCGCTAAATATTATTTTGAAAATAACATAGAAATGAATACAAGAGTTGCCACAGCTTTGCTTTACGGCATCAAGACCGACACAGTGGGGCTTTCGCGGGGTGTTTCCCAGGATGATGTTGATATGTATCAGGCGCTTTTCAGAATGTGCGACATGTCATTAATCCATTCGCTGGAGCATTGCTCCCTTAAATTCGAAGATTTAAAGGCATATGCCAACGCAATCAACAGTATAAAGATATATGACAACGTAAGCTTTGCAAATACGGGCAGGAATTGTCCCGAAGCGCTGATTGCAAGCATATCGGATTTTATGCTTGATTTGGTGGAGGTTGATTTTACGGTTGTCTATTCCGTCAAAGAAGACGGAATAAAGCTGTCAACCAGAAGCATCGGGCATGTGGATGCGGGAGCAGTTACCAATGAAGCGCTGGCAGGAATAGGCGGCGGAGGCGGGCATGCCGAGATGGCAGGAGGATTTGTTCCGTTTGAAGCCTGCAAGAGCGAAAATAATCCGGAACTGCTCATAGAGCTTATTGAAGAGCGTTTTCTGGAGGCGATAGGAGCAGCGAATTGAAAAACTGTTTTAATTTTTTTCTGTTTTTTATTGACATGAGAATGTGGGAATGATATTATGATAAAGCTTGCAGTCGTGGCGGAATTGGCATACGCGCATGATTCAGGTTCATGTCCGCTTACGCGGGTGTGGGTTCAAGTCCCATCGACTGCACTGGCCTTTAATCCCTGAGAATTGCTCAGGGATTATTTTTTCCGTATTTATTAAATGAAAGGAGTAAATATGAAGCCCGTCAATCCTAACGCAACGAAGGAAGCGGTCTCGCTTCTTGAATATCTTTACAGTATTGCCGGTAAAAAAATAATTACCGGACAGCATACGCAGACGGTTCTTATGGAGGAACGCGAATATATCAGAAAACACACCGGAAAGCTTCCAAAGCTTATGGGCTTTGAGCTTCTTGGATATTCGCCGAATATCAATTACGGAGACGCCGGAGAAGAATGTCTCAGGGAAGTGCAGGAAAACAGACATACAGTTGAAAACGCCATAAACTGGGCTGTGGCTACGGACGGAATAGTTTATTTATGTTTTCACTGGTTTTCGCCCATTGGAGGGCATGATAAAAGTTTTTATTCGGAAAATACCGACTTCGACCCTTCAAAGATTTTTGAGGACGGAACTGCGGAACGGAAAGCTTTTTACCGCGATATGGATGTAATCGCAAAGCTGTTAGGTGATTTTAAGCACAGGGGAATTCCTGTATTGTGGCGTCCTTTCCACGAAGCAGACGGAACCTGGTTCTGGTGGGGCTCAAAGGGGGTTGAGACTGCCCGTGAACTTTATAGGCTTATGTTTGATTATTATGTCAATGTAAAGCATCTTGACAATCTGCTCTGGGTATGGAATGCGGTTTCCGAAAAAGGTTATCCCGGAGATGAATATGTGGACGTGGTGTCGCGGGATATATATGCGGAACCTCATACGGTTACGGATTATGCCGCCCGGTATGAAGAGCTTATACGCAATACTTCGGATAAAAAAGTTGCGGCGCTGGGTGAGGTTGGAGTTATACCGGATATAGAACTTTTAGAACGTAATCATACACCGTGGGCCTTCTATATGACATGGTCAAAGGAGTTCTGTATGGGAGAAAAGTATAACAGCACGGAGACGCTTAGGAGGATGTATGACAGCCCTTATTCCGTAAAACTGGAAAAAACAGGCTGTCCGCTGAATGTAACGCCGGAGACTTTTGACAATCTCCATTCCGTAGTGTGCGGCGACAATATGTACAGAGATTATGAGACGACGGTGGAAATAACCGGAATCAAAGCTCCGTCGCCCGTGGATTTGCCTCACCTGATGAGACATTTTGCCGACCAGATTATGTCTTCGAGATTTTCACTGAATCCGGTGGAATTGGCGGCGATGGCGCATAAGCGTATGATAGATATTCAGCCTTACAGTGAAGGCTGTTTTGAGACCGCCATGGCGCTTATGAATTATATTTTTGCATGCAGCAACATGCCCAATATAGTTATAGACCCGGATGACCCATTATATCATGCCGCGCTCTCTTCATCCACCAGGACGCGTGATATGGAGCCCTTTACTAAATTCGTTGAAGGGATAATTGATAAAAATAAAAATTTATGTTAAAATGTATTAAAAATAACACCGATTACGGAGGTATCCTATGTTTTGC
>CALWMX010000132.1 GCA_944382105.1 uncultured Butyrivibrio sp.
AGTGTCCTCTATTGTCAGGAATGCGGCTCAGACAGCATTCGACGACTTAAATATGGACACTTCTGTTTGCAATCTTGTTATTCAGGACTGGTACGGACCCACATATTCTAAAACGGAAGCAACCGCATATGAGGACGGTAACATCAGGATCGGGTTTACATTCAACATTGCAGTTTATATACAGCATGAGTATTTTTTGGAAACTCAGAATAACGTGACGGAGTTTACAACCGATGTAAAGCTTTATAAAATTTCGAATGATTATACGGCGGAGATAAGGAATTATTATCTTGAAAGACTGCTTGAAGGCTATGAGGACACAGATATTTACAGATATTATTCCTCGGGCAATATTGAAGTCAGAACCGTGGTTGGCGGTCAGCTTACATATGATGACCTTTACAGCGAATCCGACCCGGTTGATATAATATATGTTGCGGGCTATGCAACGGACCTGAAGGGGCACATATACAGGAATGCTTTTTTTCAGCAGCCTGTTGAGGATGCAGAAACAGCAGTTAATTTTATGAAAAACGGCGATGCGGAGGCTGCGGATGAGCTTTTTGACACGAATGTCTATCACATAGTTGACGGAGAATACGTGGAATATACTTTTTCGGAGCTTGTGGATAATCAGGTATGGTATGATTCTTACAGTAAAGTAGGCAGCCAATATGTTCCTAACGAATTAAGCTGGAATTCCGTAAAGCTGATTATGGAATACGTTTTCGGAGAATATAATACTAATTATAAGCATGTATATTATGATGATGACGGAACCGAACACAGCCAGATACAGAGAGTTTCATGCATGTATCAGGTGTCGGCGTTTGCCCGGAGCGGTTCGGCAGCGGCGGACAATAATATGGCAAAGCTGTATTTCCTGCTGTGCAAAACAACCGACCAGCCGGATACGACGGCTCTTGATAAGGATATAAAGACATATTACAGGGACCCGGATTATTTTTACAAAAAATATTTTTCCGAAACTAAGGACGACGGAACACCGTATACATACGAAAACGGAGTCACCACCGCAGCATATAACGGCGATGTAAACTGGACGGTATACTACTCCCCGCAGCAGGATGTAAAATGGTTCTTGTTTGAAGTGACTGATGCGACAAAATCGTCCGAGCGCGCTGCTTCCTTATTTGACAGGCTCACATCTGAAGAGCTGGCCGACTTTAATTCTCAGCTTGCATCCGACGGAAGCATGTGGATTCTCAATGATACGATGGACTACTATCTGTTTCTCACAAGCTGGTGCAATGACGGAAGATACATACCGTATAACGGTGTCGTCGGCCTGCTCAACAGAAACGGTGTGGACCTGCTGAAACCGTCAACTGATATGAACTGGTCTGATTCCGGAGCAAGACTGCCGGGCGTTACAAACCGTTTTGACAGCGATGATTACACAACTATAAGTATCAATAACTATTTTCTGGGAATTGATGAAACCGATTTTATTACCAAGCCGGATGCGTTATTTACGGATGCGGAGTTCGGTATGGATTCGGATGTGAATTCCGTAAACGCTGAAATGGCATCCAACCGTAATGCATTTGTAGTGTATATGTATGAGTCCGGTGTGTATTATGACGACATAACAATTAATTACAGGGCAGCTGACAGCAACGGCAAGCTTGTGAGCGGCGTACTTGCGGCCCATTATAAGGTTTTGGAGGATGGAATGTATACCGATAAAACCGTGACGGTAAAAGAGTATGACGAGGCTTTGCTTGCCGGAAGGACAGAATTTACGGATTATTTTGTTATTGACAGGGAAACGCAGCCGGAGCTGTACGACGCTTTCATGAATAAAACTTTATCCTTCACATTTACCGTGCAAAACGAAACTGAGGGTAAAAATAAAGTCTACACATTATCGGATACCGCCTACCTGTATTTCGTATACAGACAGCTCAAGGATCTTGACTGATTTTTTGCGGACTAATCAATAATAAACAATACTCCTAATCAAGCCATGTAACCGGAACGTGAACTGATTAGGAGTTTTTTTGTTTTGTATCCTGACAGAAAAATTATAAAATTTTATTAATAAATTATTTATATATATTTAATTGCTTTAATAAAAAATCTGTGTTATTCTCTTTACATCTTTTATTCCGGAATTTCAGAAATAATCTGTATGGAGGCGTATATGTTAGGCAAGGCATATACTTCTGTTATCAATGGCATCAGCGCCGTGCGAGTTAAAGTGGAGGCTGATGTATCAGCCGGTTTCCCGTCTTTTGATATGACAGGCAATCTTGGGGTTGCCGCGAGAGAAGCCAAAGGAAGAGTGAGAATGGCGGTAAAAAATTCAGGCTTCAGGCTTGCGCCTGCCAAAACCGTTATAAACATTGCCCCCGCAAATCTGCGCAAAGAAGGAACGCATTATGATTTGGCGATTGCAATTGCGCTTTTGGGAGCTGACGGGCGGATTGATACTGACGTCTGTGAGGACATTTTATTCATAGGTGAATTGGGACTGGACGGAGAGGTGCGGCCGGTAAAAGGTGTACTCCCAATGGTAATTGACGGGAGAGGCAGAGGCATGAGACGTTTTGTGCTGCCTTCCGCGAATGTTTCTGAGGCGGCTTATGTCAAGAATGTTCAGGTGATAGGCGTCGATACGCTTATTGAAACTGTCGAGTATATTAACGGTATAAAAGACATAATGCCTGCGCGGCATAAATCACCCGACAGTAAATCTGTAAAATGGGATAAGGATTTTTCCGATATCCACGGCCAGACTGCAGTTAAACGGGCAGTTATGGTAGCATCGGCATCCATGCACAATTTACTTATAATAGGACCTCCTGGGGCCGGCAAAACAATGACGGCAGAAAGGATACCTGCAATACTTCCCCCTCTCGATTATGAACAGCAGCTTGAGCTGTCACAGATATACAGTGTTGCGGGACTCTTGAAGGACGGGGTATCATTTATGGACAGAAGACCGTTCAGAGCGCCTCATCATTCAATCACGCCCCAGACAATGGCGGGCGGAGGAGCAAACCCGACTCCGGGAGAAATAAGTCTTGCATGTCATGGCGTGCTGTTTATGGACGAATTCAATCTTTTTTCAGTACAGACCATAGAGACGTTAAGGCAGCCCCTAGAATGCGGAAGGATAGCAATTGACAGACTGAGCAAAAGACTTGAATATCCGGCGGATTTTATGCTTGTGGCGGCCATGAATCCGTGCAAGTGCGGATATTATCCCGACAGGACAAAATGCAGATGCATGCCGTCGGACATAAGGGCGTATTTCGGAAAACTGAGCAGGCCTGTGGTTGACAGAATAGATATATGCGTTCAGGCACCCAAAATAAAATATGCAGATATGGAGAAAGATGGTGACGACATATATTCTGACCGGTATATGAAAAGGAAAATTACCGATGCAGTCAATATACAGAGGGACAGATTTAAAGGCTGTGATTATAACTTTAATTCCAAAATACCATCACATGATATAGGCAGGTATTGCCGGACAGACAAAGGAGGAAAAGACTTGCTGAAAAATGTTTTTGATAAATTTGATTTAAGCGCAAGAAGCTATCATAAGCTTCTTAAGGTGGCGAGAACAATTGCGGATATAGAAGGAAGCGGACTGATAAGAGAGGAGCATATTTCCGAGGCTGTAAGCTACAGATTGGTGTGAAGGGATATGGACAGAAAATACTGGTTTTGGATTAATAATATACCCGGAATTGGGAACATTAAGATACGCAGGCTTCTCAAGGCATTCGGTGATGAACCGGAGAGAGTTGCAAAGGCCGGTTTAAAGGATTTGCTTTTTGTGGAAGGCATATCGCAGGCTGATGCGGATAAAATTAAGAACAGATCTTTAATGGAAGGTATTTTCAAAAAATACCATGAATATAATAAATGCAGGACTTGCTTTGTCTTTCCTGTAGACAAAGAATATCCGGCCAGGCTTAAAGAACTTTATGACAGACCTAATGTGTTGTATTATATAGGAAAACTGCCATCCAATAAAAATAAAAAGATTGCGGTGGTAGGTTCAAGAAACTGTTCCGAATACGGGCGTTCTGTGGCATTGGAGCTTGGAAAACGGCTTTCATCGGCAGGTGCGGATGTGATAAGCGGACTGGCGCTGGGGATAGACGCGGCATCACATCAGGGAGCCATAATGGCGGGAGGAGCAACATATGCAGTTCTGGCAGGGGGCGTGGATGTATGTTACCCGAGACAGAATTTTAATACTTATATTGATATATTGAAAAACGGAGGGGTTTTGTCTGAATTTCCTCCGGGAACATCCACCAGACCGGGGATGTTTCCTTTGCGGAACAGGATAATAAGCGGACTGAGCGATGCGGTTATTATAGTTGAAGCAGGGCCTAAGAGCGGCTCTCTGATAACGGCTGCACAGGCGCTCGACCAGAATCGTACTGTGTATGTGATTC
>CALWMX010000133.1 GCA_944382105.1 uncultured Butyrivibrio sp.
ATGATGTCTGCATTTCGGGAGCGCGTCTCCCGTCTATGCAGAGATGGCGGAGCGGCTGAACGCGCACGATTCGAAATCGTGTTAGGCAGTGATGTCTACCAGGGTTCAAATCCCTGTCTCTGCGCCATACGGGAATAATACGAACTCTTTTTCAGAGTTCGTATTATTTTTTGCCCGCGATTTCTTCGGAATGATCGTCCGATTGAAATAACCCTCCGAATTTGTGCTTTTTCGGTCGGCTATGGTAGCATAGTTCCTCGCGGACGTCAACGGCCGCAAAATCGTCGCTTAAAACACCCATAGAAAGAATTTGAGAGCCGAGTAAGGATCGTTTCCTTGCTCGGCTCTTTTGCTGTCTGGAAGGTAATTTGCGCGCCTGTGACGCAACGATTTTGTCTTTTCCCCGTTGACTTCCGCAGACTTGCTATTCAGTATGCCGACTTCCATCCGTCCTATGCTCCTCCGCCTTTTGCCCGAAAAAGGCAAATAAATTCGAGAGGTGTAAAGATGGAAATGTTGGTAACCAAGTTCTCAAACGGAACGTATCGCAATGAAGGCGAACTCTTTGCAGAGCCTATCTCCGCCGAGAACGTCAAGCTTATGGGTGAGATGATCGCTTTGCAGGCGCTCCGTACCGTCAAGAAATTCGATATGAAAGTGGCAGACAGATACTATATCGGTCTAATCAAAGACTTGCATCATATGGGTGAAGTCGATTATATCGTATCGGACGGCTATGACGTAGCTCAGACTGCTATCTGCTTTCTATATCAGTTCGTCGGCAGGACTGTACATGAAATCTACGGCAAAGACAAGCGCGGAAAAGAGATCACCATCAAACTTGCGTGCTATCGTGAAATAGACAGCGAACTCATGCGTTTGCGCCGGAAAGCCGAAAAGACGGAATACATAGATTTTACGGATTATAAGGCGCTACCCATGGATCCTGTGAATTGCTTTGAGCACGAGCAGACCGATTACAGCAAATACGATGAGCTTACTGAGGCGTTACAGCTTTCCGCATTGGAACTCGCCATTCTGAACTGCTACATGAACGGCATGGTACAATCCGAAGTTTGCACCGAACTCGGTATCGGCAGAGGGACTATAAATCACCGTAAGGTAAGCATTCGGCAGAGATACTGCAACCTTTACGGCGAATTTTGATATGTATCACAACTTCATGCAAAAGTAAAAGCCTCGCTTCAATCGAACGAGGCTTTTACTTTACTTCATTACCCGATTTAACAGCGCCTGATAACTGTTGATAAAGTCATAGACGACATTTCCGCTGAGGGAATTGATTTTTTTACATAAAACTGATTTTATGCACTTTAACTTGACACACTGAACACGTGCGCAACATAATTTTTCATGCTTGAAACCTTTCCATGATATCAATGAATTCAGAAATATCAGAAAAATAATTTGGATATGCTTTCTTTAACGCATTGTAAGAAGTTGTCGAAACCAAGACAACATCTTGTTCTTTCTCCTTTTCCTTTTCAAGCAAATTATATCTTTCAGTTGCTTCCTCCAGTTGACTTGAGGAAAACTGGCTAATATTTAAAACACCAGTTGAGCGGTTCAAAATCAAAAGATAATATTGGTTGCTTTTATCTGTTGTTTTTACAAATTCCACAGCTTCCTTTATATTTTTTAATTTCTGTAAAACATGGTAATCTGCTTCATACATACAAAATTCTTCAAAATCATGCGAAGCCCTTACCGCATCTAAATCACCTCCAGAAAGCTCAAAAATTGCCAACAATCTAGATGCGAGAATAAAAAACTGTCTATTCTGAGGGTCGCCTTGTCCAATTTTCAACGGATCTCCAGTAAATGTATCCATTGTTTCAACTGCGGTAGCCCATAAGTGCTGAATATGTGTCCGAATTTGTATCTCGATAAACAGTCCATTATATTTTGGGTTTCGATCACTAAAATAAGAATAAACAATGTGATAGCTTCTATACCCGTCCTCCTTTGGTCTTTTGATGTAATCATATTCCTCTTTCAATTTGTGTCGCATTTTAGATTTTTTAAACTTTGCGATTAGCGAATAAATGTCATCAATCGAATCAACTATTACTCTACAACCTCCAATATCTTGCATTGCTGTTAAGCTCATATGCGGAAATCGGTATAATTTCTGTGTGATAGAATATAAACGCTTTAATCGTTGTGCAACAATAGCTGTTTGAGGAGCTGATTTTTTTACATGCATGTACAGTACTTGGAGAGGAAAAGAATGCGCAGCTCTCCAATTATTGATAACGACTAACGGATCTGGCGTGTTGACATCAAATTTAACTGATTTATGGTTTAAGAGATCCACGAAAACCTTTCCAGCCTTTTTTACTTGATTCCGTGAGTATAAAATTTCTTCATAATTATGAGCCATATAACTTCTCCTGATTTTCAAAAAATAAATTATATACTGTCAAGCATCAGCAAAAAATAATTGCTCAGCAAGTCTCGTAACCATCGGCACGACCAAGGCATTCCCCATGCAAAAGCAGCGCATTTTGTCGGGTATACCGACAGTCCAGTCATCGGGGAAGCCGTTCAAGCGTTCGCATTCGATCGGCGTCAAGGTGCGCAAGCGCCCCGTCAAAAGATCCTGTACGACATGAGAGGTGCGCGATAGTTTCGTTTCCGATGTGACGAGCGTTCGCGACGGCTTATCCAAGGGATCGGGGAAAGCCATCGCGCCCTCCGTGAACACATATTCCGATCCATCCGTCCGCTTGCGGACCTCGCGCTTAGCGCCCTTTTTGTAGACCCATTGCGGCAGCTCATCCTCTTTGAGGAAATACCGCTCGTTCACGGTCCC
>CALWMX010000134.1 GCA_944382105.1 uncultured Butyrivibrio sp.
GTCAAAATAATTCCTTTAGGGTTCATGGCCTTGATTTCAGCAATATCAGTTTTATAAGAGTATATCTCACAGTATACATTACATTCCCTGACACGGCGTGCAACAAGCTGATTGTACTGACCTCCGAAATCTATGACTATGACTAGTTCTCTGTTCATTGTTATTCCTCCTGATAGTTATGCGATATACTGCCAAGTATCATTTCTTCTATATTACACTAACGGCAGAAGGTTTTCAATAAACATTGCAATTTTAAAAGGAAATTTTATAAAAAAATGTAAACAGGTAAATAATATAAAAGTTATATAAATAGAACAAAATATAAAATGTACTGTAGAAGATGTTATTATGCAGATTAAAGAAAAATATCTGACGGAAGTCTACCACAAATCTTTATTCATCAGATAAAGCACTCCGCCAATCAGTCCCACAAAAATTGCCGGATATCCTACCGCGCAAACAAGCGAAACGACTGACGCGTCGGCAAAAAAATCGACCACAATCCACACCGCCAGCCCAAGCAATGCGGTCACAAGCATATTGGCTGCAAGAAAAATACCTCGCAGGCTCTTTATATTGCCATTTGACATTTTTCTGCTGAACTTTAAAATAACACTCATAATCGCCACCCCTTTCAACGGTCGGGAATTCATCCTGAGCGGATACGCCCGGATATGTTCCGGTTTCTTTTCTGCTCCTGTATCTGCTTATATAGTATCATTCATAGGTAAAAAATATGCGCCGGCTGTGTAAACGATGTGTAAATTTTAAAGTGACCGACGTATCTTTGCCGGCCTAGCGGTTCTGATTTCCCGGACCGAAAATAACCTTGATTGTGGTTCCTATTTTCTCCGCGCTTGTCAGCTCGATTTTGGCATTGTGCTGTTCTGCAATATGTTTTACAATCGCAAGCCCCAGTCCGGTTCCCCCTGTTTTCTTGGAACGGCTTTTATCAACACGGTAAAAGCGCTCGAAAATACGCTGTTGGTTCTCCTCGGATATCCCGATGCCGTCATCGGACACAAGAATGGAACGTTCCTCGGCATCCACAACAATCCAGACATTGCCGCCCTCTCTGTTATATCTTATCGCATTGTCGCAGAGATTGTACACAAGCTCCTCAACCATGCTTTTATTGGCATTTATATGGGTTTCGCCGCCCTTTATATGGAACGCAACATCATTTTCGGAAGCGTGCAGGCTCAGCATATTCATGCAGCTTTTGGCAATCTCATACAAGTCCACATCCTCAAACTGTATTTCGGCCGCGCCTGAGTCAAGCTCCGACAGCCGCAGCGTATCATTTATAAGAGAAAGCAGCCTTTTGGCATTCCTGTGTATCTCTCCGGCAAACCGGCTTACATCCTCTCCGTCCGCCATGCCGTTTTCTATGAGCTCCGAATATCCCGAAATCGAAGTCAGCGGAGTTTTTAACTCATGGGTAACGTTAGCCGTAAACTCCTGACGCATCATTGCGCTCTTTAAAATATCCTCATGCTGCTTCTTGATTGTAGTGACAAATGGCTGCAGCTCCTTGTATACCGCCACGTCCTCTATATGGTCCATGTTGTTGGCTACGCCCTCTATGGGCGCTATAAGGCTTCTGACAAGAAAATGCGTCAATACGAAGCAGGCCCCGAAAGTTAAAACTATAATCACTCCCAGGACAGGAAACGCCGATTTTAAAATACTCCATACGCTGCTTGCTTCTTTGGCGACACGGATAACCATTCCGTTTTCCATAAGCACGGCATAGTAAAAAGTATTTTTTTCAAGCGTATCGGAATGGCGCACCGCCTGACCGTTTCCTTTCTCAAAAGCCTGAATTATTTCGGGACGGTCTCCGTGGTTTGGCATCTCGCCTTCATCCGCGCTGGTGTCAAATAACACCTCTCCGTCCGCGTCAATTAAAGTCAGCCGGAGCTCCCCTAATTTTTCACTGTCGAAAATGCCGTTTCTGTCGGCAAAAGCAGACGCCAAATCGTCCGTATCTCCTGTCTCTATCGTACTTCCGATTAGCTTTGCATAAGTGGCAAGACTGCCCATCATCTCACGTTTAAACACCTCATAAAATACCGCAATGGATAAAACGGCGGTTGATATGATTGCGATTGCCACTATAACCAACATTTGAGAATTAATTTTTTTCTTCATAAAATAATCCGACCTGTTATTCTACCTGATAACCCACGTTCCTTACCGTTTTAATATGCGCGCCTGCACCGCCGAGCTTCTGGCGGAGCGTCTTTATATGCATATCAAGAGTTCTTGATTCGCCCTCAAAATCCGCTCCCCATATTCTTTCCATGATAACATCACGGTGAAGCACAATTCCCGCGTTCTGCATAAGAAGCCTCAAAAGCTCAAATTCCTTATATGTAAGCTCCACCGTCTTATCATCGGCCCAGACACTCCGCTTATCAAGGTCCATCTTAATCTCGCCCAGCGTAAGGATTTTATCCTCATTCATATCGTTCGTTCTGCGCAAAAGAGCCTTTACCCTTGATATAAGCTCCATAACGCCGAATGGTTTCGTCACATAGTCGTCTGCGCCCGTGTCAAGTCCTTTCACCTTGTCAATTTCAGTCGTCTTGGCAGTTACCATTATTATAGGAATACGCTTGGTTTCCGGAACATTCTTAAGTCTTGCAAGAATCTCCATTCCGTCAACATCCGGAAGCATTATGTCAAGGAGCACCAAATCAGGCTTTTTCTCTGAAATCCGCTTAAAAAAATCCTTGGCGTTCTCAAAACCCTCCACCATGTATCCGCTGTTCTTAAGCGCAAACATTTCAATTTCCCTGATATTGCTGTCGTCCTCCACTATAAAAATATTAGCCATAACTGCCTCCATTTCATAACTGCTTACATTTTACCACTCTCCGGCAAAATGTACAAATTTTTATACTTTCTGTATTTCTGCTTAAATTCCTCGTTATCCTCTCTCATTTTCTCAAGATAATCGTGAGTTTCCATATCGCTGTCTTCAAACTGGAGCACACATACCGCAATATTGGAGCAGTGATCCGCAATTCTTTCATAGTTTGTCGTTATGTCCGACAGGATAAAGCCCAGCTCGATTGTACAATGGCCTGCCCTGAGACGTTCTATATGACGGATTTTAAGCTCGTCCTCCAGATTGTCGATTACCTCCTCAAGCGGTTCAACCTCCATGGCAATTTTCTTATCGTCATTGCAGAAGCTGTAGATTGCCTCCGAAAGCACCTGTTTTACTGCGGTTTCAAGAACTCTGAGCTCGGCCTTTGCTTCTTTTGAGAAGGATAGCTTTTTTCCCTTCATTTCCGCTGCCGCTTCCTTAATATTAAGCGCATGGTCGGAAATTCTCTCAAAATCGCCTATGCAATGCAAAAGCTTTGAAACAACTGTGGAATCATGCTCATTAATGCTTTTTGCGCTGAGCTTGACAAGATACGTTCCAAGCTCGTCCTCATAACGGTCAACCAACTGTTCGGACTCCATAACCTTTCTGGCCGTATCCTCATCATAGTTCCCCAAAAGCGACA
>CALWMX010000135.1 GCA_944382105.1 uncultured Butyrivibrio sp.
AGTCTATAAGCAAAAGCTCTCCGTCGTTAAAAAGAAAAATATAATCTTTCTCCGGATTATCCTTCATAATAGTTGATACATATGTATTCATGGAAAAATTGCATTGTCCGAGAATTTCGCCATCTGCTTCATACAATATGTATACTGCACCTGAACTCAAATCTTCCGAAAAAATACAGATTTGCGTACTCATACTCTCCTGCATTTTAAGATTGCAGACGTCAAAATGACGTATCGGCGTCTTGGAGATATAGAATCCGGTTTCACCGTACATCGAAAATTCTTCCGAATTTTTGCACAGTTCCGATATACTATCTGTCATCGAATCATAGATATCTTTATAGTCACTGTCTTTCTCTAAAACTTTGTCCACAGGGATAATCTGCCCATAGTCTATATCCAAGTCATTTATTTCACTTGCTTCCAGTTTAAGCTTGGGATTATTTTCCCCTCCCATCTGTCCGTTTAAATTTGAAACGTCATCCTGCGTTGTTCCTTCCGTATTTCTTTCACCTGAAACCGCTGAATTTTTTGAACATGCCATTAAAACAAGAATACATGCAGAAAAAATAAGAATAAGAGTTACCAGTCTTTTTTTGAACATAATAACAACCTCCTTTAAATTAATTTTTATACGCCTTCATTGTCCATATTACCTAAAATCATGATGTAATATGCTGTTATTTTTGTATATTAATAATAACATATTATATAAAAAAAGGCAATATACCTTTTTCTTGAGTTTCCACAGGATTTTGCCATAAACAGAAAAACCGCTCAAAATATGATATAATGAGCACAGCGGAGGATTGCGCTTGCGGAATCCGACATTGTGCGAATGCCCACACGGAGACGTCAGTCGACGTGATATAATGTGAACACTTAGTGAACGCAAGCACAGCGCGTCATAAGCTTAGTGGAACATATATCTGCAAACTTGGCGAGGTATTTTACGAGCATAGAGAACATGATATAATCCGCGTTACCCGGACTTACTTTTCCAAATGACACATTGAAGAATATTCTACGCTGCAAAAACAGCGAATTGGCACTTTGGGAAATTATCCCTGTTTTCCATTGCAGTTTGTGGAAACTCACGATTTCTCCAATTTCACTTATCTCTCAACCTGCGTTTCACGACGCTTACCGGCGCCCGTGACCAGGTCATAGCTTTCGGCTATCATTCTTTTGATTTCTTCATCCGGGATTGTACCGTCCAAAATCACCGTATTCCAATGCTCTTTATTTTGATGGTAACCCGGAATAACCGACTGATATGTATTTCTCCACAAATCTCTCCATTCGGGGTCCACCTTTATATTAATGCACATCTTGCCGTCTCTTTCATAAGTCCATAAAAATACTTTTTTATTTTTGCGGACGCGGACCAGCTGCCAGTTATTGTCACGAAACGGAGCGTCCTGATATGTCCCCGGCAATGATAACCCGTATGATAATGCTTCTTCTCTTGTTTTCATCTGTTTCTTCCCCATATATTTGTCTGATACTAATTACTGATATTAAAATTTCCGCCTCCCTGAGCATATGCCTTTAAAGGACATTGCGCTCATGGGAGGCGTTCTTAACGACTCTTTATTTCTTTATAAAAACCGGAATTTTTTCAAGAGGCGCTTCGCATTTTACCGTTACAGGACCTTCAAATACATGTTTGTCATGTATATCTTCCCATTTGCCCGCAGGAAGATACACTTCTCTCTCATTCATTCCCGCTTTGAGAATCGGCGCTACAAGATATTTGTCCCCGAACATATACTGGTCGGTGACTGTCCAGCACTTTTCATCCTCCGGAAATTCAAAAAACATGGTTCTCATAAGAGGAGCTCCGGTTTCATGGGCCTCCTGCATGAGTTTTTCGATGTAAGGCTTCATTGAAAGTCTCAGGTTGAGGTAGTCCAGCATTATTTTCATGTTTTCCTCGCCGTAGCTCCAAAGCTCGTTGGGATGTCCGGTATACA
This sequence comes from uncultured Butyrivibrio sp., assembly GCA_944382105.1. GTDB lineage: Bacteria > Bacillota > Clostridia > Lachnospirales > Lachnospiraceae > Eshraghiella. The sequence continues at coordinate 1,977 of CALWMX010000135.1, forward strand.
AATATCCTCCGCCATACTCTTTATCGGAAAGCGGCGGGATATTGTGCGGTCCCCTGTCGCCGTGCATGCGCAGTACCGGCGTAAATACGGCGAACTCGTACCACCTTATGAGAAGCTCCCTGAATACAGGATCATTGACGTCGTCAGTCATAAAGCCTCCTATATCCGTTGTCCACCAAGGAATTCCCGCAAGCCCCATATTGAGTCCGGCTGCCATCTGGTCTTCAAGCGCCTCAAAAGTGCTCGGAACATCTCCGGACCATATAAGCGTGGAATATTTCTGAGAGCCTGCCCATCCGCTGCGCACAAGGTGAAGCATATCACCGCCTCTTCCAAGCTCTGTTATTCCGTCGCTGAAAGCCTTTGCATAAAGTTCGGGATATATATTTCCCACCTCAAGAGCTGTTCCCATATAATATCTGTAATTGTCGTAATCATAAACGGCAAGGTCAGGCTCTGCGTTGTCAAGCCAGAACATATCAATACCGTAATCGTAATAATTCTTCCTGCATTTTTCCCAGATGAATTCTCTTGCTTCGGGATTAGTCACATCCACCACAAGACAGTCGCCCTGAAAATCATACGTCTCAATCGTTCCCCTTTCCGTCCGGATTAAAAGGCCGCGCTCAAACATTTCTTCAAAATTTTCGCTCTTACGGTCAACGGACGGCCATACGGACACCACAACCTTGGTTCCCATTGCGTGAAGCTCATCCACCATAGCCTTAGGGTCCGGCCAGTATTCAGGGTCAAAATGCCAGTCGCCCTGTCTTGTCCAATGGAAAAAGTCAATAACAATAACGTCAAGCGGTATACCAAGCTCTTTATATTTACGCGCGACACTGAGCACTTCATCCTGAGTTCTGTACCTGAGCTTGCACTGCCATAATCCCAAAACATCGGCTCTCATAACCGGAGCCCTTCCTGTAACCGCCGTATAATTTTCAACTATGCCGTGCGGCGTATCCGCAACCGTAAGCCAGTAATCAATCTGCTTGGAAGCCTGCGCAACCCATTCCGTATAATTTTTACCGAAAGAAGCGCTTCCCACGGCCGGATTATTCCACAAAAATCCATAACCAAGGCTCGATACCGCAAAAGGAACGGATATCTGGGAATTTCTCTGTGCCAGCTCAAGCACACATCCCTTAAGGTCAAGATACGGATGCTGATATTGTCCCATTCCGTAAATTTTTTCTCCGTCATTGCTCTCAAACCGCATTGTCAAAGTATAATCCCCTCCGATTATCGGCTTGTAATTGCGTGCAATCAGCTTAAGGCAGCGGCTTTCTTTGCTGATTGTTCCGTAGTAGCTCCTGTAATATTCTCTTAAGAAAAGCTTTCCGTCGCGGTAAAATGACAGTATACCCACTTCATTTACGTCAACCCTGATACGGCCGTTTGTAAAGCTTGCGGTTCCGTTGTCATTCACAATTATCGCCACATCACTGCCGCAGTCCCGGACGTCCTCCGTCAACGCCCAATCCTTATCGGTAAATGACGCATTTTTAGTGCTCCTGACGCGAAGTGAATCCCTGCCCCACGCTTCGATTCGTATTTTCTCCCCCTGATGGCTGAAAGTTAACGCTGTTTTTTCCTGTTTAAAAATCATCTTTTTTCCTTTCCGCATTATTGCCTTGCTTTTATAATTTAATAACAGTATAATGATATTATTGAAGTTTTTCTATATCATTTATGCCATACAATAACACAATAATGATGTTTAACGGCAGTTTTATGCAAATTTACGGTATGACGGGTAAGTCCCGGGCATAATATGCGGAATATTCCGCTGATTTTTCAGAAAGGAAATTATTCTATATTCATATGGAAAAAAACAGCGATTCTCTGAGAGAGAAAATTTCACACGGCAATGCCATGTTCCCGTTAATGGTACATGAAATAAATACCAATTCTGCCATATCCGAAAGAATCGGCTGCCACTGGCACAGCGAATTTGAAATACTGGTTATAACAGAAGGCGAGGCACAGTTCAGGATTGACGACAGATATTTCAATGTGAAAAAAGGAGGAATTGTATTTATTAAATCCGACAGTCTTCATTCCATGAACGCCGCCCCGGGAACTCCGGCGGACTTCTATGCCGTCGTTTTCCACCCGGATTTTATGGGCGGGTATGGCAATGACTCAATCCAGCATAAATACATAGATTCTGTAAATGACGGTTCCGTATTTTTTTCCGACTATATATTTCCCAAGGAAGAATGGGAGCATACCGTTTTTGACAGGCTTGCGCTGATAAAAGAGCTTTTTGCGCAAAAGCAGCCGGGATATGAGCTGCTCATAAAATCGTATATATATGAGATTTGGTATCTTATGTATACACACTGTGCCAAAAATATCAATTATGCGTCCAAACAGAGCGACCACAAAATCACAAGGATAAAATCAATGCTTTTATGGCTGCGGAATAATTACAGGGAGCACATTACAATCACGGCAATGGCAGTGCAGTTTCACATCAGTGAAGGCCAGCTCTGCCGGTTTTTCAAATCCATGACAAAAATGTCAATAATAGAATACATTAATTATTACCGCATAAGCAAATCGATAGAACTTCTTGAAAGCACGGATATGCCTGTGGGGGAAATAGCTCTTGAATCCGGCTTTGACAACATAAGCTATTACAACAAGGTTTTTAAAAAATATATGTATATGACTCCCGTAGAGTTCCGTATGTCCAGCAGAGAGCAGGGAACAAAAACCGAAATAATCACCGTATAAAACTTTTTATCATCCAAGCATTCTGCAAAAATCCGCCATAGCCTCCGATATCTTAATCTGCTGAGGGCATACCGCTTCACAGCTTCTGCATCCTATACAGGCAGTCGGTTTTTTATCATCTGCGTAGGCCATCAAAGCCATAGGCGCGATAAAACCGCCTCCGCTGAAATGATGTTCATTATATAAGGAAAGCAGCGACGGAATATCAAGTCCTTTCGGGCAATGAGTGGTACAATAACGGCAGGCAGTACAAGGAAGAACAATTCCTTTCCTCATATCGTCAGCCACTTCCTTTAACGCTTTAAGCTCCTCATCGCCAAGCGGCTTATCCTCTTCAAAGGTTGCAATATTGTCTTTCAACTGGTTCAAATCGGACATTCCCGATAAAATAACGGTTACATCAGGAATAGTCTGCAGGAACCTGAATGCCCACGCGACAGTTTTTTCGTCCGGTCTTAACGCCTGCAGCTTTGCAGACTGCTCTTCGGTCAGGTTAGCCAGCCTTCCGCCCCGCACCGGTTCCATAACCCAGACCGGAATATTATTTTCTCTGAGCAATTCAACTTTTCCTTTGGCATCCTGAAATTCCCAGTCAAGATAATTAAGCTGAATTTGACAGAATTCCATATCACTGCCATATTTGTCAAGAAATTTTTTCATCACTTCACGGCTTCCGTGCGCTGAAAAACCGAGATGTTTTATTCTTCCATTGCGCTTCTGCTCCATGAGATAATCGTAAATTCCGTATTTTTCATCAAGGTACGCATCAATATTCATTTCACAGACATTGTGGAATAAGTAAAAATCAAAATACTCTACACGGCATTTCTGAAGCTGCTTTTCAAAAATTTCCTTGACCTTTCCCATATTGCTCAAATCATATCCGGGAAATTTTGACGCCAGATAAAAGCTTCCCCTGTCATATTTGGACAGTATTTTCCCCATTACCGTCTCCGAGTTTCCGGAATGATATCCCCATGCCGTATCATAGTAATTGATGCCGTGTGACATGGCATATTCAACCATCTCTTCCGTCGCTTTTTCATCAATAACGGCATCGTCTCCGTTTATGACCGGAAGTCTCATCGCCCCCATTCCCAGCGCCGATAACCTTATGTCCTCAAAATTTATGTAAATCATATGCAGTCCTCCTTTTCTTTATAAATATTATACTACCTGAAGTCAACTCTAAGTCAAGGTAAATCTTTATACAATCTTAATATGAGAATAAATGCCCTTATACTTTCTTAAAATAAATACTATATAATGATAATAAATAAAAAAGGAGCGGCACATCATGGCAGAGCTTTTACATAAAAAGAAACATATTACAACATTTCAAATCATTATATTGGGATTTGCAGGGGTGATATTGTTAGGAGCATTGCTTCTTATGCTTCCTATATCATCAAGAAGCGGCTCAGCCACACCTTTCAACGAAGCATTATTTACTTCCACCTCCGCCGTATGCGTTACCGGGCTTATTGTACAGGACACCGCCACTTACTGGTCGTCTTTCGGCCAGGCGGTTATTATAGTGCTTATCCAAATCGGCGGCTTGGGTGTTGTAACTGTAGCTGCATCTTTTGCATTGCTTTCAGGAAGAAAAATCTCGCTTATGCAGCGAAGTACAATGCAGGAGGCAATTGCGGCTCCAAAAGTCGGCGGGATTGTGCGGCTGACCAGTTTTATACTTAAGGCCACATTTCTTTTTGAATTAATCGGAGCTGTTGTTATGATGCCAGTTTTTTGCCGGGACTTCGGTGTCAAAGGCATATGGATGGCTTTTTTTCACTCCATTTCAGCCTTTTGCAATGCCGGCTTTGATATTATGGGTACTCAGGATTCACTTTATCCTTCGCTTACGTCCTACGTCGGAAATCCTGTAATCAACATTACAATTATGCTTTTGATTGTAATCGGCGGAATAGGATTTCTCACCTGGGAAGATGTATACACAAACAGGCATCATTTCAGGCGTTACCGTATGCAGAGCAAGGTAATAATTATAACAACAGCGCTTCTTATCCTCATTCCTGCCATATTCTTCTACTTGTATGAATTTGCGGATTTGCCTGTGGGAGAAAGAATACTGGGTTCTTTTTTCCAGTCGGTGACTCCTAGAACCGCAGGCTTTAATACGGTAAACCTTGCCGCAATGTCTGGAGCTGCTCAGGCAATTATGATTTTTCTTATGCTGATAGGCGGTTCTCCCGGTTCCACCGCAGGCGGAATGAAAACAACAACCTTTGCGGTGCTTTTGGCAAACGCTTTTGCCATATTCCGCCGCAAGGCTGACGCACAGTTTTGGGGCCGCAGGATTGAAGACGGCGTAATTAAAAATGCCGCCACAATTTTAATGATGTATTTAACACTGTTTTTCGGAGGCGCGTTGGTCATCAGCGTGACGGAAGGATTGCCTCTTGGCACCTGCCTTTATGAAACCGCATCAGCCATTGGTACCGTCGGTCTTACACTGGGTATCACTCCGCAGCTTGGTTTGTTATCGCAGATTATCCTGATAATCTTAATGTTCTTCGGCAGAGTGGGCGGTTTGACGCTTATTTATGCAGCGCTCTCCGGGGCCAATAAAATCCATTCAAAACTGCCGCAGGAAAAAATAACGGTTGGATAAGGAGAAACTATTATGAAATCTATTTTACTCATCGGACTGGGAAGATTCGGAAGGCACATCGCCTTACAGTTAAATCAGCTGGGACATCAGGTGATGGCGATTGACAATACTGAAGAAAGGGTAAACGACATTCTGCCTTTTGTTACGAATGCCCAAATCGGCGACAGTACAAACACGGAATTTCTTGAGTCCTTAGGCGTTCGTAATTATGACGTATGTATCGTTGCAATAGGCAGCGATTTTCAAAGCTCTCTGGAAACCACATCAAATCTCAAGGAACTGGGCGCAAAATTTGTGGTTTCCAGAGCCGCGCGGGACGTCCACGCCAAATTTCTGCTTCGCAACGGCGCTGACGAGGTGCTTTATCCTGAAAAGCAGATTGCAAAATGGGCGGCCGTCCGCTACAGCTCGGATCATATTTTTGATTATATCAAACTGGATGATTCTCACGCTATTTTCGAGGTAACAGTTCCGAAACCCTGGATAGGTATGAGTGTGGGACAGATTGATATACGGAAAAAATATAATATTAACATCATGGCGGTAAAGCAGAACGGCAAAATGGATTTGAGTGTTTCATCCGACACCGTACTGACTGAAGACAAAACAATGCTTGTGCTTGGAGAATACAAAGCATTGCAAAAATGCTTTCATATATAACCGGTGCAAGTAACATATCAGGTGGTGAGTATGTATGAAAGATGCTGCATTAATAATAGCGGTAATAGGCGCGTTTATCTACGGATATTTTTTAATGGGCAAGCTTGATAAATTTATCGAAGAGAACCGAAAAAATGTTGAAAAAGCATCCGAAAATAAAGTACCTTCCTGTGTTACGCTCGCAGACAATCTGACCGACGAAGAGATAATGGAAGAGATCCGTCGTTTCCGCGCAAATCATGAGGAAATGCGGATAATGCTTTACGACAATACCGATATGAACATCCGAAACAATGAAAATCCGAAAATCAATATATGAATACACAAACCCATGGTATTATGGTATAATGTGAACACTTAATGAGCACAAGCGGAGCGATGTGCGAATTTAGTGTGAACATATACCTGACCGCTTGGCGAGGTTTCTCACGAGCCTGGCGGGCACGGTATAATGTGAACAAATAGCGGGCACAAGCGGAGCGATGTGCGAGCTTAGTGGAACAAGGAAGTGTTGAGGATGAATAATCAAAAAATGATTGCACGGCATATCATTCCGCGTCCTAAAGATTTGCTGATAACGGCAGTTATCCTTACCGCTGCCACAATAATCGGTTCAATATTTCTTAAACTTGGCTTTACGGAATCCAATATAATAACGGTATATATCCTTGGCGTGCTGCTGACTTCTCTCTTTACGCGAGGATATACCTGCAGTGTAATCGGCTCAATATTCAGCGTTACGCTTTTTAATTTTTTTCTTACCAAGCCGAGACTGACCTTTCATGCATACGATTCCGGTTATCCGGTCACATTCGCTATTATGCTGGCCGCATCTGTTATAACCGGAACGCTTGCCTCCAAGCTGAAACACCACGCAAAGCAGTCGGCTCAATCGGCATTCAGGGCAAGGGTATTGCTGGAAACCAGCCAAATGCTGCAAAAAGCTAATGATGACAGCGATTTTATAAATATCACGGCAAGCCAGCTCATGAAGCTGCTTAACCGTGACATCATCGCATATCCCGAAACAAACGGAAGACTGTCAGAAGGCTGCCTGTTTACCGTTACCCCCGGAGCGGAAAATCAAGTATTTTTTATCGCAGAAGAAAAATATGCAGCGGAATGGGTACTCAAAAACAAAAAACGGGCCGGCGCTGCCACCCCCTCATTGAGCGACAGAAAATGCCAGTACCTTGCTATACTTATCAATGACAAAGTGTACGGAGTGGTAGGGATTCATATAGACGGAAAGCCTCTGGATTCATTTGAAAACAACGTAATGCTTTCAATTCTCGGCGAGTGCGCTCTGGCAATGGAAAACAGCCGCAACGCAAAGGAAAAGGAATCGGCGGCCGTGCTTGCAAAAAATGAACAGCTTCGGGCAAATCTGCTTCGGGCCATCTCTCACGACTTGCGCACACCGCTGACATCCATTTCAGGCAATGCAAGCAATCTGCTGTCCAATTACGACAAACTTGATGATGAAACAAGGACTCAGATATTCAACGATATATATGATGATTCCCAATGGCTTATAAACCTTGTCGAAAATCTGCTGTCAATCACACGAATTGAAGAAGACAGGCTTAACCTTAATATGTCGGTTCAGCTTATGGAGGAAGTGCTTGAAGAAGCAATGCGGCATATAGACCGCAAAAGCGCCGAACATAACATTTCCCTTGAATGCAAGGATAATCTGATGCTGGTACAAATAGATGCCCGGCTCATCATGCAGGTCATAATCAATATTGTGGACAACGCCGTCAAATACACTCCTGCCGGCTCCGAGATTAAAATAACGGCAGAGAAAAAAAACAATACCATAACCGTCAGCATTGCCGATAACGGAGACGGTATTCCCGATAAAATAAAGCCCCGTGTATTTGAAATGTTCTTCACGGGAGAAAACAAAACTCCGGACAGCCGCCGCAGTCTGGGACTCGGATTGTCACTGTGCAAATCAATTATAAATCTTCACGGCGGGGAATTGACTCTGACGGACAATTCTCCACACGGATGTGTATTTACTTTTACTTTACCGTCACATGAGGTGCAAATAAATGAATAAGACTCTGATTCTTGTGGTAGAAGATGACGCACCCGTACGCAATCTGATTACCACTACTCTTAAAACTCACGATTATAAATTTATCACTGCCGAAAACGGAGAAAGGGCCATTATGGAAGCGTCTTCCCATAATCCGGATATTATCCTGCTTGATTTAGGTTTACCGGATATGGACGGGATAGATGTAATAAAGCGAATCCGTACCTGGTCCAACATGCCGATTATTGTCATCAGTGCCAGAAGTGAGGATAACGATAAAATTGAAGCCCTTGATAACGGCGCTGACGATTATCTGACAAAGCCCTTCTCGGTAGAGGAACTGCTTGCCAGACTTCGTGTAAACCAACGCCGCCTGGCTCTAATTCATAGCGACGCGGCAGCAAATGACGCCGTATTCACAAACGGCAGGCTTAAGGTAGATTTTGCGGCGGGATGCGCTTATCTGGGAGAAAACCAGCTGCATCTGACTCCAATCGAATACAAACTCCTTTGCCTTATGTCAAAAAATATAGGAAAGGTGTTGACACACACCTATATCACCCAAAAAATATGGGGCAGCAGCTGGGATAACGATGTGGCATCCCTTCGTGTGTTTATGGCAACTCTCAGAAAAAAATTAGAGTCTGAACCCGATTCTCCGCAGTATATCCAAACCCATATCGGAGTCGGATACAGAATGATGAAAGTAGAATAAAGCAGATACCTTAAATCACTTCCACCTGTCCGTCCGCCACAAACATATTGCTTTGCGTATCATACTTCAGCGGAATTCTGCACATTACATATCCTGTTTTTACGGTTTCCGGATAATTGGTTTCATCATACAATTCCAGTCCCGCAAAACGGTACAGCTTTCCCTCCGACACCTGATAACCGTTGAAACGTGAAGGAACGGAATAACCGATATCTTCAATGTCAAAATCCAGCGTATACTTTGTTGAACAGTCCTGGGTTCTTCCGTCTTCATATGTCACGGTAAAATAAAGCGTACCATCCGACTCCCCGGTTCCGGCCTGATTCTCATCCGACCTTTCCGCGGGTTTTACACCCGAACATCCTGTAAAAGCAAATACCGATGCAATGATTAATAAAACAGCCGTCTTTTTCATATAACCTTCCTTTCCTCCGCTCATTGAGCTGAATTAATCATTAATATTTTGAAAAGAGGGCGTCCCTCGGTCATCAAATGACTTTTGGGACACCCTCTCACGTCCTACAATACAAGGTTATTCTTCCGCAGCTATATAAGCCTCTATAATTTTCTGCTGCATGCGTTCTCTCGTATCCGAATTAATCGGATGCGCGATGTCTCTGTACTCACCGTCAATGGTTTTTTTGCTCGTCATTGCAATGAAAAGCCCCTTGTCCCCGTCAATCACTTTGATATCATGAATTACAAATTCATTGTCAACCGTAATTGAAACGATGGCTTTCATTTTACCTTCCTTGTCAACTTTACGTACTCTGATATCTGTTATCTGCATATGTATTGCCCCTTCCTTTGCATTAATATCCTCAAGCATTACACGTAATCACCCCATAAGCGTCCCGGCCGGTGCTTCCGTTTTCTTTTTTATACGGAAACCATAGCTCTCCACCGGCCAAAAACTGTGAAAACGGTACGTCGGGCTAAATTGAAAACCTTTCGTTCTTTTCAATGACAATCTTAATTTCCCCGTTCTCGCCCACATAAGTTGTATTAGGCCTGATTGTATCTCTGCTCTCAATGATACAGTTTTCAAAATAACTGTTATCTCCGATATGTACATCGTTGAGCACTATACAATTTTTTATCGTACAGTTGTTTCCGATATAAACCTTCTTAAATATAACGGAATCCTCAACGCTTCCATTGATAATGCATCCGCTTGCTATAAGGCTGTTCTTGACTTTTGCACCCGGATTATATTTAGCCGGCGCCAAGTCATCAACTTTGGAATAAATGTCCGAATACTGCTTGAAAAAGAAATCCCTGACATCTTTCTTAAGGAAATCCATATTAGTTTTAAAATATGACTCGGCCGTAGCAATATTGCTCCAGTACGTATCTAATTTGTAGGCATATATTCTCTTAATATTTTTGTATCGGATAAGAATATCCTTAACAAAATCGTACCTGTCCTCCTCGTCAGCCTTTTGCAGAAGCTCTATAAGAAGCCTTCTTCTTATTACGTATATTCCTGTGGAAACAGTCGTAATATCCGTCTGAACCGGTTTCTCTTCAAAATCGATTATCTTATTGTCTTCGGCAAGCTTCATAACGCCGAATCTTGTGGCGTCACTGGCAGATTCGATATCCTTAACAACAACGGTGATATCCGCTTTCTTTTCAATATGGTATTCAAGTACCTTATTGTAGTCCAGCTTATACACGCCGTCTCCCGATGCAATTACCACATAAGGCTCATGGCTGTTTCTGAAAAAGTCAATATTCTGATACAATGCATCAGCCGTTCCTCTGTACCATACGCTGTGCTCATTGGTAATGGTAGGATTAAAGACAAACAATCCTCCCTGTTTTCTGCCGAAATCCCACCATTTGGATGAACTGAGATGTTCGTTGAGCGACCTTGCGTTGTATTGTGTGATGACCGCAACTTTACCTATATGCGAATTGGTCATATTACTCAGGGCAAAATCAATCGTTCTGTAGCTGCCTGCAATCGGCATGGCGGCAATTGCCCTTTTGTTAGATAATTCACGCATTAATTTATTATTTCCGCCTGCTAAAATTACACCTACTGCTCTCATCTGTCTTCACCTGCCTTAATAATATATCCGCCTGCTTCCAGTTCCCCGTCAGGGTAATCGGAACTTTCCGTAATTCCAGAAATAGCTGTATTCTTGCCTATTTTCACATTAGACGGTATATATGAATTCTCTCCGATTGTTACAAGGTCGGAAGCATAAATCTTGGTATCAAGTTTGCTCGGTGCTTCCTCTCCTATTCCGATTTGTGTATTTTCCCCGATTTCAACATTATCGGCAATAATTGATTTGTAAATTCTGGCGTTTTTGCCTATTACCGTGCTCTCCATAATTATTGAATCCTCGACAACTGCCCCCTCCTCGATAATTACTCTTGAGCCAATAACGGAATTCTTAACCGTTCCGTAAATTTCCGAACTTTCTCCGATAATGCTCCTCTCAATTATGGCATTCGCCGCTACATACTGAGGCGGGACCGCGTCTGAAGTTGTGTATATCTTCCACAATTCCTCATAAAGATTAAACTCCGGAACAATATCTATGAGCTCCATATTGGCTTCCCAATATGAACTTAATGTTCCCACATCCTTCCAATATCCGTTGTATTCATAGGCAAAAAGCCTGTTATGATTCTCAAAACAATACGGAATAATGTGTTTACCGAAATCGCAGCCCTTTTGGTCTTTCATTTTGACAAGCGCTTCTTTAAGTATTTTCCAGCTGAATATGTATATACCCATTGAAGCAAGGTTACTTCTCGGATTTGCAGGCTTCTCCTCAAACTCCGTTATTCTGTTATCGTCATCCGTTATAAGAATGCCGAACCTGCTCGCCTCCTCCATAGGAACCGGCATTGCCGCGATTGTAACATCGGCATTGCTTGCTTTATGATAATCCAACATTATCTCATAATCCATCTTATATATGTGGTCTCCGGACAAAATAAGCACATAATCCGGATTATACATTTCCATATAATCAAGATTCTGATAAATTGCATTGGCTGTACCGGTGTACCATTCGCTGCTTGTACTTTTCTCGTACGGAGGAAGCACCGTAACGCCGCCCACATTGCGGTCCAGATCCCATGGAATTCCTATTCCGATATGAGTGTTAAGTCTCAAAGGCTGATACTGTGTAAGAACCCCAACCGTATCGATGCCTGAATTGATGCAGTTGCTCAACGGAAAATCAATTATCCTGTATTTGCCTCCGAAAGCAACGGCGGGCTTGGCTACCTTGGATGTAAGAACACCAAGCCTGCTGCCTTGTCCTCCAGCCAGCAGCATGGCTATCATTTCTTTTTTTACCATATTAATCACCTCAAGTCTGTATATTTACTAGCATGCGTTGTAGTATACATATTGTATCATATGTTTCAAATAATTTAAAGTAAAAAACGTAAATTTGCCAAAAATTTACTTAATTTTTTTGTTTTTTTGTGTACATTTTACAATATTTAGTAAAAAATTTATATATTATACTATATGAAGATTAATTCGTTTCATTCCATTTTTTTATGTGCTTTACAATTTCAACGCAAATGGTATACAATATATCATAGCAATTACCATTTACTGCTTACGGAAAACAAACGCCGTTGCCGGAGTCTTTCCTCCGGAGCCGGTTTACGGATTTTCCCCGATGCTTTAATTGTGTAAAATATAATATTAAGATTGGAGCAAACATGTTTCACATAGATTTTAATAATCCGGTTCATGTCCATTTTATAGGAATAGGCGGTATCAGCATGAGCGGCCTTGCCGACATTCTTCTTTCCAAAGGCTTCAAAATATCGGGTTCAGACATAAAGCAGTCGGAACTCACCGACAGATTATCGGAACAGGGCATAAAGGTTACGATAGGCCAGAAGGCGGACAATATTACCGATGATATTGACGTGGCCGTATATACGGCTGCCGTCCGTCAGGATAATCCGGAGCTTCAGGCCGTTACGGCAAAGGGAATCCCGGTTCTCACAAGGGCACAGCTTTTAGGCGAGATAATGTCCAATTACAAGGTTGCCATAGGAATTTCCGGCACGCATGGCAAAACAACCACTACATCAATGCTTACTGAAATTCTTCTCGCCGCCGGCATGGATCCGACCGTTTCCGTGGGCGGAATCCTTCCGTCTATCGGAGGTAATCTCCGTGTGGGACATTCCGATAACTTCATAACCGAAGCATGCGAATATACCAACAGCTTCCTGTCATTCTGTCCGACAATAGGAGTAATACTCAACATTCAGGAAGACCATCTTGATTTCTTTAAGGACATTGATGATATACGTCATTCTTTTAAACAATACGCAGAGCTTCTCCCGTCCGACGGACTTCTTGTGATTAACGGAGATATTGAAAATTACGGTTATATAACTTCAAATATAAAATGCCCTGTCATCACTGTGGGAAGCCGCTCTGACTGTGATTATACGGCAGCGGACATTTCATATAACGACACCGGCTGCTGCTCATACACGCTTATGTACAAAGGCAGCCCGTGCGGCAGCGTAACTCTCGGAGTTCCCGGAATACACAACGTATACAACAGCCTTGCGGCCATTGCAGTCGCCGTGCATCTTGGCATACCGGAAGAAATTTACGGCGAAGCGCTGCGTTCTTTCAGCGGAACACAAAGACGCTTCCAGAAAAAGGGAGAGCTTAACGGTTTTACAATTATTGACGATTATGCCCACCATCCTACGGAAATAGCAGCCACGCTTGACTCTGCCGCCAATTATCCGCACAACCGCATAGTGTGTATTTTCCAGCCGCACACATACACAAGAACCAAGGCGTTTCTCAATGAATTCGCAAAGGTACTGAGCAGGGCCGACGAAGTAATCCTTGCGGATATTTATGCCGCAAGGGAACAGAATACCGTAGGAATTTCATCAATAGACCTGAAAAAGCTGATTGACATGTCAGGAACTCCTTGCATATATGAACCTGATTTTTCCAAAATTGAACAATATATAATCGACACATGCAGACCGGGAGATTTAGTAATAACAATGGGCGCCGGAAACATAGTAAAAGTAGGAGAAGAACTGCTGCAAAATTATTAGACTTATCCACAATTTCCACAACTTTTATTTTTTGCCAAATTGGATGTTCTCTTTTAAAAAATGCTGTGTTATACTTCAATAACAGTACACTTCAGGAGGACATTTTTGAGATGAAGAAGATGACTCTCAACTCTGCCAAAAAGAATAACGAGACTTCCATTTCCAATATTTTTCTGGATAACTATATGAAGGATGCCAACGGTGAATTTGTGAAGGTATATCTGTATCTTTTGAGATGTATGGGTGATTCTTCACAGTCGCTTTCCCTGTGCGACATAGCGGACAAGCTCAACCATACAGAGAAAGACGTTATACGCGCACTCAAATACTGGAACAGCCACGATGTTCTTTCCGTCACATTTGACAAGGAGACAGGGGAGCCTTCCTCTATCACGGTGCTGCCCCTCGAAAACACCGGTTCCGGTTCCTTTGACCGCGCCAAAGAGAAGGTATCCGCAGACAGCGCTTCGGACAACGGCGGGCACGGAGTTTCGCATTCCGGTTCGTTTTCAAGATCCGAGCTTACGGAATTTAAAGAACGGGAAGATATAAAACAGCTCTTGTATATTGTGGAAAAATATATCGGAAAACAGTTAAGCTCAACAGATGTACGAACCCTTCTGTATATCAGAGAGTCTCTCGGGCTTTCATGCGAGCTTATAGAATATCTTGTGGAATACTGCGTGAGCAATAATCATACAAGCCTGCGCTATATGGAAAAGGTGGCCATAGCATGGTCGGAACAGGGAATATCCACTGTGGAAGATGCCAAGAACGCATCCTGCGTTTACGGCAGCCGCACATTTTCCGTTATGAAAGCATTCGGTATTTCCGACAGGAACCTGACGCCTGCTGAGCTTGATTTTATTTCCAGATGGTACGATGAATACGGCTTTGATAAGGAAATGATTGTTGAGGCATGCAAACGGACGGTTCTGAGCATGGGAAAGCCTAATTTCAGCTATACGGACGGAATACTCCGCAAATGGAAATCGGCCGGAGTACACTCCGCTGCAGAGCTTAAGGTTCTTGACGCAGGATTCAGAGCCAAAATAACCGTTCCCGTTGTAAGCAAGCCTGCCGCTTCGGAACATACCAACAAATTCAACAATTTTTCACAGCGTACATATAATTTTGACGAGATAGAAAAAAATCTCATCAACAACGATAAATAAACGGAGGATATTGTTGTGGTACTCAATAATTCACAGTACGACGAAATAATGCGTGAATACAATGCGAAACAGACCCGCACAAGACATGAGCTTGACAGAAAAACCGCCGAAGTTCTTATTGCGGTACCGCAATACAAGTCTCTCTCCGACAAAATATCACAGCTTTCGGTGGAAGCCGCAAAGGCTTCTATCCGCGGCGAAGACGCTCTTCCCAAGCTCAACAGCCGGATTTGTGCCATCAAAGGACAAATGGAAGAACAGCTTTTGTCAGCAGGCTTCCCTGCAGATTATTTAACTCCCGTATACGAATGCCCGGTATGCAGGGACACCGGATATGTAGGCGGCGAAAAATGCCATTGTTTCATCCAGGCTTCAATAGACCTGCTTTACCGGCAGTCCAATATCAGGCAGGTTCTTGATAAAGAAAATTTTGATAATTTTTCCCTCGATTTTTATTCAACAGAATACAAGGATGCAACAACAGGACTCTCTCCGAGAGAAAACGCGGCGCGGGTCTTATTGAAGTGCCGTGAGTTTACGGAAAATTTTCCCTCAGGCGAAAACATTCTTTTTTTCGGAGATACCGGAGTGGGCAAAACCTTTTTATCCAACTGCATTGCAAAAGAACTGCTTGACAAAGCCCACAGCGTGCTGTATTTGTCTTCCATAGAGCTTTTTCAAAGCTTTTCGGCATATTCGGACAATGAAAGCGAAAGCACGCAGACACAGATTATCGAATGTGAGCTGCTTATTATAGATGATTTGGGAACCGAACTGTCCAACTCTTTTACCAATTCCAAATTATTTTACTGTATCAACAGCCGTCTTCTCGGAGGCAAATCCACTATAATCTCAACCAATCTCTCACTGGAAGAGCTTATGCACAATTACTCCGAAAGAATTTTTTCACGTATATCCAGCTCCTACAGGCTTTTAAAGCTTTTCGGAGATGATATAAGACTAATAAAGAAATAATGCACTAATATGGAGGAGCATCACTATGCAAAAGCATGAAAGCGATCTTGAAACTATTCCGGTAGGTTCTCTTGGCCTTATCACACTAAAGGGCTGTGAAGCCTTAGGCAATAAGATTAACAATTACATTGTTGACTGGAGAAACGAACGTGAGAATGAGCATAAGACCACAATAGCTTTTTCCGGCTATCAGCGAGACAACTACATTGTCAAGACAAATGTGCCTCGTTTCGGTTCAGGTGAAGCCAAGGGTGTCATAAACGAATCCGTCCGGGGATACGACCTTTATCTTCTTGTGGATGTATGTAACTATAGCCTCACTTATTCTCTCTGCGGTGAAATCAATCATATGTCTCCTGATGACCATTATCAGGATTTAAAGCGAATTATCGCAGCTCTTGGCGGCAAAGCAAGAAGAATAACCGTTATCATGCCTTTCCTCTATGAAAGCAGACAGCACAAAAGAAACGGCAGAGAATCACTGGACTGTGCGCTTGCACTCAGAGAACTTATAGGAATGGGCGTAGATAATATAATTACCTTTGACGCTCATGACCCTCGTGTCCAGAACGCCATCCCTCTCAGCGGTTTTGAAACCGTTCAGCCTGTATATCAATTCATTAAAGCCCTTTTGAAGAACGTAGATGATTTGCAGATAGACAGCGGTCACATGATGATAATAAGCCCCGACGAAGGTGCAATGGGAAGAGCGGTATATTACTCAAACGTCCTCGGCCTTGATATGGGCATGTTCTATAAACGCCGCGACTACTCAAAGATTGTGGACGGACGCAACCCTATCGTTGCCCATGAATTTCTTGGATCTTCTGTGGAGGGAAAAGATGTTTTCATCATAGACGATATGATTTCTTCCGGTGAAAGTATGCTGGATGTGGCCAAAGAACTTAAAGCGCGCAAAGCGCGCAGGATTTTTCTTGCCGCTACTTTCGGTCTTTTTACCAACGGTATGGCAAAGTTTGACAGAGCTTACGAGAACGGTCTTTTTGACAAGCTTCTTACAACCAACCTTGTATACCAGTCTCCTGAGCTGCTTTCCAGGGACTATTATATAAATGTGGATATGAGCAAATACATTGCCCTCCTGATTGATACGCTCAATCATGACGCCTCAATCAGCCATCTTCTCAATCCCGTGGAACGCATTAATAAGGTTGTTGATGCCTACAAAAAAGCACACGGTCAGGAATAACCTGAATGAGCTTATGAAATTAATTGATTTAGTTGGCAAAATTTCAGATTTTAAATCAACTGTCAATTATTTATAAAAAGAAAAGGCTGCCCACGTAAATTCTGCCGTGAGCAGCCTGATTTTTTATCTTGCAGGAGCATCTCTGTCTCCCATACCGGACACATCCACGTCCTTATCTCCCATGCCGGACACATCCGTATCACTGTCCCCATCTCCGATATTCAATGTACCGCCCCCATAGCCCGGATGCGTTTCGGCTTCGGTTTCTTCTTCCCTTGTCTCCCCTACGGTTCCATCCTGAATCATTTCGCTCTCGCCCTCATAATCAGGAAAAGGCCTAAGCTCAAGTCCCTCATGTATTTTCTCCATATAATCTTTCCATATGTAAAGAGGATATGAACCTCCCGAAAGTCCGTCTATTGTGGCCGGTGTATCATTCCCCACCCATACCGCCGTGGTGTAATATCTTGAATACCCTGCCAGCCAGCCATCCTTGGAATCATTGGTTGTACCTGATTTGGCAGCCACTATTGCATTTTCCAGCTTTGCGTTGGTCAGCAGTCCGTTATTAACCCCATACTCAAGCATCTTTGTTACCATTCTTGAAGCTGTCTCATCATATACACGAACCTGATCTCCCGTATTGTCGACAAGTATCGAACCCGTTGAATCGGTTATTCTATCTATACATGTAGGATTGCGGTAAACTCCGTCATTTTCAAGCGTGGCGTAGCCTGACGCCAGTTCTACGGGAGACACTCCTACAGTAAAGCCCCCTATGCTGGCAGCCAGATTGGAATCGTCCACCGCCGTTTTCTTAAAATTCATCAGATGCAGGAACGACATCCCGTATTCCGGGGTCATTTCCTCCATGATTTTCCACGCACACACGTTTGAAGACCATGCAAGAGCCTCTGTAAGAGTTATCTCACCCCGGTATTCATCTCCCACATTTCTTGGGCCTCCGGCAATCTGATAATCCTCTATAGTCTCATCAGGCGTGTGTCCGGACATCAGGTAAGGAGCATACACATTGAGCGGTTTAATGCTGCTTCCGGGCTGCCTGTAGCTCTGATATGCACGGTTGAGCGTATATCCGTCGTAATCCTGGCTTCTTCCCCCGACGATAGCCGTCACAAGACCGCTGCCGTTATCAATACATACCGCCGCCGCCTGGGTTTTATATATGCCCTCGTCGTTAACATCCGTAAAATCCTTCATTTTTTCGTCAAGAATGGACTGCAGAAGGTCCTGTTTTTCCAAATCGATTGCGGTATATATTCTGTATCCTCCCGTAAAAAGGGATGCCTGATACTCCGAATACATTTCGTCATATTTATCGTTATAATTCTGTTCGTCTTCTTCG
>CALWMX010000136.1 GCA_944382105.1 uncultured Butyrivibrio sp.
TTCATTATTTATACTCCCCTGCGGTCAAAATCATTTGTTCAGTTTACTTTCCCTTATAATGATATCGTGTCTCTTAGGGCCGTTAGAAACCATAGTGATAGGTACTCCGATTTCTTCCTCTATAGCCTCTATATAATTGCGGCACTCCACAGGCAGCTCATCATAGTTCTTAATTCCCCTGATATCGCTCTTCCAGCCTTTGAAATATTTAAGAACAGGTTTTGCTTTTTCAAGTTTGTATGTGACAGGAAAATCCTTTGTAACTTCACCGTCAATCTCATAGCCTACACACATAGGAATCTCATCAAGATAGCCTAACACGTCAAGCACGGTCAGCACAACCTCGGTAGCCCCCTGCATACGGCAGCCATAACGTGTCGCAACTGCGTCAAACCATCCCATTCTTCTCGGACGTCCGGTGGTAGCTCCGAATTCTCCGCCGTCGCCGCCGCGTTTTCTCAGCTCGTCCGCTTCCTCTCCGAAAATCTCGCTGACAAATGCCCCTGCGCCTACTGCCGAAGAGTATGCCTTAACCACTGTTATTATATCCTTAATCTCATAAGGAGCTATTCCGGCTCCGATTGCACCGTAAGCTGCAAGCGTTGAAGACGATGTAACCATCGGATAAATACCATGGTCAGGGTCCTTAAGGGTTCCAAGCTGTCCTTCAAGAAGAACCGTTTTCCCCTCCTTAAGCGCATTATTTATAAAAAGTGAAACATCAGTAACATAAGGCTCTATCATCTCTCTGTATGACAGGAGAGTATTATATATATCATCAGGATTCATGACAGGCTTATGATAAAGATGCTCAAGAAGTATGTTCTTATATTCAACGACGCGATTAACTTTTTCCTTCAATGAAGCCTCATCAAAGAGCTCACTTACCTGAAAGCCTATTTTGGCATATTTATCGGAATAGAACGGCGCAATACCGGACTTGGTTGAGCCGAATGCCTTGCCGCCAAGACGTTCTTCCTCAAAAGCATCAAAATCAACATGGTACGGCATAAGTATCTGTGCTCTGTCGGATACAAGTATTTTAGGGGTCGGAACGCCTCTTTCCTCAAGCCCTTTTATCTCATTGATGAGATAAGGAATGTTGAGAGCTACGCCGTTACCGATAATGCTTGTGGTGTGGTTATAGAACACTCCTGACGGAAGCAGATGCAACGCAAATTTGCCGTAATCATTGATAATCGTATGGCCTGCGTTGCTTCCTCCCTGAAATCTTACGACAATGTCGGATTTTTCGGCAAGCATATCCGTGATTTTACCTTTGCCTTCATCGCCCCAGTTTGCTCCAACTATTGCTCTAACCATGCTTTTTCCTCCTGAATGGTGTCAAAATATAATCGCATGTGATGACAGTCAGCCTGTCAAAACACACGAAATTAGTATACACTAAAGACAGGATGATGTAAATGTTTTTTTCTTGTATAATCAATTGAAATACTATATTTTTTAATAAAAAAAGCTTTGGGGATATGCTTTTCAGCCTTTCAGCCCTCTGGACTGCCTGTCCATATCCTCGATTACAATATCATATATCTCGCCGATTGACGAACAGTATTCCAGAACTTTCCAGGGTTCATTTGTGTGGAAATGTATTTTAATCAATTCGTCATCCCCTACGGCAAGCAGGCAGTCGCCTTTAAAATTTGATGTAAAATATTCACTTATCACATCCTCGTCCAGATTTTCTCCCTCAATAAGCAATTGTGTGTCATATTTGTACTCAAGCATTTCTCAGTCTCCTATAAATTATTAATTTTGCATCGACGGCAAAGTCATCGATGGCTTTCCATGTATTCTAAAAATTCAGGGGTTTTTGACCAGTATTTAATCCCCCAATTCTCAAAATTCCATTCTTCCATATAATCATTGCACTCGAAGTCTATATAATATATTTTCCCATCCCTGACCACAAAATTAGTCGGAAAGTAGTCTATATTGGTGTCAGCGGCATATAAGAGCCGGCACATTTCCCTGACCTGTACTATATATTCCGGTTTCATCCTGTCTGATTTAACTAAATCATATATTGTATCCCCTTCAATATATTCTTTTAGAATCCTTTCATTATCCACGTCTACGTCAATCATCTGCGGAATGGCAATGCCTATATCCTTTAAACGGCGGTAATCGTTGATTTCCGCCTGTATCTTATTACCGAATTGATAATATTCGCATGGTTCGTGATGTATCTGTTTGAGGACGTACTCATTCCGTCCGTCATCGGCCAGATAAGAATAACCGCCCTTGCCTTTGCCGAGCAGCTTAATTATCTTATAGCTTTTACCGTTGACTTCCAAAGCCTCGGGAAGATTGTTAACCATAATCAGTTCCTTTCGTCTATATAAAAATCCCGCAGCCAGGGCAAGCATCCTTGCTGACTGACTGCGGAATTTCCGTTAATGAGTGGTTTTATGCCGATTAAGCCGCCAAATTACATCATTCCGCCCATTCCGCCGCCTGCAGGCATTGCCGGAGTGTCTTCTTTGATGTTAGCAACAACCGATTCTGTCGTGAGAAGCGTTGAAGCAACGCTGGTTGCGTTCTGGAGCGCACTTCTTGTTACTTTTGCAGGGTCAAGTATGCCTGCCTTAACCATATCTACATATTCTTCATGAAGGGCATCGAAGCCTGTTCCGATTTCAGCTTCCTTTACTTTACTGATAATTACAGCGCCTTCAAGCCCTGCATTGTATGCAATGTGGTAAAGAGGTGCTTCAAGGGCCTTAAGTATAAGGTTTGCGCCTGTCTTTTCATCTCCTGAAAGAGTCTCGGCAAGCTTAGCGACCTCCTTTGATGCATGAATATATGCAGAACCGCCGCCTGCGATGATGCCTTCCTCAACCGCTGCCTTTGTAGCTGCAAGAGCGTCCTCAAGACGAAGCTTGCTTTCTTTCATCTCTGTCTCTGTTGCAGCACCTACACGGATAACCGCAACACCGCCTGAAAGCTTTGCGAGTCTTTCCTGAAGTTTTTCTTTGTCAAATTCAGACGTAGTCTCCTCAATCTGAGCCTTAATCTGTGCAATTCTTGCATCGATGTCGGCCTTAGCGCCCTCGCCGTCAACGATTACTGTATTTTCCTTCTGAACCTTAACAGATTTTGCACGTCCGAGCTGGTCAAGCGTAGCATCCTTAAGCTCAAGTCCGAGCTCTTCCGAAATAACCTGACCGCCTGTAAGAACGGCGATATCCTTAAGCATTTCCTTACGTCTGTCGCCATAGCCGGGAGCCTTAACCGCAACAACATTGAATGTTCCGCGGAGTTTGTTTACAATAAGGGTTGTAAGAGCTTCGCCCTCAACGTCCTCTGCAATTATAAGAAGCTTTGCGCTGCTCTGGACAATCTGCTCAAGAAGCGGAAGTATCTCCTGAATGTTGGAAATCTTTTTGTCCGTTATAAGGATGTAAGGATTGTCAAGAACTGCTTCCATCTTATCCATATCTGTTGCCATATAAGCGGAGATATAGCCTCTGTCAAACTGCATTCCTTCAACAACATCCAGCTCTGTCTTCATTGTCTTGGACTCTTCAATCGTGATTACACCGTCATTGGAAACTTTTTCCATAGCATCTGCAACAAGCTGGCCAACCTCTTCGTCGCCTGCCGAGATAGATGCAACCTTGGCAATCTGGTCCTTTCCGGTTACCTTTGAGCTCATGTTTGCAATCGCTTCAACAGCGCAGTCCGTTGCTTTTTTCATACCGCGTCTTAAAATAATCGGGTTAGCGCCTGCAGCAAGGTTCTTAATTCCTTCGTCAATCATTGCCTGAGCAAGAACAGTTGCGGTTGTTGTACCGTCACCTGCCACATCGTTAGTCTTGGTTGCAACTTCTTTTACAAGCTGCGCACCCATATTTTCAAAAGCGTCCTCAAGCTCAATTTCCTTGGCAATTGTCACGCCATCGTTGGTAATGAGCGGCGCACCGTAGGATTTGTCAAGAACTACGTTTCTTCCCTTCGGTCCGAGTGTAACTCTTACAGTATTTGCTAATTTGTTAACGCCTGCGCCAAGTGCTTCTCTGGCTTCGGCTCCGTATTTAATTTCTTTCGCCATTATATATTACCTCCAAATAAAAATATTATGAATTATATGAATTATTCGATAACTGCCAGGATGTCGTTCTGCTTTACAACAATGAACTCCTCATCGTCAATCTTAACTTCCGTTCCGGCATATTTTGAAAAAATAACCTTCTGGCCGACCTTTACCTGCATGGTAACTTCTTTGCCATCTATAACTCCGCCCGGACCTACTGCAACAACCTCCGCCTGCTGCGGCTTTTCTTTTGCCTGACCCGGAAGGACAATTCCCGATTTGGTTGTCTCTTCAGCAACAAGCTGCTTTAATACTACTCTGTCTCCTAAAGGTGTTAACTTCATAATATAATATCCTCCTTAAATTGATTTCGCTTTTATTTTATTAGCACTCATCAATGTCGAGTGCTAACCATTGACTATATATTAGTCATTTTGGAAGAAGTATGCAAATTAATTGACAGCTTAATTTTAGTATTTTTTCTGCATTTATCTCATGATTTCTCGATTTTTCTTTTATTTTCTCGTTTTTTTACCTATTTCGTTAACTTTTCCGAAGTAAAACAGATACTGCTGCGCGTACCCTCCGTATTCACCATATTTTTCATCCGCCAAGGTCTGTATCCGGGCAATTGGCGTTTCCTTTCCGAAATAAATGCTTTCCATGCTTCTCTTTATCCATACGTCAACCGGAAAGGCATTTCTTTTACCCAGCGAGAAAAGAGCGACACAATTTGCGACCTTATCTCCAACTCCCTTTATCTGCTTAAGCATCTCAATACAGTCCGTGTAATCCGCAGCGCGCAGTTCTTTTTCGTTAATGATGCCTGATTTATACTTCTCACAGGCGTCAATTATGTACGGGCTTCTGAAGCCGGCCTTACACTCACGGATTCTCTCCACTCCGGCCGCAAGTATCGCATCTGCATCGGGAAAAGAATAACATACTCCTTTTAAGACTATTTCCGGGTTCGTTGATTTTCCCTCCGTCTCACTGCACCCGGTTTTTGCATCCGGAAATACCACGGGAAACGGCGCAAGCTCTCTGCCACAATTATATGATATGCCCGCCACAATTTGTTTTATCCTCACAATCTGCTGATTCTGGGAAATAATAAAGGATATAAGAGTCTCAAAAAAATCCTGATTTAAAATCCTTACTCCCCACATTGCATCAATGGCAGGCTTAAGGGCATCGTCTTTTTCAAGCAGAATTGCCTTGATTGCACCGTAATCCCTGTCAAGATCAAAATATTTTTCCCAGATATTCACATAATCCTCCATGGATGTATCATGGAAAATAAGGTTATCTCCCCGCTGGCTCACATGAAGACAGCGCCCCATCGCCGACAGAACATAATCCTCTTCACCCAGTCTGACAAAATGGAAACATTGTCCGCACTCCAGTGTCTGGCTGAGAAGAAAATCCCTGACATTGCTTACCACAACATCATTTCCTTTAATATCCGCATTCATCTTATGTATCCTCCATCTTGATATTTTATCCTTCCTTAATCCGTCCTTCTCAATAAAGTCCGCCGCAAAATAATATAAATGTTAATTTTTTATAAAGTCATATTTTACACTTTTCAATTTTAACATTTCGTATTAAAATAGTGAATAGTAAATTATGAAAGGAGAGTTAATAATGAAAAAGTTTTTTAAATTTGTCGGAGCTGCAGCTGCTGTCGTAGCCGGTGTTGCAGGCGGTCTTTTCTTATACAATAAGTATAAAGAACGTCAGGAAGCGTTTGATGACGATTTTGACGACGACTATGATGATGATTTTTCAGATGATGAAGAAGGCTCAGAAAAGCGCACATATGTAAATATAGACGCTCCAGCCGATAAAGCTGCAGAAGATAAGAAGGAGGAAGCCGGGGACTAAGGTCCCGGGCTTCCTGCCGCATGTAACATATAAAATTTTATGCTTCCGAAAAACTGTCTTTACCTACAGAACAAAGCGGACATACAAAATCATCCGGAATATCTTCCCATTTTGTGCCGGGAGCGATTCCGCCCTCCGGATATCCGGTTTCTTCATCATATTCCCAGCCGCACACATCGCATACATACTTCATAAGCAGTACCTCCTTATATTTTTACAACCCTATTATAAATCCCCGTACATAAAAAAACAACCCTGTCAGCCAAAATAAAGGCCGGTTACAAATATTGGCAGCATCCCCATGCCTTCCCCAATATCCCGATACCCTTGATTATTTCATCCGCTCCAAGCTGCGCATATCCTAACAGAACCGCCGGAATTGTATAATCCGGCACGCCTATATAGTATGACGACAAGGGATACACCCGTATTCCGCTGTCTGCGGCCAGTTCCACAAGTTCTTTCTCACTCATTCCGTTGCTTATATGCAGAATCATATGTGCGCCTGAATTTTCACCTGAAACTTTCGTGAATTTCCAGTTTTTCAGTTCCGAGAGCATAACGTCATGTTTGTTTTTATATATTTTTCTCATTCTGTTAAGATGTTTTTCATACTCTCCGCTTTTTATAAAAATCTCCACGGCTTTCTGGTCAATTCTGGAAACCGTATTGCTGTAAAAACCGCTTATTTCCATATATTTTGAATACAGCTTATCGGGAAGCACCATATAGCTTATTCTCATGGCCGGTGAAATCGACTTTGAAAACGTGCCGATATATATGACCTTTCCATCACTGTCATTGCCCTGCAATGAAGGTATCGGCTTTCCCTTGTACCTGAATTCACTGTCGTAATCGTCTTCTATTATATAACGGTTTACTCCATGGGCAGCCCAGTTCAAAAGCTCAAGCCTGCGCCTGATTCCCATTATCGTTCCGAGAGGATACTGATGCGACGGCGTCACATACGCTATATCCGCCTCTGTTTTTTCCAACCGGTCAACCATCATTCCGTTATCGTCCATTTTTACCGGCACGACCTTCCTTCCAAGCCCGGAAATAAGCTTAAATGATTTGATATATGCCGGATTCTCCATGGCAAAAACAGAATCCCGGTCCGTTATCATATTGATTATCATGAGAAGGCTTTCATTTCCGGCGCCAAGAATTATATGCTCCGCATCAGCCCTGACGCCGCGCGATTTTCTGAGATACTGCGCTATAACCTCCCTGAGCCCCTCATCGCCTCTTGAGTCACCGCTGTTAAAAAGCCATGCATTGTCGGGACCTATGACCTGCCTGATTATCCTTTTCCACTCTTTATAAGGAAAATTACCTGCTTCAATTCCATCCGGTGAAAAATTAATTCTACAGTTTATTCCGCCCTCTGTCTTAGGATTGATTTCGGATGTTTTTACCTCTTTTACACCGAATTCACTGTCTATCTCCATTGCAAAATAGCCTTTTCTCGGAATCGACTCTATATAGCCCTCCGCCACAAGCTGGTCGTATGCCATAAGTATGGTACTCCGGCTGAACTGCAAATATTCCGCAAGCGCCCTGGATGAAGGAAGCGCCTCTCCTGTTTTGATGCCCCCGCTCTTGATTTCCTCACGTATATATCTGTATATCTGCTCATATGCAGGCACATCCGAATTATTATCTATAAAAACGGCAAGCTCTTTCATGAATATTCCTCTGGTCCGGTTATTTTATATTTTTGAGACATACTAATCATACCACTGTCAATACCGTTGTACAAGCTCACATTTTTTGGTATAATATGAACACTTAATGAGCACAAGTGAAACGCAGTGCGAATTTAGTGTGAATATATACCTGAACGCTTGGCGAGGTTTTTCACGAGCCTAGCGGGAACGGTATAATATGAACACTTAAATATTTATATTACGCCGCCAAAGCCGGCAGAACGGAGCTTTTATGAAAGAAAAATTATATTCGATACCTGTTAACGATGCTTTTTCCGGCGACTGCGAATGCCCCGTATGCGCCATGTTCAAGAAGCTTGAAGATGATGCGGTTGACTATACAATGGGACCAAGCTATATGGAGGATGATACCAGAGCTCTCACGGACGAGCTGGGCTTCTGCAAAAAGCATATTAAAATGATATACCATAAAGACAACCGACTCGGCATGGCATGGGTAATGAAAACACATTTTGACAAGACTATAAACGATGTGCGTAAATTGATGCCCTCCGGTTCCGCCAAAATGTTAAAGAAAGGTATTGAAGCGGCTCCTGTTGTAAAGTATCTCGACAATCTTAACAGTTCCTGCTTTGTATGCCGCCGTATTGATAATTTTTTTGACAGATATGTTGACACAATATTTTTCCTGTGGAAGTCCGACGCGGAATTTAAAGCACGTTTCAATTCGTGTAAAGGATTTTGCAACGAACATTACGTCCTGCTCCTGAAAAAATCCGTGGATTTCCTCAAGGGAGAAGCATTGGAGGAATTTATTTCTGTAATAAACGAACTGTATATCGCCAATATGGAGCGCGTCAGGGACGATGTTGCATGGTTTATCAACAAATTCGACTACAAATATCAGGATGAACCGTGGTATAACGCCAAGGACTCCGTAATCCGTTCAATGATTAAAAGCAACGGCGTAATTTTGGAGCAGAAATAAAACAAAATACGATAAAAAGGGCTGAGTCCTGAAAACGGCTGCCGTATACCGGCGGCCGCCGCTTTAAAAGAATTCAGCCCTTTTATTATGTCCACAATCGAATATATAACCGTTGTTTATTCGCTACTCCTGAAGTTCTTCAGCTGCGTCTGAGCCGTTTTCGCTGCCATGCGCCTGACTTGCTTCAGGGTCATTGTACACATGAATACTTGTACTGCTTAACTGTGTACCTCCGCTGGTGGCCTGAATTACGGTTATCTCATCGCCATCAAAAACCTGATATCCTTCCGCCACCAGCTCGCCGCTGCTGTTTACGGTAGTGGATACCCTGTCTCCGTTTATAACTATACGGCTTGCCCAAGTAAAGTTCTGTCCGGTCACAACCACATCTTCACCCACGTTCTGTACATCGTTAATCTTGATATACTTATATCCCATTTTCATATTGGTGATAGTGTACGGAAGCTCTCCGTTATATGCCTCACAATCCCCGTAAAGAATATCGTACTCAAGGATTTTAAGGTTGGACAGGTATTCGTCCTGGTCCTCGCTGTTTCTCTTACTGGTATGATACTTTGAAATAATTCCGCCCTCCATATCCAGTCGTTCCAGAATAACCGATGACAGCTGATATGCCTGAATATCCTCATCAATCTTTTCCAGTCCGAAATTATCCCATATTACATAAGGCGTCTGCATTACGTCGCCATTGGATAAATCGCTGTCATAAATATCAAACGTAGGAAGATGGTCTCCGTAGAATACGATTACGGTATTCTCATCGATTTTGCTGACCTCCTCAATCAGCTTTCCGACAAACTGATCCATCTCGTATACCTGATTTACATAATATTCAAATCCGTTAGGATTGCCTGTAAC
>CALWMX010000137.1 GCA_944382105.1 uncultured Butyrivibrio sp.
CATGACACAAAGCCTCCTTTATTTTTATTCGCTGCCTTTATTCTATCACAAAACCAACGACGCGCCCAGCCCTGTAAGGCTACATTTGCGCTACAAATCCGGTTCCCGGTTCTTTTCTTTGTCGTGAGGAATGTTCAAAAGCAATTCCACATTGCGCTTGATAACGTCCATTTCTGCGGTCTGCTGTTTCAGCTTTTGATATTCGCCGTACAGTTCCTTTTTCTGCCTTGCCAGCCCGTCGGTGGCCTGCCGGAGTTCATCAAGTGACTGCGTGTGTTTCCCCTTTAATTTTTTTGTGGCTGCTTCAAATAACGTGAGCTCGCGGCGGTGTTTTTCTACAAAGGCGGCTTTGTTTTTCGCCTTTTTATATTTTTCATAGATGGGTCTTAATTCATCGTAAATAGTGGTATGTTTCATCAAAAGCGCCGTATCGTTTATGCTTTTTTCCGTTCCTTTGATTTGTTCCGAAACAGCGTCAAAATCAGCATGGATTTTCCTTGCGGCTTCTTCCAATTCCTCGTATGTGCTGATGTTGTGTTCGGTTAAAAAATTCAGCGTCCGGCTTGCCTGTTTCAAATTATACAGCTTCGCCCAATGCTCGTAGCCTTTGCTTTCCTGCGCCTTGATATTGTTTTGAATGTCGATAAGTAGGTTGACGGTTTGCCGTTGAGGTTTTGGTGCTCTTGTCCGGCGTTCAATCCGACCCCTTATGGCTTCTTCGGTATAGCGCGGGCCTAAGGTTTTTCCACGCGTAAAGCGTTCCCTGCCTTTGGCGCGGAATGAAATGTACTTGCCGCGCTTCACTTCATAATCGGCGATCTCCATACGCAAGAGGAAGTCCTCAAAGTCTGTTGACCGTGAGATTGCCTTGTCAATATCCGCTTTTAGCTGTGCCTTCCAGCTTGTGCCCTGCCGGGCTGCGGAATATTCCTTATAGCTTTTGCCTTTGTTCTCATTTTGCGGTATGACGGATAACCCGTGTTCCGCGCACAGCCGGTCGCTGATACGGCGGGTTTGCCGTTCCCATCTTTTATTCACATGGCTGTGTTTGAAATCCACAAAGCTGACATCGTTAAAAATGATGTGGTTATGAACGTGATTGCAATCAATGTGCGTCGTTAGAACGTATTCAAACCTGCCGCCTAAAACTTCATCTGCAAATTGTTTTCCGATCTCGTGCGCCTGTTCCGGCGTGGTTTCGTCGGGAGAAAAAGCCTGTATCAGGTGCCGGGCTAAATGGGGGCCGGGTTCGCGTGCTTTCTGCCTCGTCCATTCAAATTCCATATCCGCCGTTTCCGGAGAACAGCCGTAGGAATGTATTAGCAGCGCGCCGTCCGTTTTATCCGGGTTGCAGATATATGCAAGAGCCTTTTTCAGCGTAACGTTGATAGGATGGTTCTTTGTAACCGCCATATCTCGCCGAGCCTTTCCCTGAGCTCTGCAATATCTTCCCGGTATATATCGCCGGTGGAGTTGACACGCTTTGCAATCTGGTTGATGTTGCGGCCAATGGCGCGCAGTTCCTTGTTCATTGCCTTTATGTTTGCCGTGTCGGTGTGAATGACGTACCCGTCAATCGCCATTTTCCGAATGTATGCCCCGATCTGCCTTGTGGGGACAAGGGACATTTTATATTCAATCAATTTCCGTTCTTCCTCTGTCACCCAGATTTTAAGCTGGATATTCCGCTTTCTGTTTGCCATATGTAAATCCTCCGTATGTGAAAGTAAGGGTTTGGGACTATCCCAAAATTTTGACTGATTTCCGAAACCGGAAAGCAAGGTCAAAAACCGCGAATGGGTACTCATTCGCTTTGCTTGCTATTCCTTAAAAAATTAGTTTTCCCCTATATTCAATATCCGCTTAAAATCCTAATTTTGTTGCACAATTACAGTTAAAAAGAAAAAAAGATTATAGACGAAAAGTGCCCATAATCTTACAAAATAACTTTGCACGCATAAAGAAAACCGGAGGCTTATTCCTCCGGCTCTTTGGCTTTCAGTATTCCCTTTGCAGTAGCGGTCATAATGGTTAAATCTTTATTGTCCATTATATCAAGCATACTGTCAAGCTGCCGTCTCTGTGTTGACTTTTCAGCAGAATTATCAAGAAAAAAGAATTGATCAACTGATATATGATAACGGGTTACAAGGTATTAGATATATGGTCTGTTTTGTTAAATACAGATGATGAAATTTCTCAGCTGTATTTATGCGAAACTTTGTTTTTGCCGAAACAAACAATAAACTCTCTTGTTGCAGGCTTAGTAAAAAAGGGATTTGTTTTTTTGGAGCATTCTCCGGGAAGCCGCAACCGAAAAATCATTCGCCTTACTGACATGGGGCGAAAGTATGGTGAAGAAAACATCCGATGGATTTTTGATGCGGAACAATGTGCTATGGAAGATACAGACCCTCAGGATGTACAGGTATATATCTCAATGCTTGAAAAATATATCCAACGATTTAGAAAAGAAATTGAGGGAAGCAGCTTCAACTAATCAATATTAACGTAAATGAAATCAAACGGTGTATACGAGGTGAAAAGATATGGATGAACAATGGATTTTATGTCCAAAGTGTCATCATAAGACTCGATTGAGGATTTTGGCGGATACAGTATTGAAAAATTTCCCGCTTTTCTGTCCAAAATGCAAGGAGGAAACTTTGATTGACGCTAAACAATTTCATATAACGATTATTACTGGGCCAGACGCAGAGCTGATAGGCGAAGCGAAAAGCTACCGCCGTACTATTGCGAAACGCGCAGCACGTGAAGTTGCTTTTTCGGATTTGATTGAAAGCGAACTTGTGCAGCTTTTTGCAATGGACGAATACGAAAGCGACTATTCCTGTTTTCAAGTTTCCGGATATGATGTATTCGTCAAAAATGAACTGCTTGCCGAAGCCATTAACGCTTTACCTGAAAGAAAACGTAAAATCATACTTCTATCCTATTTCTTGGATATGAGCGATGAGGAAATCGGCGCTATGATGAATGTTGTACGCAGTACAATTTTCCGTCACAGGAAAAATGCACTTGCCAGAATGAAAAAATTTATGGAGGGTAAGAAAAATGACAAGCACAAGTAACAAACCTACAAATTTGCTGCCGTGGGGTATCATTGCGGAGGCAGCAAATGGCGACACTACCGCAATGTGCGTGATTTTACGGCACTATGAGGGCTACATAGCAAAACTTTGTACCCGCACCTTGATAGACGAGGCCGGTAACACCTATTCTTATGTAGATGAGGAAATGCGAAATAGGCTGAAAGTACGCCTGATCGCCCGCACCCTTGCTTTTAGGGTAGCGTAAAAACCAGCCTGTGCGGAAAAGGTGTTCCCCCTTTTTGCCTTTTCCCGCATGGGCTATTTGTCATTCCGTCAAAACACATTTTGAAAGTGTGTTTTGACAGGCTGATAAATGCCGATTGTTCTTTGACAAAGAAAGCGGGCTGCCGCAGTATAGGCAAACAAACACATTCCGTCCGTGCCGAGCTTTGCGGAAAATGCGCCATGACGTAGGCGGAAAGCAATTTTGCATATTGCAAAACTTTCCGTCAGACAGAGCGACAACCATTTTACCGCAGTTGCAGATGTGGCATTCTGCAAGCCATGACGTGCGGACGCAATAATGATACTCCCGCCTTGAACGCGTCACGGCATTGGGCGGCTGCATGAAAACCATGCAGGGGTGAGATTCCCGTGGAGCGCAGCCGGCGCTGTTTGGATTTGCTATTGATATATAAAGTAATTTGGTAACACAAAGGAGGGCTGTATCATGGAAAATGCAGATGTCCCGATTTGGGAAAAATACACTTTGACAATTGAGGAAGCCTCTAAATATTTCCGTATCGGGGAAAATAAAATGCGGAAATTAGCGGAGGAAAACCTAACTTCCGGTTGGGTGATTATGAACGGCAACCGGATTCAGATAAAGCGAAAGAAATTTGAAAAAATGCTTGATACCCTTGATATTATTTAGCGAACAAGCCTTGCATATCGCCGTAAAGCGCGTTATAATAGCTTTATGGTATATTAAGGCTCTTTCCGTCTTGGAAAGGAGCGCTGCAAAATGTCAGAAAAAAGACGGGACAGCAAAAACCGAATTTTGCAAACAGGTGAGAGCCAAAGAAAAGACGGAAGATATGCTTATAAATATATTGATGTTTACGGCAAACAAAAATTCCTTTATGCGTGGAAGTTGGTTCCAACGGATAAGACACCGGCCGGAAAACGGGAGGACTTGTCGCTCCGTGAGAAAGAAAAGGAGCTGCAAAAAGACCTTGACGACGGCATAGACACGGCAGGCAAAAAAATGACAGTTTGCGAACTGTACGCCATGCAAATAAGGCACAATGGGAATGTAAAGCCAAACACCAAAACGGGACGCAGTTATTTATTGAAGATTATTAAAGAGGATCAGCTCGGAGGGCGCTCTATTGACAGCGTAAAAATGTCGGACGCGAAAGAATGGGTGCTGCGTATGAAAGAAAACGGGTATGCTTTTAAAACCATTAAAAACTATAAACGTTCTTTGAGCGCGGCGTTCTATTCCGCAATACAAAACGACTGTATCAGGAAAAATCCGTTTGAATTTGATATAACGGACGTCATAGAAGATGATACCCAGTCAAAAGAGGCGCTCTCCTTAGAGCAGGAGCGTTTGTACCTTGCTTTTGTTAAGAATGATGACGTGTATCAGGTATATTATGATGATATCGTCATTCTTTTGGGTACTGGGCTTCGCATTTCAGAGCTTTGCGGATTGACTGTTTCCGATTTGGATTTTGAAAACAGGATCATTGATGTAAATCATCAGATACTGTATGACGGTAAAATCGGGTATTACATTTCAATGCCGAAAACAAAGAAAGGGTATAGACAAATCCCGATGTCCGAAAAGGTATATCAAGCACTGTTAAGGGTAGTAAGCAATCGGAAGCGTTCCAGTTTTGAAATTGTGGATAACGGCAAGGTCTATAAGGATTTTCTGTTCTGCAAGGATAACGGGAATCCGCATACGTCCGGTTGTTATAATTCCGTATTCAGCGGGATAAAAAAGAAATACAACGCCAGCCATGAGATGAAATTGCCGAGGGTGACGTCACCGCATACCATGCGTCATACATTCTGTACCAGAATGGCAAATGCCGGTATGAATCCGAAGTCATTGCAGTACCTTATGGGCCATGCCAATATATCCATGACGCTTAACTATTATGCACACGCTACATATGAATCAGCTAAAACGGAATTTGACAGAATTATGGGCGGCAAACAGGCGGTAAATTTTCCTGCCATGGCTGAAACGGTACGGCTTTCCGCATAGATGTTTACTACGCAATTTACTACTTTTCAAAGCAAAAATATAAGGAATTTTGAGAAGTTATAAAAGTATCTTCCAAAACGCAAAATGCCGTAAAGCCTTATAAAATAAGGATTTAACGGCATTTGAGAAATTATAAAAAGATAATCAGAATTAGTCTTAATTTTTTTATTAAAAAGCAGTCTTAACCGCATCTTAGCCAAAAATACTATATAATCAAATGGTATATTGAGATAGTGTGGATTTTAGGAAGAAATGAGGAGAAGTATGCGTAAGACAAAGATAATTTGCACCATTGGTCCGGCGTGTGAAAATGCTGAAATTCTTGAAAAAATGTGCTTAAACGGTATGAATGTGGCAAGGCTCAATTTTTCACACGGAACATACGAAGAACATCAATCAAAGATTGATTTGATTAAAGAAGTCCGTGTGAAATTAAAACTACCCGTTCCTATTATGCTTGACACAAAAGGTCCCGAATATAGAATCAAGACCTTTGAGGACAAGAAAATCTCTCTTTCAGACGGTGATAAATTTACCTTTACAACAAATGATGTTATCGGTGATCAAACAAAAGTATCTTATAAAGAAATGCCGCTTGCTCGGAAAGAGAGTTATCACAGCAACAGAAATGCTTGAATCAATGATATATAATTCAAGACCTACAAGAGCAGAAATTTCCGATGTAGCAAATGCGGTTTATGATGGCTCATCAGCGATTATGCTTTCAGGCGAAACTGCTGCAGGTAAATATCCTGCCGAAGCTGTAAAAAATATGGCTGAAATTGCTGAGTTTACCGAAAAGCACATTGATTATAAGGAATGGTTCAGGTCAACCGATTATAAGATAAAGAACAATCTTGATGCCATCTCTCATTCGGTTTGCTCTATGGCAATAGATGTGGATGCAAAATGTATCGTGGTAAATTCCATTACCGGTAAAACCGCGAGAATGGTAAGCAGATTCAGATGTCCTACAGATATTATAGGAACAACAACCAATGTAAGAGCTTGGAGACAGTTAAATATGAGCTGGGGTGTTACTCCCGTTTTGTGTGAACAGTACCCATCTCTTGACATTGTTTTTTATCAGGCGGAGCAGCATGCTAAGAATTTATTTTCGTTAAAGCCCGGAGATAACATTGTAATGACTGGCGGAGTGATTAACGGAACAGTCGGTAACACGAATACCATAAAGGTTGAAGTGATTAAATAAATTACATAAACATTCAGGAGGAAAGAAATATGAACAGTCAGACAGTTCAAATTTTAATAGCTATGATTATTTATATGGCTATTGTAGTGGTAATTGGCGTGGTATATGCAAAAAAGGCAAATAAAAGCTCGGAGAATTATTTTCTCGGTGGGCGTTCGCTCGGTCCTTGGGTGACAGCTATGAGTGCGGAAGCATCTGATATGAGTGGTTGGCTTTTGATGGGACTTCCCGGTGTTGCTTATTGGTGCGGTCTTGCTGACGCGGCGTGGACAGCTATCGGTCTTGCAATAGGTACATACTTAAATTGGCTTATCGTTTCAAAAAGACTTCGCAGATATAGCATAAGAGCTAATAACTCTATAACCTTGCCGGAGTTTTTCTCAAACAGATTCCGAGAAAGTAAAAAGGTCATAATGACTCTTTCAGCAGTATTTATTCTTGTATTCTTTACAGTATATGCTGCAAGTTGTTTTGTTACTTGTGGTAAGTTGTTCTCAACATTGTTTGAAATGCCATATATATCAATGATGATAGTTGGTGCTATTTTCGTGTTGTTATATACTGTTTTAGGCGGATTTCTTGCGGAGAGCGCATCTGATTTTATGCAGGGAATCGTAATGATTGTTGCATTAACTGTAATTGTTATTATAAGTACAGTTAGTGCAGGTGGATTTGGTGCTGTTATCGAAAACGCGAAAGCCATTCCCGGCTTCCTTGAATTCTTTGGTCTTGCTTCACCTGAACTTAATGCTGATGGTGTGCAAATGGTTGAAGCAGGAAAACCGTTGTTTGGAGCAGCTTCCGAATATGGTTGGTTAAAAATCTTCTCTATGCTTGCATGGGGACTTGGGTATTTTGGTATGCCGCAGGTGCTTTTAAGATTTATGGCAATCAGAAAAGAAGATGAACTTAAGCGTTCAAGAAGAATTGCTATGATTTGGGTAGTAATCTCTTTGGCGGTAGCTGTGTTTATCGGTATTGTCGGCAGACAACTTTATCCGACAGTTCATTTAACATCAACTGATTCAGAAAATATTTTTATCACACTTGCAACAAGCTCACTTCCTGCAATTTTAGCAGGTTTCGTAATGGCAGGTATATTGGCAGCAACAATCAGTTCCTCTGACTCTTACCTGCTTATTGCAGCATCAGCATTCGCTAAAAATATCTATCAGGGAGTATTCAAAAAGAATGCTTCTGACAAGCAGGTTATGAATATGTCAAGAATAACATTACTTGCAATCGCTTTATTTGCAATGTTCATTGCTCTTGATGAAAAGAGTGTTATCTTTAACATTGTTTCTTTTGCTTGGGCAGGTTTTGGCGCAACCTTTGGTCCGATTATGCTTTTCTCTCTGTTCTGGAAGAGAATAAATCGCCCCGGTGCAATCGCAGGTATGATTAGTGGTGCAGGTATGGTATTCTTATGGAAACTTGTTATATCTAAATTAGGTGGCATATTTGCAATTTATGAACTGCTTCCTGCATTTATTTTCTCATCAATCTGTATTGTTGTTGTATCACTTATGACAGCACCTCCTTCAAAAGAAATTGAAGAGGACTTTGAATCAGTAAAGGCAAATTAACATAGCGAGGTATATAAATGACTATATTTGATGTTCTGACTTTAATTGGAGGATTATGCTTATTCCTTTTCGGAATGAATGTAATGGGTGATGCATTGGAACGCAGAGCCGGAGGTAGTTTGAAAAAGCTACTTGCAAAACTTACTCAGAATAAAATCGCAGGATTTTTAACAGGACTTGGTGTAACAGCGGTTATTCAAAGTTCATCTGCAACAACCGTTATGATAGTCGGTTTTGTAAACTCCGGTATAATGTCACTTAAACAATCTATTGGCGTTATAATGGGTGCAAATATCGGTACAACCGTAACTGCATGGATATTAAGTCTTGGTGGAATTTCAAGCGATAATATGTTCATTCAGCTTTTGAAGCCAACTTCATTCACGCCACTTCTTGCTTTAATAGGTACAGCACTTTTAATGTTTGGCAAATCGAGCAAGAAAAAGGATACGGGTACAATCCTTCTTGGCTTTGCAACCTTAATGTTCGGTATGGATACAATGTCATCAGCTGTATCAGGACTTGCTGATGTTCCTGCTTTCCAAAATCTCTTTATAATGTTCAAAAATCCGATTTTGGGTGTTTTGGCAGGTGCAATTCTGACTGCGATTATTCAGTCGAGTTCTGCATCCGTTGGTATCCTTCAGGCACTTTCTGCAACAGGTCAGGTTTCCTATGGTGCTGCTGTTCCGATTATAATGGGACAGAATATCGGTACTTGTGTAACCGCACTTCTTTCATCCTTTGGTACAAATAAAAATGCAAAGCGTGCAGCGATTGTGCATTTATCATTCAATGTGATCGGTACAATAATTTGGCTTTCGGTATTCAGCCTAATATCTGCTATTTTAAAGCCGGCACTTTTAGATGCATCAGCATCATATCTCGGTATTGCAATCGCACATTCACTGTTTAATATTGCTTGTACTGCACTTTTACTTCCTATGTCTTCGCTTCTTGAGAAATTGGCTATAAAACTTGTACCGGATACAAACAAAAAAGATGAAATTGTAGAGCTTGACGAAAAGCTTCTTGTAATTCCGCCTGTTGCATTAGAGCGTTGCAATGAGCTTGTATGCGAAATGGCAGAATCTTCGGTTGTTGCACTTAAAAACGGATTGAATATGTTAACAAGATATGATTCTGCTATTGCAGAAGAAATTCGTGCCGCTGAAGAAAAAGCTGATCACTATGAAGATATTTTAGGAACATATCTTGTAAAACTGAGCCGTAATCAGATAAGTGATAGTGATAGCTCAGAGGTATCAAAGCTGCTTAAAGTTATTGGTGATTTTGAAAGAATTTCAGACCATAGCATCAATATTTTAGAATCAGCTGAAGAACTGAAAGAAAAGGATATGCAGTTTACTCCTGATGCCGTTAAAGAACTTGAAGTATTATGCAGTGCGGTATCCGAGATTTTAACACTTTCATATATGGCGTTTATCAATGACGATTTGAAGTCTGCTCGTGATGTTGAGCCTTTGGAACAGGTAATTGACGGATTGAAAGCAAAACTCAGAGATGGACATATAAAACGATTAAAAACCGGAACTTGCTCTATTGAGGCAGGGTTTGTATGGGCTGATCTCATTACAAATTTAGAGCGAACAGCGGATCATTGCTCTAATATAGCAGTA
The DNA here is from genome assembly GCA_944382105.1 of uncultured Butyrivibrio sp. Lineage (GTDB taxonomy): Bacteria > Bacillota > Clostridia > Lachnospirales > Lachnospiraceae > Eshraghiella. Next base: position 9,774 of record CALWMX010000137.1, read on the forward strand.
TGCGTCATTGATGCTGCAGAAAATAATATGAATATTCATCAGTCCCTTAAAAATATGAAAAACGGAAATTCATATTTTGATGCAAGATATTCAGAATACTCGAAAAAGTATATGATTGCTGAATAAACCGAAAATTTGGCTTACGGATATATCTAAAAAGGAGATGTAAGAATTTTATGATTTATGCCGCTATATCAATTTTTGCAATTGCTTATATTTTAATGCTGGTGTTTAGTAAATACAGACCATACATAGCTCTTGGGTCTGCGTTGATATTTATAATTAGCGGAATGCTTTCCGCAGAAAACATTATAGGTGCAGTAGACTTTAATGTTCTGCTTATGATTGCAGGAACAATGGGCATTGTTTCTTTGTTCATCGAAAGCAAAATGCCTGAGTTGCTTGCAGATCTGATAATGGAAAAAGTCCCGAATGTTAAGTGGGCAGCTGTTGCAATGGCTCTGTTTGCAGGTATTATTTCTGCTTTCGTAGATAATGTAGCAACTGTACTTATGGTCGCACCGGTTGCTCTTGAAATATGTAAAAAACTTAAAACAAATCCGGTGCCGTTTATTATAGCTATTGCCGTTTCATCAAACCTTCAAGGTGCAGCCACTTTAGTTGGGGATACTACCGCTATTATGCTTGGTTCGGCACTTGACATGAGTTTTATGGATTTCTTTTGGTACAAAGGAAAGCCGAGTATATTTTTTGCAGTAGAATTAGGTGCAATTTTTTCTGCTATAATATTGGCTTTTCTCTTCAGAAAAGAAAAGGCTCCTATTCCCAAAACAAATGAGCGTACAAAGGTAACTGATTATGTTCCTTCTGTTTTATTGCTTGGTACAATACTCTTATTAATCGTTGCTTCGTTTGTACCTGATAAGCCCGACATAACTAACGGCTTTATTTGTTGTGTAGTGTTGTTGATTGGACTCGTTTATAATTTTGCAAAGAAACGGAAAATATCGGCAATTATCGGACCCCTTAAAGAAATTGATTTTGAAACGATCGGTCTTTTGCTTGGTCTCTTCTTGATGATTGGAGCTATTTCTGAACAAGGTGTTATTGATGCAGCAGCAAACCTCCTTGCCAAAACAGGCGGTGGAAATATCTTTATTCTTTATACTGTTGTTGTATGGGCATCTGTCCTTATTTCTGCTTTTATTGATAACATACCCTACGTGGCAACAATGATACCTATTATTGCAGGTCTTGCTTCTGCATTGAATGTAGATCCTACGATATTGTATTTCGGTTTATTGTCAGGAGCAACACTTGGTGGCAACTGTACACCTATTGGTGCATCTGCCAACATTACCGGCATTGGTATTCTTCGCAAAGAAGGATATATTGTAAAAAATTCTGATTTCTTTAAAATTGGTATTCCCTTTACTCTTGCGGCAATTATCCCTGCTTATATTTATTTTTGGGTTATATATTAAAAACCTTTAGGAAATACCCAAAATAGAACATGGTGCAGATATAAAAAAATATAAATCCTTTTGGTGGAGCGGAAAATGAATAAAAGAATTAAAACATCCTTCAAAGGGCTTTTGTGGTTTCTTGAAGGCATAATAGTTGGTTTTGGTGCGATAATGCCCGGACTCAGCGGTGGAACACTATGCGTTGCATTTGGAATGTATCTTCCACTTATATGGGTAATTTCGCATCCAAAAGAAAATATAATAAAATACGGAAAAATGCTGGCGGTTTTCGGTATGGGAGCCGCCGTTGGCTTTTTAGGGTTATCCGGATTTGCATCGTGGCTCATGGAACTGAGCAGCGAGCTTGTTATCTGTGCATTTATAGGTTTTATCATAGGAACATTCCCCGAACTTTGGCAGGATGCAGGAACGAAGAGCAGAAACACAAAATCATATATCAGTATGGCAGTAGGCTTTGCTGTGATGCTTACACTTCTTTTCCTCTTTGAAAGCCATGCTCAAGTGCAGGTTAATGCAGATGTTTTCGGATTTTTGCTTTGCGGAATATTATGGGGACTCAGTTTCATTGTTCCTGGACTCAGCTCATCCACACTGTTGCTTTTCTTCGGACTGTATCAGCCTATGCTTGACGGAATATCAGGTCTTGATTTGGGTGTTATTATACCTCTTGCAATCGGTATTGTTGTATGCGTAATGCTTTTATCTAAAGCGGTTAATGTTGCATACAAAAAGTACTACGGCATAATTTCACACGCTATAATCGGCGTGGTTGCTGCAACAACCGTGATGATTTTCCCTGATTGGAATACCTTTAGTATAGGACAGATTATCTGCATAGTATGCGGAGCTTTTGTATCGTATGCTTTTACACGAATTTGTGATAGACTTAAAAAATAGGAGTTTTTAAGGTGCGTATATTTAATTTGGTTTATAAAACTAAATATATTGTGGCACTTGCATTGCTTTTGGCTTTTGCTGTCTTTGTTGTTCCTGCTCATATAGGTGAGACTTTTGCAAAGCCTGAAACACCGAATTTTCCGGTTAAGAGCAATGCTTTCTTTGATTATGTAGATATAAGCGCCTCATTTATTGCTACTGAAAGAACGGAGTTTTTTGGCAGGTTTGAGGGTGTTAAGGAGCTTAAACAACGTCATAGTGCCGTTAGACAGGAGAAATTATTACCTGTTACAAAAACTGTTCTTGAAAAATACATAAACAGTGTTTATGCGAATCTCAGGATTCCGTATTATGCGGAAGTGTGCACATTACTGGCACAACTGATTGTAATATATATTTTTATGACGGATGGAAAGAAACGCATATTGAAATTATCATACAAGCAATTACAAATTTAATTTCAATATGAGGTGAAAGGTTTTGAATATGCGTCAATGAAATCGGCGATCTGATCAAGCCGCACTATGTAACGGAGAGCTTCCCGAAGCTGCTCAAAGCCAGCGGGATGCGTCAGATCAGATTTCACGACCTTCGTCATAGCTGCGCCTCGCTGCTTTTGGCGAACGGTGTACCGATGAAGCAGATTCAGGAATGGCTCGGTCACAGCGATTTCTCAACGACAGCAAACATCTATTCTCATCTCGAATACAGCTCGAAGCTGTCTTCGGCAGACGCGATGCTGAGCGGGCTTGGGCTGGTTTCTCAGTAAAAGGAAGAAGCCAGCAATGCGCTCACATTGCTGGCTTCATGGCGGAGCGGGTG
>CALWMX010000138.1 GCA_944382105.1 uncultured Butyrivibrio sp.
GATAGGAAACGCTATTGCCAATGACGGAGTTCTTATGGCGCCCTATGTTATGGATAAAGTGGAGAGTGTAAACGGAGTTACAATCAAATCTTTCAAGGGGCAGGAATACGGAAGCCTTATGACCGAGGATGAGGCAGCAATACTCAAAGACGACATGGCCGCCGTTGTTACCACAAGTTTTGACTGGCTGTTCGACGGTGAAACTTACCAGGTGGCCGGCAAATCCGGAACCGCCCAGTACGGAACGCAGGGATACGAGCATTCTTTTTTCGTAAGCTTTGCTCCGGTTGAAGACCCGGAAATTGCCGTAACAGTGGTGATAGAAGGCGGGGAACAAAGGACCCAGAGCGGCGCGGAAGCGGCTAAGAAAATTTATGATTACTATTATTCCAGATAACATTATTGTTACGGGTAAAATATTCCGTAATGTTTTTGGGCCGGATAGCAGGCAGTTTTCCCGCTATCCGGCCCAAAACAACGACCATGAATAAACCTGTTTTTAGTAATACTTTCTGCTCCCCCACAAGCTTTGTTTTTTTAAATCAAGATATTCGCTGTATGCTTTTTCCAAAATCTGACGTTCGTTGGTAAATTTCAAAAGATGGTATGCTTCATGGTACTTATAATATCCCGAATCCTCAAAAAATTCTTCTTTCTGGGGCTTGCTGTAGTAGCTGTCGCCCATCATCAGATACCAGTGTACCTCTTTTTCCACCACATCATTGGGAACATTAAAAGTATACCGGCTTTTGCCTATATACTTGATTATTGAAGGTGAAACACCGGCCTCCTCTTTGACTTCGCGAAGCGCCGTTTCCTTGTAATCTTCTCCTTTTTCAACCGTTCCCTTGGGCAATACCCAGCCTTCATACTTATTCTTGTAATTCTTGTAAAGCAGAAGTATCTTTCCTCGATAAATTACCACACCCCCACAGCTCGTTGCTTCAATCATTGCAAGTCCTCCTGTCCGGTGTGTCCTCATTGACATAAAAACAGTATACAACCAAATATAAATTGTGGCAATTATTTTTTATTAATTATATACTAAAGCGGTCATGTAAGTAATTATATATTTATGGAAATTCATTGCATATCCTTTAAAAAGTATTGACGTATGGATAAGATTATAGTAACATAAAATGCAAACAGATTGCAAATGCCGGCTGTTTGCGTTTTTTTGCGCCGGGCAGCAATAGAATAAAAGGTGATAGAATGGCAAAGGGATATTCAACCGTCAGCCATACAAAAATCATGAAATATCTGGCTGACAATAAGGACAAGCTTGTGACGGTGGCGGACATAGACGGTTTTTTAAAAAACGAAGGGATTGAAGTCAATGCATCCACCATATACAGATTTTTAAATAAGCTAAGCGACAGCGGAGAGCTTATGAAATATGTGGCGCAAAAGGGGGAGATGTCCTCATTTCAGTATATCGGCGGAGAAGAACACAACTGCCGGGAGCATCTTCATCTCCACTGCGTAAAGTGTCAAAGAGTCATTCATCTTGAATGCGGTTTCATGCAGGAAATAAAAGGGCATATAATGGAGCACCACGGATTTGCACTTCAGTGCGAGTCGTCGGTTCTTTACGGCGTTTGTTCGCAGTGCCGAAGGAGCGGGACATGAAAAAAATATTAAGAAAATTTACGGCGGTAATATTATCAGCGGTTATGGCATTGTCGCTTGGAGCCTGTACGGCAAAAACGGGCGGCATGCAGTCAGAGAACGCCGCGGCCCCGGAAAACGACGGCGGTCTCAAGGTAATAACAACAATATTTGCAAGTTATGATTTTGTAAGACAGATTGCCGGGGATAAAGTAGATTTGTCGATGCTTCTTAAGCCGGGAACGGAGGCGCATTCATATGAACCGACACCGCAGGACATAATTGCGATTCAGGAATGTGACGTTTTCATATATGTGGGCGGAGAAAACGATGCATGGATTGACGATATTCTCGATTCGATAGATACCGGAGGAATCCGCATGGTAAAGCTGCTGGATTGCGTTGACACAAAATATCAGGAGGAAACAGTTGAAGGCATGGATGTTAATACAGGTCATGAGCACACACATGAAGATGAAGAGCATAATCATGCACATGGCGAAGATGAGCATGATGAATGGGATGAACATGTGTGGACATCTCCGGCCAATGCAATGTCCATATGCATGGCGCTGACCGACGTACTGTGCGAAGAAGACCCGGACAATGAGTCAGATTACAGAGACAGCTGTGAATCATATGTCGGACAGCTTGGAGAGCTTGACAAATACACAAGGGATATTGTGGAAAATTCCGCCCGTAAGACGATTATTTTCGGTGACAGATTTCCGGTAAGGTATTTCATAGAGGAATACGGCCTTTTATATTACGCGGCTTTTCCCGGATGCTCACAGGAAAATGAAGCCAGCGCGGCTACGATAGCGTTTCTTATTGACAAGGTGAAAGAAGAAGGAATACCCATAGTTTTCAAAATCGAGCTCAGCAGCGGAAGCATGGCAGAGGCAATAGCACAAGACTGCGGAGTGAAGGTTGAGACTTTCTACACGGGACATAACCTTTCCCGTGATATGTTTGAGGCGGGAGAGACCTATCTGTCGCTGATGTATCATAATGCTGACGTACTCAAGGAGGCGCTTAACTAATGTCACTTATCAGATGTGAAGACGTAAGTCTCGGATATGAAGGAAAAGTAATTCTGCAGGATGTAAATTTCAGGCTGGACGGAGGCGAGTACCTGTGCATAATAGGAGAAAACGGCGCAGGTAAAAGTACGCTTATCAAGGGAATTCTGCGGCTCAAGAAACCCATGAAGGGTATTATAGAGACAGACTGCGGGCTGAAAAACAATGAAATAGGATATATGCCGCAGCAGACGGAGGCGCAGAAGGATTTTCCGGCAAGCGTCTATGAGGTCGTCATAAGCGGAAGGCTTAACAAACTTGGAATGCGCCCTTTTTTCAATAAAAAAGACAAAAAGGATGTTATGGATAAGCTTGAGCTTATGGGAATAGCAGGTCTGAAAAACAAATGCTTCCATGATTTGTCAGGGGGGCAGAAACAGCGTGTGCTTTTAGCCAGAGCAATGTGCGCGGCAGGGAAAATGATTTTGCTTGACGAGCCGGCGTCAGGGCTTGACCCGGTAGCTACAAAAGAGCTTTATGAACTGATTGAAAAAATCAACAGGGAAATGGGAATCACGGTAATCATGGTGTCCCATGATACGGAGGCGACCATAAAATATGCTTCCCATATACTGCATCTGTCGCACAGACAGCTGTTTTTCGGAACTACGGGAGATTTCCTTAAGACCGATGAAGGCAGAAATTTCGCGGTGAGAAAAGAGGTTTAAGATATGTTGGAAATATTTGAGGAAATGTTCGGTTATCAGTTTATGGTCCGTGCCATAACCGTAGGACTCCTTGTGTCGCTATGTGCTTCGCTTCTGGGAGTCAGCATGGTTTTGAAGAGATACTCGATGATAGGGGACGGACTTTCACATGTAGGGTTTGCGGCGTTAGCGGCAGCGGCGGCAGCAGGAATCGCGCCGTTAAAGGTGGCAATACCTGTCTGCATTGTGGCTGCGTTTCTTATGCTGAGAATAAGCGAAAACAGTAAGCTTAAAGGCGACGCAACCGTTGCAGTCGTATGCAGCGGCGCGCTTGCCGTGGGCGTAATGATAAGTTCAATGTCCTCAGGCATGAATACGGACGTCAGCAATTATATGTTCGGCAGCATATTGTCGTTAAGCGAAGAGGATGCGATGATAAGCCGTATACTGTCGGCGTTGGTGGTAATCATGTTTCTCGTTTTTTACAACAGGATTTTTGCGGTAACATTCGACGAAAACTTTGCACGTGCCACAGGTACCAAAGCCGGACTTTATAACGGGATCCTGGCCGTCCTGACGGCGCTTACCGTTGTAATAGGAATGAGAATGATGGGCGCGCTTCTCATATCAAGCCTTATAATATTTCCAAGCCTGTCCTCAATGCGTGTCTGCAAAAAATACCGTACGGTCATAATAAGCTCGGTGATAATATCGGTATTCTGCTTTATGACAGGCATAACGGTTTCGTTTGCCAAATCCACGCCTGCGGGCGCCAGCATTGTATGTGCGAATCTTGTGGTTTTTGCGCTTATGTCAATTGCGGGCGCCGTTAAAAATAAAGGGCAGCTCAGAAAGAAGGCATAAATGAAAATAAGGTTTATTACTGCAATACTGATATTATGCATACCTCTTTGCGCCATATCAGGCTGCCGCAGGGATAACGCAGAGGGGATTCCTACTGAAAACAGTGAAATTTACGGAAATGATACAGAAATGTCTGAAAGCCCGTCATCTGGGGATTTTTCCGGTAAAGAATCAGACGGACCGGTGAGTGATACGGAGCCGCCCCGAGAGACTGAAAAGCCGTCTGTGGAACAACTGCGTGCATCGGCGCAGGTAAATCCTGCACAGCCTTTTATGAACCTGTACAAAAGAAATAAGGATACGGGAGTCTTTGACATAAAGCACGATTACCGTGCACCGTGGATTTGGTACAGCGATATCGGCGGCTTCTATGTTTTTGCCACGGCGGAAGAACAATTCGCATACGATGGCTTTAAAACCCGGTTTTTGGACTGGTGGAATTCCTATGAGGACGCTGATAAAACCAAAATCGGATATGAAGTTATAATAACTCTTAATGACGGCACGGAGCTTATATGTACGGTAAAAGAACCGGCAGATACGGAAGCGGTTTTCCAATACGTTGAGCTGTATCTTTACGATGATGTTCATCAGGCTGACGGCGTATGGTACAGTCATCTTTTGTCCGAACAGATGACGGATGAAACCCTTATGACTTCGATTAAAGTTACAACCGGAGAAAAAATCGACATGGTGGCTTCCATATATCTCACGGTATTTACTTATCAGGGGGATGCGGATTTTGATGAGGAAAGCGGCAGATATATAGGGGGAAATTATACAGGGTTTGAGATTGAGAAAGCGGAGGGGAGGAAATCAAAAAAGAAATTTGCATATTGACAATATATTTAGTTTGTGCTAATTTAAAAGAGGAGTATTAATGTTTAGTGGGTGGGATATTATTATATAGAGTTAACTATAAAGACATATGATACCCATTGTGTATTATATGTCTTTTATAAATTTATATTGAAAATATATATGCATTTATGAAAGAGAATATTAATTTTTATACTATATGATTTAAAAAGTGTATTAGTAATTGAAAAAGAATACTGATAGTTAATCAAAGTACAAAATGATAAAAATATTATTCACAAAATAAGGAGGACATTTAATGAATAAGGTCTCAAAAAAAGTTACTAATTTTATTATAATACTAACTCTAATTTTTTCGCAGTTAGTATTGGTTTTATCTGATGTTTATGCTCAATCTGAAAGTATTATCCAACTAGAAAAGAAAGATTATATTAATTTACAAGAAGCAGAAAAAATAGCAACTGATTTTTTATACATTAATTCTAATTCTGATAAAAGTGAAGGTTGGGATGATTTTACATATATAGGTGGAAATATTATATGTCAAGACACAAAATATAATATATCTGCGTATGTGTTTGAACTGTATAATAAGATATCAAATGACTCCAGTGGATATATAGTAGTAGGCGCGAGTTCTATATATTGTCCAATAATTGAATTTGGATTCGAACATGAATTTCCGTATAAACGATTTCTTAACAAAACAGATACTTTAATTTATGAAGGAGGAAATGATTTTTTTATATATGACAGAGAAAACGAATCATATTATACTTGTGATTATAGCAGAACTGTTGTTAATAAAGAAGACATAAATTGCATATATTCAATTAATAATGATATACAAGAACAATGGGATGATATAGAATCGTTAGATGAAACCCAAATTGGTAATAATGAGAAAGAAATATTAAATACATATGGCAGTTCTTCTGTATATTCAGACTATCTGAGCATTAATATAGTAGATAAAATAGAAGGGTGTAGCGGAACGAATGTATATATGATTAACAAGATTCCGACTACAAGTAAGACCATGAGTACATTTTATAACCTTTCAGGAGTATCGAAACAATGTTGTTCTCCAACGGCAGCATTGAATTTATTGTATTGTTATTATAATTACAATAAGACATCATATTCAAGTTTAATTATGTCTGCAGCTAATGAGAAGACAGCAATTAATAATACATTTTTAAAACTATATTCTTTAATGAAAACTAATAGTTCAGGAACTTATTTAGATAATATGGTGTCAGGGTTGAATAAATATTTAAAAAATTATACTAAATATAAAAGTTCTACAGTTACATACATTGGAATGATTAATTTTAATGCAGAAACGTTTTTGAACGAATTAAAGGCAAATAGACCTGTGTTAATTAATACACATAATCATTCATGTTATGGCGATCATACAATGGTGTGCGTTGGATTAAGGTCATATACTAATGGTTCACTATATTATGTAGTACTTGATGGACACAACGCATATAAACGTTATATGAATTATCTGGAAGGCAATGCTTATTATACGGAAGCGGTGAGCGTACATTTGTATAAATAATAAGGGGGATATGTATGGTTAAAAAATCAAAAAAACCTATAATAATTTCGGCTGTGGTGGTGATTGTTCTGGCGGCGGTTATAATACTTGCCGTAAATTTTACCGGGAAATCGGATACAGTCGTCGGTTTCGGAGGAGCCATCGGAGACACATTCTATTATATCAGGGACGGCAGACTGTATTCATATAATGAGACCGACGGAGAGAAGCAGACTGACAAAGGGAAAATCAGCTGGCTGACGGAAGAAGAAGGCAACATTTACTATGGTAAGTCGGATAAAACATATATGATTTCCCAAGAAGGAGGAGTTTCATCGGAAGTAACCGATGCTGATTTGGCCCGGAAAGTGAAAGCCAAAGCTGAAACGGATGAGGTATCGGAGGGAATAAAAGCTAAAGACGACGGCAGATACAATATCGAAATTCCGGACGGTTATGAGCTTGAGGGCTGTATGGCAGAGCTTGACGGTAAAATAATTTCATGGGTTACACGATACGATGACAATAACGAAAAATGCAGCTACATAATGGTTACTGACGAGGACGGGACATCTTCCGTATTGGAGAATTATTACTCAAGAGACGCTTTGTACCAGACTCATGATGATTGTGCGGTATATTTCTGGGCAGAACAGGATAATATGATGTATCTGTACGCTTATTTACCCGCTTCCGGAGAGGTGAGGAAGATGTCTGATTATACCGATTACGGAGATGCATCCGATTTATACGGATTGGGTACACCGTGTGTTTTAAGTTATATATCCGGCGATGATATGTATTTGAGCAATGAGCGAAAATCCGATATAGTCAAATATACGATTACAAGAGATGAAGAGGGGTGTCCGGTCAGCCTGGAGTTTAAATCCCTTGTGTACGAATATGCCGGTTAATCAGGCATACTCCGGATAAATTTTTTTATACAGTAAAAATAATTTAACGGGCGGCAGAATTTCTGCCGCCCGTATGTTTTATATGTATTTCAGCCTGAAAAATAAGTTTCGGCAACGGTAAGTTCTAGAAATCAACTTCGGTGTCATAATAGCAGCACTTGAGAAGCTTTTCCATTTCTTCCTGACTAGGCTGTCTTGGGTTGGAGCCCGTGCATGCGTCAAGAATAGCGTTGGCAGCTATATCATGCAGCTTTTCAAGGAACTCATCCTCAGGAACTATACCGGTATCAGCCGGAAGCCCGCCCTCACCGTAATTCCTGATGCAGTGAGGAATATTCAGATCATCGTTCATATTGCGGAGCAGGGTGATGAGATTGTCAATTTTCTCATCGGTTGTATTCCCGCCGAGTTTGATAAAATCAGCGATTTCAGCATATCTTTCAGCCGCAGCAGCGTCTTTGGCATTAAATCTGATAACTTTCGGAAGATACATTGCGTTTGCTGCGCCGTGAATAATATGTCCGCCGGAAAAAGCGGCGCCGGTTTTGTGTGCCATTGAATGGACAATGCCAAGCAGTGCGTTGGAAAATGCCATGCCGGCAAGACACTGTGCGTTGTGCATGGCCGCCTTGGCTTCTTTGTCCCCACCGTATGATTTAACCAGATTGGCGTCAATCATCTTAATGGCGTGAAGCGCAAGCGGGTCCGTATAATCGCAGTTGGCGGTTGAAACATATGCCTCTATTGCATGTGTCATGGCATCCATTCCCGTATGTGCCACAAGCTTAGGCGGCATTGTCTCCGCAAGTTCGGGGTCAACGATTGCTATATCCGGTGTAATCTCAAAATCGGCAATAGGATATTTAATTCCTTTGGAGTAATCGGTGATTATGGAAAACGCGGTTACTTCGGTTGCCGTTCCCGACGTTGACGGGATAGCGCAGAAGCGAGCCTTGGTACGAAGCTTAGGCAGTCCGAATACCTTGCACATATCTTCAAAGGTCGTGTCGGGATATTCGTATTTAATCCACATGGCCTTAGCGGCATCGATAGGCGAGCCGCCGCCCATTGCCACAATCCAGTCCGGCTGGAATTCCTGCATTACTGCAGCGCCGTTCATAACCGTTTCAACCGAAGGGTCGGATTCTATTCCCTCGATAAGTCTGGTTTCCATCCCGGCTTCGTGAAGATAATCCTCTGCTTTCTGAAGGAAGCCGTTGCGTTTCATTGAACCGCCGCCCACACAGATAACGGCTTTCTTTCCTTCAAGAGTCTTAAGCGCTTCAAGCGCTCCCTTTCCGTGATACAAATCTCTTGGTAAAGTAAAACGTGCCATATAAGTACCTCCTTAATCTGCCGCCAGGGACATTATGTGCCGAGGGGCGTTTGCCTTATATTAATAAGGCTTGTTAATTATATAACAAACTATATTATAGCATATCTGCACAAAAAATACAACGTTGATGAGACAATATTATAAAAAATTAACAAAAATATCACAATATATTTACAATTCCGGCTATATTCTTTCCGGCGGCCTCATTTGCTGCGGTAACTGCTTGGCGTCATTCCGTATTTTCTTTTAAAAAGCCGGTTAAAATAAGAAAGGTTATCGTAACCGCAGTGCGAAGCGATATCAATTATATTGTCATCGGAAGAAATAAGCATGCGCGAGGCCATTGAAAGCCTGTAATCATTAAGGTAATCAATAAAAGATGTTCCCATTATTTTTTTAAAAAATCTCATAAAATGGGAGGCCGAAAAACCGCTGACTGCCGCAATCTCATCAATGCTTATGGTGTTTTCATAATTAGTTTCAATATATTTTATTATTTCTTTTATGCGGTCGAGATTTTTGTCGGATTTTACGGGAGCATCGGTATCACAGAATTTATAAAGTTCAAATAAAAATTCAAAAAGGCATCCTTTTACCGCAAGCCGGTAGCCCTTCGGAGACGTTGCGCACAGTTTATCGGCTCTGTCAAGACATCCGGCGATGGAAGAATAGTTTTCACAGTCCTTCGTAATGACATGACAAAACGATATTTTGCCGGACAGGAAAGGGACGAAAAATTCCTCTCCGAGAGTATCCTGATAGCCCGAGTAAAGCATTTCCGGAGAAAAAATTATGTTCTCATATTCCATTGTATAATTTTCAAGCCGGCTTATGCCGTGTATCTGTCCCGGAATCACAACGATTATATCGCCTGCCTCGACGTAATGTGAATCAAAATCGATGCTCACGGTCCCCCTGCCTTTTTTGATGTATATGATTTCCATCTCGTTGTGCCAGTGAAGAGGGATTTCGTTGAAATCCAGAGGAATTGTACAAGGGTAAGTATTATATGGAAAACGGGAATCTGTATGGGGTTTGGTCTCCTGATAATTTTCATATTCGAGAATATTCATATGATAAAAACTCCTTATAAATGATAAAGATAATAATCATGATAGAATTGTACCATATTTTGATTGAATACTGCAAGAAAACAATATATTTTTGATATTACAATACAAATGCATAGTTGCTTGCGGGCGGTTAATAATATAAATTTCAGAGAGGTGTTCGTTATGAGTAAAAAACTTGACAGAGGAGCAGGCATTCTTCTTCCTGTTAGCAGCCTTCCGTCTCCATACGGCATCGGGACGCTGGGAGCCAAAGCATATGAGTTTGTGGATATGTTAAAGAGCTCGGGACAGATGTACTGGCAGGTGCTTCCGGTAGGGCCGACAAGCTTTGGGGACAGCCCTTATCAGTCTTTTTCCGCATTTGCGGGCAATCCGTATTTTATCGATTTGGATATCCTGATTGAAGAAGGACTGCTTAAACCGGAAGATGTAAACAGTGTATTCTGGGGTTCGGATCCGGAGTATGTAGAATATGATGTTATTTACAACGCAAGATTCAAAATACTCAGAAAAGCATATGAGGCATCGGATCATAAGAACAGCCAAAGCTACGGAAAATTTCTTAAGGAAAATGAAGAATGGCTGCACGATTATGCAGTGTTTATGGCAATCAAGGGCGCTCACGACAATCGTGAATGGCTGAGCTGGGAGGAGGACATACGCTTCAGGAAGCCGGATGCGCTTGCCGGATACGAGAGAGAGCTTGCAGATGAGATAGAGTTCCATAAGTTTATGCAGTTTAAGTTTTACGAACAGTGGAGTGCGCTCAAAACATATGCCAATGCCAAAGGTATCAGGATAATAGGCGACATCCCTATTTATGTTGCGCTTGACAGCGCGGACGTATGGACAAATCACACCCTGTTCCAGCTGGATGAAGACAGAAAACCTGTCAATGTTGCCGGATGTCCGCCCGACGCTTTTTCGGACTGGGGACAGAAGTGGGGGAACCCTCTTTACGATTGGGATGAGATGGAACGCCGTGACTTTGAATGGTGGAAAAAAAGAATGGCGTCATCCGCAAAGCTTTATGATGTGACCAGAATAGACCATTTCATAGGGATTGTAAGATATTATAATATACCGGCGGACGGAGTTCCCAAAGAAGGTTTCTATGCAAAGGGACCGGGAATGAAACTTATCAAAGCAATAGACAGCGTCATGGGGGACGCAGGCGTTATAGCCGAGGATTTGGGCGTTGTTGTGCCGGAGGTCACGAAACTGATAAAAGAAACGGGATATCCGGGAATGAAGGTTTTCCAGTTTGCTTTTGACGGAAACACACTCAATGAACATGCTCTGCACAATCATGAGAAAAATTACGTTGTATATATCGGAACTCACGACAATGAGACAATCAGGGGATATATTGAAAACGCAACGGAACAAAATATTGAGTATATGATGAAATATCTTGGTGTTGACCATAAAAAGCAGATTGCCGATACGCTTATAAGGTTCGCCTATATGAGCGTTGCCGATACGGTGATAATTCAGATGCAGGATCTTTTGGGAAAAGACAACAGCGCAAGAATGAATCTGCCTTCAACAATCGGGACTAACTGGAAATGGCGTCTTAAGGACGGAGAATTCACTAAAGAAATCAGAAACAGGCTTCGTGAGCTGACCAAGGTTTACGGAAGAGATAAATACAAGTGGTATTTTTGCAAGGAGGATTATATGTTATCAGATATCTGTGAAAAAAATTACGGAAAATCAATCAAAGACTGTACCAA
>CALWMX010000139.1 GCA_944382105.1 uncultured Butyrivibrio sp.
TAACACGATACAAGATGTAATGGAAAGGACACCAGTGAAAAGTCTAGTGTTTTCAAGGGTTTGACGAGATTTCTATAACAAAATATAACAGTTATTAAATCCCATAAAAATCGTCATCTGAGAACTGGAATTTTTTTGCTTGTTTTTTGTCCTTAATGCCTCATAAGTATCTTCCATTAGCTCTCTTTGTTTATCATACACATCTAAATCATACTTATTATTTGTCAATTCATGTGCCGGTCACCTGTCTGATTTTTCTGATATTTTTCAGCGGACTAATGATAAACTCATCCATATCAAAATTTGCTCTCCCATAGAATTTAATCTGTAGTTTTTCCTTAGGATACATTTTTGTGATATTACTATCTACATATTAATTATTGGTCCATTTTCCTGCTCTTGTGTAATTCCAAGATATTCGTCAAGTCTTTGTTCCTCTAATTCAGCTATCATATTGGCAAACGGTTTTAAACCTCCTTCCATCGCATATGTTTCCAATGCCTCAAAATATTCCAGTCTGTTTTCTTTGGCTATGGATACAGGAAGGAAACCGGATGCTATCAACTGATAATTCATAATCATTCGTGAAGTTCTTCCATTGCCATCTTCGAATGGATGAATTTTTACAAACTCTGCATGAGTCCATGCAGCAAGTTCAATGGCGTTTTCTTTTGATGCATATTGCATATCAGCATAAAAGTTTTTTACCTGTTCATACATTTTGGTTGGCGCCGGTGGCTTATGCATCGCACCTGTTATTCTTACTTCTACATTACGATAAATTCCTCCTGTAAGAATATTCTCCATAAGCAAAGCATGAATATTTTTAATAATTTTTTCATCCAACGCTTTGCCTTCTGCCACACATTTTTTCACATAATCAAATGCTTTTTTATGATTCACTACTTCATAAATCTCTCGTAGTGTTTTGCCTCCAACTGACAATCCATCTTCCAACACTGCTTTCGTCTGAACCAGACTCAATGTGTTTCCTTCTATGGCTGTAGAATTATGTGTATATTCTATCTCAAAACTTTTTTCAAAACTTTGAAGTGCTTCTTTCGGTATCCGTTCATACAATTGTTTTAGCTGTTCTCTCTTTTTGCACAGCATATTATAATCCATATGATTTCACCTCATTCCTTACGATATATTTTTTAGTGTACCATAAAAATTTTAAAAGGACAATCTGACACCTCACTATTCTTCCGGTTTTATATTGTCCTGACCTGTTATTCTATCAACAGGAATGTGTGACTGTTTACCTTTATAAACTGACTTTGATGTCTGCAATGAGCCATTGCCTGATCGAAGGTCAATAAAATCCCGCACTCCGACAGGCACTGTTTTCATATAGAGTGCTTCAACAGATTTTGCAAGTACATCTTTTTCCACGAATTCTCTCATCTGAGCCAAAGCTTCCCACAACATCTTGTGGTTATGTACCTCTATTTTTCCTAAAAACCACAACGAGTCATTAGAATTACACACTCCACATGCCCCGTGTGTCCAAACTGGTCCACGCCCTGCACTTTTTTCACGCCGTATCCGTTCGCCGTCAGATATTTCAAGTCCCTCGCCAGCGTCGCCGAATCGCAGCTTACATACACCACCCGTTCCGGCTTCATTTTCACTATTGTCTCCAGACACTTCTCATCGCAGCCCTTTCTGGGCGGATCCACCACAATCACATCGGCAGTAATTCCGTCGGAGGCATATTTTTGCGGAAGGACCTCTTCTGCCCTGCCTTCATAAAATTCCACGTTGGTTATGCCGTTGATTGCAGCGTTGCTTTTCGCATCCTCGATTGCCTGACCCACTATCTCGACGCCGTAAACATGCTTTGCCCTTTGTGCAAGGAAAAGAGACAGTGTTCCTATTCCGCAGTACAAATCCCACACCGTCTCGCTGCCGGTAAGTCCCGCATACTCAAGCGCCAAATCATACAGCACCTTGGTCTGTACCGGGTTTACCTGATAGAACGACAAAGGAGAAATTCTGTACTTTACGCTGCCTATATAATCCTCGATATAAGGCTTCCCGAAAAGCAGCCTGCACTCCTGTCCCAGAATCACGTTGGTTTGCCGGGTATTGTAGTTGAGCATAATGCTTGCAATTTTTCTTTCACCGGAAAAAACCGTTCCTTTAAGGCTTTTAACAAGCTCTTCTTCGGCTTTAATACGATCACCGTTAATCACAATGCAGACCATAATCTGCCCGGTTGCGGCTCCGATGCGAATTAAAATATGACGTACAAGCCCGCTGTGAAGTTCCTCATTGTAAGGCTTAATGTTGTACTTTAACATATGACCTTTTATTTTTGCAAGAATTCCTGCATTCACATCGCTGCCTATAATACAGTCGTCACATGGAATTATGGAATGTGTGCGGCCCGCATAAAATCCGGTTATAATGTTGCCGTCACGGTCCTCTCCCACCGGGAACTGGGCTTTGTTGCGGTAGCGGTAAGGGTTGTCCATACCGATTACCGGGGGAACTTCAATATCCGTCAGCCCTCCGATATGGGACAGATTGTTTCTGATAAGGTTTGTCTTAAATTCAAGCTGTTTCGGGTATGACAAGGCCATAAGCGTACAGCCTCCGCAGGCCTTTGCCACAGGACACGGCGGCTCCACGCGGTCCGGTGAGGGCACAATAATCTCCATAAGCCTTCCGTAGCCGTAATTTTTCTTGGCTTTGGTCACTTTTGCGGTTATTATGTCGCCCGGTACTGCATCCTTTACAAAAAGAGCGTAGCCGTCTATTTTGCCTACGCCCTCCCCGTTAAGGGTCATGTCTTCAATTGTAATCCTGTACTCTTTATTTTTAGCTATCTCCATAAATTACAAGGTCTTTCTTATATTGCTGTCCAGCATTTTGTTAAATCCGAGCCAGTCGCCCGCCTGTGCTCCGGGAACGTTTAAGGCCTCCTTAAAGGTCTCCAGCTTGGCGTCCAGATCGTCGGCATAATGAAGCGCCAAGGCTTCAATAAGCGCAGGCTTTTTAGGTGAGCCGTATTCAAATTCACCGTGATGGGCAAGCACGCAGTGCTTAAGCTCTCTGGCAAGCACAACGGGGAAGCCGCTTATTTCGCTGACCGCCCTGCCGATTATCTCACAGCCCATAACGATATGTCCTAGAAGCTGCCCCGCATCCGTGTAGTCATTCTCCGGGAATGAAGAAATCTCATAAATCTTGCCTATATCGTGGAAAACGGCGGCTGTCACCAGCAAATCCCTGTTAAGGTAAGGATAATTTTCGGCAAGAGTCACGCAAAGCTTCGTAACGCCCAGCGTATGCTCTAACAGCCCTCCTATAAAACCGTGGTGAACCCGCTTGGCTGCCGAATGGCGCTTGAACTTTGCAATAAAATCTTTATCTTCAATAAAAAATCTGCGGGCCAGCGCAGCAAGATGTTCTTCCTTTATGTCAAGGATAATCGCCGACAATTCCTCATACATCATATCGATATCCTTCTCTGACACAGGCATATAGTCGTTTTCTGAATAAGTTCCCTCATCCGCTTTGCGGGCTTCCTTTATGTTAAGCTGGAGCGAACCATTAAAAACGGTTACATCCCCTTTGATTTCAATGTAATCCATTGTGTCAAACTCGCGTATTCCGGCGGAAGACAAATCCCATATTTTGCCGTCCAGCGTTCCTGTTTTGTCCTGTAGAATTACGTTTCCGTACTCTTTGCCGTTCTTGGCGACGGCGATTGTCTTGTATTTGCAAAAATATATTCCGGATATTCTTTCGCCTTCCCTGAGCGTCTCAATAAATCTCATTTCCGTATCCTTTTCTGCTTATTTTTCTGAAATGCCCGCACATTCTGCGGTCCGGGACACGCTTTTTTATGTACGGCATATCAGATATGTCTATTCTACACCCAAAACGACCCTGAATACAATCTCTTTATAAGAATCCGTGCTTTTTCTTTTTACGGTTACGGTCAGTGTATCTCCCGCCGAACATCCGTCAAGCTGTTCCATAAAACCTTCCATATCCGTAATCTGCGCATTACCCATACCTGTAATTATATCGCCTGTCTGTATTCCGGCAGTATGTGCCGGAGAGCTTACCTCAACCGCAGCTATATATACCCCTTCCGGGATCCCGTAGCTCTCGGCTGCGCTCTTTGTCACATCCTGACCCTTTATCCCGAAATACGGTCTTTGCCTTCCGTTAATCAAATCCTCTATAAGCGAACGAACCGAAGATACGGCATATCCGCTTAAAGTTTTATTTGAAGCCTCTCCGTCCGTGCCAATGGCGACGGCCACAACTTCCCCGTCAGAGTTGCAGATAAATCCGTATCCGGAAGCATCGCTGTTTATGTCCGTGTTAATTATTTCATATTTGCTGTCCGTGTCATAAATCACACTATTAATTCCCGTAGCGATTCCATACCCGAACGAGCTGTCCATGCCGTACAGGTTTCCCACTGCCAAAAGCAAATCCCCTTGTGCAACCTGTTCTAAATTTCCAAGCTTTGCGGCAGGAATATCTTCACTGATTTCACGTTCCGCCTTAATTACGGCCATATTGGAAACCGAATCACCCGCCACAAGCGATGCGCTCACGCCCATGCCGTCAGAAAATACTGCCGTTATGGTTTCTGCGCCTTCCATTCTTGAATAGCTTGTGAGAATATAATAGCCCGTGCCGTCATTTGATACAATCATCCCGTAGTCTTCCACTGATTGCTCCACCCACGAACCGGATGATGTTGTAACGGTAAGCGAAACTGACGACCTGTTAATCACGGCTACGGCCGCCCGCAAAGCTTCCATATATCCGGTAAGCTCTCCGATTTCCGGAATTGTCTCCCCTTCCGGCTTTGTCTCCTGAGGTTTTGTTTCCTCAGGCGGCACGGTAACCGTCTCCCCAGTAACGCTCTCGGTCTCCTTCTCCGTAGTTTCTTCCTCAGTGGTGTATGCGTTTTCAAGCGTTATTTCCTGACTGCTGTCCGTCTTAAAAAACCTTATTCCGGTATTGTATATAATAATCATAACAAGACCGGCCACAACTCCGAATATTACAGCCATAACTACCACAAAGGCAGCCTTTTTGAGGAGCCGTTTGATTTTTCGCCCCTTTTCCGGAAGTATATGTTCCGTGTACAGATTATATTTTTTACCCTCGTCCTTGTGCTCTTCCTTACGTTCTTCCATACGCAGTCCGCTCCAGATATCGATTATTTCGTCCAAACCGTAAGCTGTCACTATCCGTTCCGGCCATCATATGTATGCACTTCGCATAATCCGCGGATAATAACAGTAAATTTTATATATTATAGCGATAAAATATGAACATTTTATGACAAATGTGTAAATTACTTTACATGCTTCTTCTGCTTACGGTGCAACCTCACATTTTTTCATAGCTGCCGGTACCGCGCGGGAAAATAACATTTTATTGAACTTTGCAGGCAATTAATGTATTATATAATTATGAATAAAAAATCACTGAAAACACTGGAATACAACAAAATAATACTGCGGCTTTCAGAAATGGCTTCCTCTGCCCCGGGAAGGCTGCTGTGTGAAAATCTGCTGCCAATGACGGAGCTTGGGGACATACGCAAGGCCCTCACAGAGACGTCTGACGCCGTTTCAAGGATTTTCAGACACGGCAGTATCTCTTTTGGCGGAGTGAAGGACATAAGACCTCTGATAAAAAGCCTTGAAGTAGGCAGCTCCCTTGGAATGAAAGAGCTGCTTGATATAAGCGCATTGCTGAAAACTGCCGACAGTGCGCGCCGTTACGGCGTTTCGGAGGATAAGGATGAAAATGCTCCCGACAGCCTGAGCGTAATGTTCGGCGGCATTTTTGCTCTTTCCGATGTGCGAAGGGAAATAGACCGCTGCATACTCTCAGAAGAAGAAATCGCCGATGACGCAAGCCCCGAACTCAAAAATATCCGGCGGCAGATTAAAATTTGCGGGGAACGCATAAAATCAGAACTCAACAGAATGCTTAACGGAAGCGAGCGCACATATCTTCAGGAAGCGGTCATAACCACACGTGACGGACGCTACTGCATTCCGGTTAAAGCGGAATACAAATCACAGATTCCCGGAATGGTCCACGACCAGTCCAAGGCAGGCTCAACCTTTTTCATTGAGCCCATGTCCGTTGTACGCCTTAACAACGAAATCCGTGAATACGAAATTAAAGAGAGCGAGGAAATTGCCAGAATACTTGCCTCGCTTTCGGCAATGTCCGGAAATTATACCTCGGAGCTTTTGTCCGACTATGAAATCCTTTCATATCTTGATTTCGTTTTTGCCAAGGCAAAGCTGTCTTTTGATTATAAAGGAAGCGAACCGGTCATGAACGACCGCGGATATATAAACATACGCAAGGGCCGCCATCCGCTTATTGACAGCCGCAAGGTCGTTCCTATCGACGTATATCTGGGCGGCGATTACAGCCAGCTTATCATAACGGGCCCTAATACCGGAGGCAAAACCGTATCTCTCAAAACCATCGGATTGTTTTCTCTGATGGGCCAGTCCGGACTTCACATCCCTGCGGCGGACAACTCCGAGCTTACGGTATTTAACGATATTTTTGCCGATATAGGCGATGAGCAGAGCATAGAACAGAACCTTTCCACCTTTTCATCCCATATGACTAATATTGTGGAAATATTAAAACACGCCGACGAGCACTCGCTTGTGCTTTTTGACGAGCTGTGCGCAGGAACCGACCCCACGGAGGGAGCTGCGCTGGCAACGGCCATACTTTCAAGCCTGCACAAGCTCAAAGTGACCACTGCCGCCACCACCCATTACAGCGAGCTTAAAATATATGCGCTGTCCACCGACGGCGTCCAAAACGCCTGCTGTGAATTTGATGTGGCGACTCTTGCTCCCACATACAGGCTTCTGATAGGTATTCCGGGCAAAAGCAATGCATTTGCCATTTCGGGGAAGCTTGGTCTTCCCGAATATATCATAGAAGACGCCAGGTCATCTCTTGACACGGAAGACAAAGTTTTTGAGGACGTAATTGCGGATTTGGAAAACAGCAGGGCCGCCGTTGAACGTGAACGCCTTGAGCTGGAAGAGCTTAAGAAAGAAGCTGAAGAACTTAAAGATAAACTTAAAGCCAAAAATGAACGGCTTGACAAGAGTTCCGATGATATAATCATGAAAGCCCGTGAGGAGGCTGCCGGGATACTGCGTGACGCCAAGGAAACTGCGGACGATGCCATACGCAGGCTCAATAAGGCAAACGCAGCAGGAATGACTGTTGCGCAGCTTGAAGAGCAGCGCAGGCGTCTCAGAGACAAGCTTGACAAGGTTGATAAAGGACGGAGCCTTAAGACGAGCTCCCCTGCCAAAAAACACGACGCCAAGGATTTCCATATCGGAGATAAGGTTCACGTACACAGCCTTAATCTGGACGGAACGGTCCATTCTCTCCCGAATCAGAAAGGGGAGCTTACCGTCACCATAGGGATTTTGCACTATACGGTGAATATATCCGACCTTGAGATTATCGAGGATGCGCCGGAGACAAAAAAGCTTCATCAGAAGGGCTCAGGCATCGGCAAGCTTAAGATGAGCAAAACCGCCTCCATATCGCCGGAAATCAATCTTATAGGAATGACTCAGGATGAGGCAATCCTCACCCTTGACAAATATCTGGACGATGCCTTTCTGTCGCACATATCGCCCGTGCGCATAGTGCACGGCAAAGGGTCCGGAATACTGCGCAACGCGGTCCACAATTATCTGAAGCGTCAGAAACATGTAAAGTCCTTCCGTCTTGGCTCATTCGGCGAAGGCGATTACGGAGTTACCATAGTAGAATTTAAGGATTAGGGGGATAATATGTCCGAAAAACAACGAATACTCATAGTAGATGACGACGAAAATATTGCCGAGCTTATCTCGCTCTATCTGACCAAGGAATGCTACGAAACCAAAATAGTACACGACGGAGAGAGCGCTCTTGTGGCTTTCAGAAGCTTTGTTCCGAACCTGATACTTCTTGACCTTATGCTTCCCGGCATTGACGGTTATCAGGTCTGCCGTGAAATCCGCAAAGAAAACGACACTCCGATTATAATGCTTTCAGCCAAGGGAGAGATTTTTGACAAAGTGCTGGGGCTTGAACTGGGCGCGGACGATTACATGATTAAACCGTTCGACTCCAAGGAGCTTGTGGCAAG
>CALWMX010000140.1 GCA_944382105.1 uncultured Butyrivibrio sp.
GAGCTTGCCGATTATTTTGATGAATCGCATGATGAGGACATCTTCGATTATATCCCGCCGCAAAAGACCAATCAGATCTTTACCCCGCGTTGGGTGGTGAAAAAGATGGTCGATTTGCTCGAAGAAAATAATCCGGGCTGCTTTGACGATCCGACCAATACGTTCGCGGACTTGTACATGAAGTCGGGGCTGTATATCACGGAGATCGTCAAAAGGCTTTACCGCAGCGAAGCAATCAAGGCGGCGTATCCTGATGATAAGGAGCGTATCTGCCATATTTTACGTGAGCAAGTATATGGTATGGCCCCTACACGGATTATTTATCTGATCGCCACCAACTATATTTTGGGCTTTGATCCCGAATTGAAGTCTGAAACCAAAAACTTCGTCCAAGCGGACGCCGCCGAAGCCGCCAAACAAGGCAAGCTGCAGCAGCTTGTCAATGAGAAGTTTGGTGAGTGATTTGATAGATTGCTTCATTTTTAATGGTAAAAATATAATTTGATAAAGGGAGATTTTACATATGATACACAGTCGTCAATTTGAAGTGGAAGAACTTAGCATTAATGAGCTGGAGGTTAGTAAAACAAATCCACGCTTTATACAAACCGTACTGAATGAGGAATTTGCAATAGCAGAACTTATTAACCTTGAGACAAAAAAGATGATAAAGCTGACAAGGAGTGTTCTCGAAAAAGGAATGCTTCCTCTTACGTTTTATTGCTTTAGAGAGAATGGGAAAATTGTTCTTGCCGATGGGAATCGACGTCTTACAGTGCTAAAAATACTCCAACGTCCCGAATTGATCCCCAATAACGCAAAGACGCGAGAATTAATTAAGATATGTGAAGAAGCAAAAGGATTTTCTTTTTCTGAAAAATTTCCCTGCATCATATACGAAAAGTGGTCTGATGAGCTGTTCGATATTTTAAACAGTTTACATGTTACAGATGAAAGTAAAAGCGATTGGACGCCGTTGGCTCAATATAGAATGTCATCTAGACATGGAGGAAATAAGCACGCATGGATGAAGTCATTGTTGTGTTACTTTGACAATGATAAGGTTGATGTGATGACAAATCGGAAGGCTGATGTTTATAGAAGAATGTTTGATGCAATAAAATCTATAAAAATCGACATCGCTGATTCTGGTGAATTATTAACCAAAAACGCAAAGGAAAAATTAGAAAAAGTTAATCGGCTTATACGAAATGATGTCGTGAATACCCGAACAGACATTGAGACATTTAAACAAAAAGCACAAGAAATTTTTCTTGAAGAAGAATTACCTGCTCCTCCGAAGTATAATATGATGTTTCGATCTCCCATATTGTATGAAACGCAGAACTTTGACCTTGAAAAATTGGGGTTAAAAATATTTGACGATGGGGGTAATGCTGTAAAATTTGATTTGACAGAGATTAAATATTCATTTAAAAATCCGAATGGCGAAGAGGTTGCCGATTTTAGCTCAATAAAAGGCGAATGGGTATCGCATTTGATATATGATGGGGTATCAAAGGATTTATCTTTTGAGGTTGTTGCAAAAAAAGAAATAGCTATAACATTAATTCTAACAAAAGCGACATTGAAATTGGGCAACAGTATCAATCTTCGCAATTATATTGGGTTGGCGACTAATTCTTTCAATGAGGATATTCGTTCAAAAGTCAAGATTAAACCTATAAAAAGTCCGCTCGCAAAAGTTGAAAAAGATATATTTTCAGGAGATAACGCAGAGGGGATTTATATAATTCAATATCAGTATAAAGATAAAGAAGGCGAGTGTTCAAAAACTTTGTTTGTTGAAGTTAGCGCTGAGGAAGATTGGTCTCCATTAAAAGGCGTGCTTACACCCAAACCTCTTTTATCTTGGGGGAAGGGCTCTATTGTTATTAAATATGATAATACTGTGGCTGCATTGGTTAATGAAATCAATAAGCTTAGTTTTTCCGAGTATCCAAATGTAATAGCATGTTCGTGTAGAGCAATACTGGAGTTGTCATACGATTCTCTTCTCGTGAATGGGAAAATAAAGCCGCATCAAGGTAAAGTCGAATTTATAGACCGGTTGAAATCGATTATCGAAGTATTGTTTGAAAACCTTCAGGACATTGTTCACGGGGATCCTCAAACATTCAACTCATATCATGACGAAAAGAACTTTTTGAGTACATTTAACGATTCAAAACTCAAAGCAATAAATGGAAGACTTAACAGTTCAGCCCACAAGTCGGGTAAGAATGTAAATTTGACAGAGCTTTCGGAATGTATTAGGACAGATATTTCACGGTTAATCTCTTTAATAAATCAACTATTAATGTGAGGAGATAATAGGGGTATTTCGCCGCTCAGATATTCAGGAAGTAATTAAAATTATGTAGCATTGTATCGTGGAATTGATGAAGGCGGATCCCCGGATCACCATAGCAAGTTTGTTCGAGGCAATCGGCATCGGGCATAGCGGGATCAAGAAAAACATTGTGAAACTCAAAGAGGCGGGAGTGAGCGAACGCCTCGGCTTCGATAAGACGGGAAGCTGGAAAGTTAATAAATAAGGCACGAAAGCGTATAGCGGCGGGGCGGCAATTTGCCGCCCCGCCGCATTCTTGTCGCAAGGGGTGAAGGAGCCAAGAAATCACAAATTTACAGAATAAAGGCAAAAGCCCTTGCATTTTCGTTGAAAAAAGAGTATAGTATTATCAACGAGGTATTACTGTGATCAGACCGAATTGTCTTAGCGAGATCAAAAGTCGTATTTCCGCTTCCGAAAACGGATCCGTTTTTGTTGTCGCCGATTTTACAGATATCACCGACAAAAAGACGGCCAGCGTCGGATTGACGCGGCTTGAAGCCGATGGCCTTATCCAACGGGTGATGAGAGGCGTATATTATAAGCTGGAATATAGTGATTTCCTGAAAGAGTACATTGCTCCCGTTCCGGACAATGTTGCTCATGCGATCGCTCGTAATTTCGGATGGACGATCGTACCCTGCGGCGATACGGCGCTTAGCTTGCTCGCCCTATCGACGCAAGTCCCTGCCGTCTGGCTCTACGTCAGCGATGGGCCTTATAAAGAATATGCTTACGATAATACCGTCATTCGCTTCAAAAGAACGACGAATAAAGACATATCGAAATTCTCATACAAGACCGCGCTGACCGTTCAGGCATTAAAAGCGTTGGGAAAAGGGAAGGTCGATGAACCCGTGATCGAAAAGCTGCGGAAATTCTTGTCTGCCGAGGAAAAGGCGATGATGTTGAATGAGGCGAAGATCGCCACTTCATGGATCTACGAATACATCAAACAAATTTGTAAAGGTTGAAAATGAGAAATATCGCAAAGATCTACGAGCGTGACAGGGAAGCGCTTTTCCACAATACGGCGGCTAAAATGGGCATGACGGATGCCATTGTCGAAAAAGATTTTTGGGTATGCTACATGCTCGACTACCTCTTTCACCGCTGCTCATGGAAAGATAGGATCGCATTCAAGGGCGGAACGAGTTTATCGAAGGCTTACGGGCTTATACAACGGTTTTCGGAAGATATCGATCTGATCCTTGATTGGCGCGTTCTTGGATACGGCATGGGCGAACCGTGGGAACAACGCAGCAACACCAAACAGGACGCGTTCAACAAAGAAGCAAATGCCCGTGCGGAAGCGTTTTTGCGTGATACGTTTCTTCCGG
>CALWMX010000141.1 GCA_944382105.1 uncultured Butyrivibrio sp.
ATGAATGAGCTTGTAACAGGCGACGGAACTCTTATAGCGGGGGCTTCAATAAATACCGACGATGTTGATTTCAATAAAACCGGTGATTATACGGCTACAATAACAAGCGGAGAATACAGCCTGAAGCTTACGGTGAAGGTTGTTGACACCAGAGCTCCGGTAATTACGCTCAAAACCGAAAATGCCAATGTCATGGTTTCATCACAGATAAATTCCGATATGTTCATCGAAACGGTGGAGGACAAGTCCGAATATACTACAGGAATTGTCAAGGACATCGAATCTTCAAATCCCGTGGATGACATGCAGGATAGCATAAGCTTCGATCAGACAGGAACCTATACGGTCGGAGTGGCTGCTGTGGACGCTTCCGGCAACTATGACATGAAGACCGTAACAGTCAACGTGACGGAAATTGACTACAGCGCCGTTCTTAATTCCGGATCCGACGTTACAATTCCGGAAGGCACGGATTTTTCTCAGTATTCCACTGAGGCGGTACCTTATGGATTTTCAACGACGGATTTGGATGAAAACAACAGGCCCAACGGATGTTCATATTACGAAAAGCTTTACGGTATGTACGCCGCCGATTTTATTCAGCCGTACAGCAATTATATTTATCTTACCTTTGACGAGGGCTATGAATACGGATTTACTCCTGAGATTCTTGACACCCTTAAGGAAAAGAACGTAAAAGCCGTATTCTTTATTACTCTTCCGTATGCAAAGGATAATCCCGAGCTTGTGCAGCGCATGATTGACGAGGGACATATTGTCGGCAACCATACCTCCACGCATCCTAAAGGGGGATTACAGCAGTACACGGCTCAGGAACAGATAAACGATATTAATCAGGTGACCGAATACGTAAAAGAAAACTTTAATTACGACATGTATCTTTTCAGGTTCCCGGAAGGCGCGTTCAGTGAGCAGTCGCTTGCGATAGTACAGAGCCTTGGTTACAGGGCAGTATTCTGGAGCTTTGCATACAGGGACTGGATAGTGGACGAGCAGCCTGATGTTGCGGAGTCTCTGCAAGCGGCGCTTGACAGGGCTCACGGCGGTGCGATATATCTTCTTCACGCGGAAAGCCAGACCAACACCACGATGCTGGGAGATTTTATAGACGGTATCAGGGAAAAGGGATTTGAATTCGGATATTACCAGAAAATGGACTGATTTGATGTACCAAAACATATAAAAGAAGTGCGGTTTCATGTGAAGCCGCACTTTTTTAATACTGTAATATAAGTCTGTAATAACATTTTTGCCCGAAGCATACATTAACATTTTTCGGCAATCGTATAGAGCAGTTCTTCGGATGCCGCCCAGCCGAGACAAGGGTCGGTAATTGATTTGCCGTAGATATGTTCTCCGATTTTCTGGGAACCGGGCTCAATATAGCTTTCCACCATAACTCCTTTTACGAGCTTTCTGATATCGGCATTAAGGCTCCGGCTGTGAAGCACATCCTCCACAATACGAACCTGTTCCGCATACTGCTTGTTGGAGTTGCTGTGGTTTGCATCAACGATTGTAGCCGGGTATTTAAGGTTATGTTCCGAATAAAGCTTGTTGAGCAGCAGCAAATCCTCATAATGATAGTTAGGAATGCACTGTCCTTTTTTATTGACCGAACCTCTGAGTACCGTGTGGGTCAGTTCGTTGCCGGTTGTTGATACTTCGGCGCCTCTGTATATAAACATATGAGGATGGCTTGCCGCATAAACTGAATTAAGCATAATCTCATATCCGCCTCCGGTAGGGTTTTTCATTCCCACCGGAACGTCCATACCGCTTGCGGTGAGACGGTGCTGCTGATCTTCGACGGAACGTGCTCCGATTGCAACGTATGAGAGAATGTCGTCACAGTACATCCAGTTTTCAGGGTACAGCATTTCGTCTGCCGGGAAAAATCCTGTATTTGAGATAACGTCGATATGAAGCTTTCGTATTGCCTTTATGCCTGCAACGAGGTCGGGCTTTTTTTCCGGGTCAGGCTGATGAAGCATTCCCTTGTAGCCGTCGCCTGTTGTGCGCGGTTTGTTGGTATATACTCTGGGGATGATTATCACACGGTCTTTTATTTTTTCCTGGACTTTAGCCAGTCTTGTTACGTAATCCAGAACGGCATCCTCGTTATCAGCCGAACATGGGCCGATAACTGCCAGAAACTTGTCGGAAGCTCCGGTAAAAACATCACGTATTTCTTTGTCACGCTGTCTTTTCAGCTCAGTCTGTTTATCTGTAAGCGGAAATTCTGCCTTGATTTCCTCAGGTGAAGGCAGAGTTTTTATTAACTGTATACTCATTATGTCCTCCTATAGCATATTTATCCTGACAGGTATGATTGCACCATTCCCACTAGACTCGTGCAATACCTTGTCAAGTGGTCAGGTATATATTCGTACTAAGCTCGGAAATACTTCGCTAAGTGCTCATATTATATCACTATTCAATAATTAATGCTACATATTTTTACCTGTCAGTCCCGTTTTCTGACCTGTTATTCAAAATCTGTTTACAAAAAAATCGCTTTTGGTATAATCAGTTTATGAAGATAAGAATTGAAATTACGGACGATTCTGACGAGGAAATAATAATCAGAACAAGAGAACTTAATGAAATGGTAAGTAAGATTGAGCAGGCGGTAAAAAGCATTACGGCCGGGGACAGCACGCTGGTTTTTCACAAGGGAGAGGCAAAATATTATATCAGTCCCGACGAAATACTGTTTTTTGAGACAGGGGACGGTTCGGTCTGCGCCCACACGGCAAATGATGTTTTTGAGACAAAATACAGGCTTTATGAATTGGAGGAAATACTTCCTTCCAGATTCATGCGTGTATCCAAATCTACGATACTTAACACATCAAGGGTGTACTCTATCACAAGAAATCTTACGGCTTCTAGTGTGGTTGAATTTGCAGGCACCCACAAGAAAGTGTATGTGTCAAGAATATATTATAAGGACTTGATGGTCAGAATGGAAGGAAAGAGGTGCTGATTTATGAAAAAAAGATGGAGCAATATTATGTGGGGACTTCTGTTTGTTGCCGGAGCGGCGTTTATTATTCTGGCGTCGCTTGGATATGTACGGAATGTCAGTGCAATTAAAATCATTTTTACGGTGGTTTTTGCAGGAATAATCATATCCAATATTCCGTATTGGAACTTCTGGGGTATTTTTATTCCTCTGGCGGGTATATGTATAATATATTCGGAAACGTGGGGGATACAGAAGCTTTCACCGTGGCCTCTTGTTGCAATCGCCGTACTCTTAAGCGCCGGTTTCAGCCTTATTTTTAAAAGCGGAGGCAAAAAATATAACAATCAGTATTACAGCAGCCGGAATTACGGCGGTAATCAGGGGTATGGCGGAAACCGGAATTACGGCGGCAGTCAGGAATACGGAAACAGCCAAAATCAGGGATACGCAGAAGGTCAGGACAACAGCGGCAATGCAGGGTGGGAGACAGAGTACATTGAACATGGGGTGAACAATACCGTTGACTGCAGCGTGAAATTTTCATCGGCAATCAAATATGTCAAGATGAATAATCTGGAAAGAGCCAACATTAATCTTTCATTCGGAGCGATTGAGGTGTATTTTGACGGAAGCGCCATACCTTCCGGGCGGGCACAGATTGATATTGACGGTAAATTCGGTTCCATAGTCCTGTATATTCCGAAAGAATGGAAAGTTAATTTTCAGACTTCCGCTATAGCGGGCAGCGTAAACGAAAAAAACAGGCCGCAGCTTGTGGAGGCTTCGCCTGAGGTGGTTATCAGCGGAAATATACAGTTCGGTTCGGTGGAGATACAGTATATATGATGCAAAGTATTATTTAAGACACCCAAGCGGTGGGGAGAAAGGAATTTTTATGAAGCGTGTAATATGGATAATTCTTGACAGCGCAGGCATGGGAGCCATGCCTGACGCTGAACGTTTTGGTGATTCGGGATGCAACACAATAGCACATACGTGGGAATATAACGGCGGGTTGGATATACCTAACCTGCTTAAACTCGGTTTGGGAAATATTGACGGAATGGAAGCATTGCCGAAATTGTCTCCTGAGGGGATAATCGGCGCTTACGGCCGCTCGGCGGAGCAGTCGGCGGGAAAGGACACTACGGTGGGACACTGGGAAATGGCGGGGGTTATATCCAAAACCCCTTTTCCCACTTATCCCGACGGATTTCCGGCAGAGATAATAGACGAATTTATAAAAGAGACGGGAGTCAGCGGAGTTTTAGGAAACTGTGTTGCGTCGGGGACGGAGATAATAAAAGAGCTTGGTCCGGAGCATGAAAAAACCGGAAAGCCAATAGTGTATACTTCAGCAGACAGTGTTTTTCAGATTGCAGTCAATGTGGATAAATATACTCTTGAACAGCTTTATGATATGTGTGCCAAGGCAAGACAAATTTTAAAAGGCAGGCATCAGGTTGCCAGAGTAATAGCAAGGCCATTTACAGGAAGCGGAGGAAATTACACAAGAACTTCTGACAGAAGGGATTATGCCATACTTCCGCCGGAATATAATCTTTTGAACAGGCTGAAGGAGCAGAGCTTCAATGTGACGGCCGTAGGCAAAATAGAAGATATTTTTGCGGGCTCAGGAATCACGGAAGCTGCCCATACAAGAGATAATATGGACGGGGTGGACGTGACGTTAAGATATATGTCCCGAAAAAGCAATGGGCTGATATTCACCAATCTGGTGGAATTTGATTCATCATGGGGACACAGAAGAGATGCGAAGGGCTACGGCAGGGGACTTGAGGAGTTTGACGGAAGGCTGCCCGAAATAATGTCGGCAATGGACGAGGAGGATATCCTCATTATCAATGCGGACCATGGCTGTGACCCGACGTTTAAGGGAACTGACCACACAAGGGAATATATACCCGTTCTTGTGTACGGAAGCGGTATAAAACCGGTGAATTTCGGTACAAGGTCATCTTTTGCCGATATCGGTCAGACAATAGCGGATTATCTGGGAGCAAAACCTATAGATAACGGAAAGAGCTTTCTAAAAGACATACAATAACACGGAGGCGGCGCTTATGAGAATGTATGATGTGATTGAACGCAAGAGAAACGGGCTTGAGCTGAGTGACGGGGAAATAGATTTTTTTGTCAGAGAATATACGGACGGGACAATTCCCGACTATCAGGCATCGGCTCTTTTAATGGCTGTTTATTTTAACGGCATGACACCGAGGGAGACGGCAAAGCTTACGATGGCAATGGCGGAGAGCGGGGATGTGCTTGATTTAAGTCCTATCCACGGAATTAAGGTTGATAAGCACAGTACCGGAGGCGTGGGAGACAAAACAACGCTTGTTCTCGCTCCCATGGTGGCTGCGTTAGGGATTCCTGTTGCCAAAATGTCCGGAAGGGGTCTTGGACACACCGGAGGAACCATAGACAAGCTTGAAAGCTTTCCCGGCTTTGTCACCGAAATTTCCGAGAAAAAATTTTATGAAAACGTAAATAAAATAAAAATAGCAATTGCCGGGCAAACCGGCAATCTTGCGCCGGCAGATAAGAAGCTTTATGCTCTCAGGGATGTGACCGCCACGGTGGAAAGCATACCGCTTATTGCCAGCAGCATTATGAGCAAAAAAATAGCGGCGGGAGCAGATGCGATTGTCCTTGACGTGAAGGTTGGCAGCGGCGCTTTTATGAAAACCGAAGAGAGCGCGGTTGAGCTTGCAGAGACTATGGTACGGATTGGCCAGGATGTGGGCAGGCGGACAATGGCGGTTGTCAGCAATATGGATGAGCCGCTGGGTTATGCCATAGGCAACGCTCTTGAAGTCGAAGAGGCAATACACACGCTTTCGGGAAACGGCCCCGAGGATTTGCTTGAGCTCTGCATGGAGCTTGGTTCCCACATGGTTGTCGGAGCGGGTGCGGCGGAAAGCACCGATAAGGCGCGTCAGATGCTTTGGAGGGTTATAAAGGACGGTTCGGCACTGGAAAAGCTTGCACAGCTGGTGAAGGCGCAAGGCGGCGATGCCGACGCGGTTTATAACACGGACCTGCTGCCTCAGGCCCGTATAAGACACAGTGTTAAGGCTGAGTGCGGAGGATATGTAAGCCGCATAATATGTGACAGAGTCGGAGCCAGCGCCATGGTGCTTGGGGGAGGCCGGGAAAACAAGGACAGCGTGATAGATTTGGCCGTTGGGATAGTCCTTTCCAAAAAAACGGGAGACCGTGTGGAAAAGGGAGAGGAGCTTGCCGTTTTTTATGCCAATGATGAAAACAAACTTGACGAAGCTCTGAAACGGTTTGAAAATTCTTATGTGATATGCGATAATCCGATTAAAAAGCCTGAACTAATCAGGCGTGAGGTGAAAGAAATATGATTAGAGAGAAGAACAATGTTTTTTACCTTGAGACGGAAAATACGGAATATATTTTCAGGATTACCGAAGGCGGGTATGCGGAACATTTATATTACGGAGCAAAACTTAATGACGATAATACCGTTCCTTTCGAGGATAAACTTTTCTTTGTCAGGGGCAGCTGCATAGAGGTTGATGACGTCAGCCGCAGAATTTCCATGGAACATTTCAAATCGGAATTTTCAGAGAATGGAAAGGGCGATGTCAGGGAAATCAGCGTGGATATTGTCCACGCTGACGGTACAAGAACCTGTGATTTTGTGTTTATGTCCAGTGATATTACGGAGGGAAAATATGAGCTTGAGGGACTGCCGTCTTCATATGCCGGAAATGACAGCGTTATGAGTCTTGTGGTAAAGATGAAGGATAATAATTCGGGCAGTATTCTGGAGCTTATTTACGGAGTTTTTGAAAAAGCAAATGTCATTACAAGGGCGGCAAGAATTATCAATAATGAGAACGGAAGTATCAGGCTGCGCAAAATAATGAGTTCACAGCTTGATTTAGATGAATATAAACAGTATGATTTTGTGGGCTTTGCCGGAGCGTGGGCATATGAGATGAACATGGTGCGCCGTCCGATTAAGGCGGGAATCACATCGCAGGCATCATTCTGTCTCAATTCCTCAAGCCGTTTCAATCCTTTTTGTATGGTCTGCGAAAGTAAAGCGTGCGAGGATTACGGCGAGGTGTACGGTTTTAATCTGGTGTACAGCGGCAATCATTACGAATCGGCATACATGGATGTATTCGGAAAGGTACGGTTTATGCAGGGAATCAACCCTTCCGAGTTCGGATTTGTGCTTGAACGCGGCGGCGTTTTTGTGACACCTGAGGCTGTTATGACTTATTCCGGCAGCGGTTTTAGAGATATGAGCCGCAATATGCACCGTTTTGTCAGGGAAAATATTGTGCGCGGGGAATGGAAATACAAGGAACGTCCGGTGCTGATTAACAGTTGGGAATCCTGCTATTTTGATATTGACGAAGATAAGCTTTTCACACTTGCCAAAACAGCCTCCGAATGCGGCATGGAGCTTCTTGTCATCGACGACGGCTGGTTTGCGGGACGTAATGATGATACTTCATCACTTGGAGACTGGAGCGTGGATGCGGATAAATTCCCGTCAGGACTGGCAAATTTATCGGACAGGCTTAAATCCATCGGAATGGATTTGGGAATATGGGTGGAGCCTGAAATGATCAGCGAAAACAGTGATTTATACAGGGCGCATCCGGAATGGGCAGTCAGGATACCGGGGAAAAAGCATGCTCTGGGACGCAATCAGATGCTTCTGGATTTGACGGACAATGATGTGCGTCAGTATATAACTGACGCCATGCGCAGAGTTTTTTCATGTGCGGACATTAAGTACGTTAAGTGGGACATGAACAGGATTGTGTCGGATTCCTATGGAAACGGAAGTACGGACAACCAGCTTGAATTTGCACATCGTTATGTGCTCGGTTTGTATGAGATTCTGGGAACGCTCACGTCGGAATTTCCGCATATTCTGTTTGAAAGCTGTTCGGGAGGCGGCAACCGGTTTGACTTAGGAATGTTGTGCTACACGCCTCAGATATGGGGATCGGACAATACGGATGCAAGCTGCCGCGTCCATATCCAGACCGGATACAGCTACGGCTATCCTATGTCCTGTGTCGGAGCTCACGTGTCACAGTGCCCCAATCATCAGACACGCAGGGTCGTTCCTTTGAGCACGCGCTTTGACGTTGCCGTATTCGGAGCTTTGGGTTATGAGTGTAATCTGGATGAGCTGAGTCAACTTGAACTTGGTCAGATACGGGAACAGATAAGATTTTATAAAAAATACAGAAAGAATATACAGTCGGGTGATTTCTACAGGCTCATGGAGGATGAAAACGAAATCCAGTGGATGAGCTATGATGACGCTGCGGGAACGGGTGCGGCCATGATATACAGAAAACGGGTTGTGCCGGGCGCTTCTTTTTCAAGGATTAAGCTTTGCGGACTTAAGCCTGATGCAGTATATGAATTTACCGGCGGAGAGCATGAGAAAATCATGACTACCGGAGATGTGTTTATGAAAGCCGGTGTTAAGATAAGTGAAGGTTTTGTCCATGGCGATAACGAAAACGATGCCAGATTTCTTGTTGATGACAGTACCAGAATATATATTCTGGAAGAACGGAAATGAACAGGGAGGAAGAAATGAACGATAATATTATAAAGTTAAGGGAAATGATAGAAAAAAGCGATAATATAGTTTTTTTCGGAGGGGCAGGAGTCAGTACGGAGAGCGGGATTCCGGATTTTCGAAGCGTTGACGGTTTGTATAACCAAAAATATAAATATCCTCCGGAGACTATTTTAAGCCATACTTTTTTTATGAGGAGGACAAAGGAGTTTTTTGATTTTTACAGGGATAAAATGCTTTACAGGGACGCGAAGCCTAATAAGGCACACCTTGCTCTTGCAAAGCTTGAGAGGCTTGGTAAATGCAGGGCGGTCATAACGCAGAATATAGACGGGCTTCATCAGGCCGCGGGAAGCAAGGAGGTTCTTGAGCTTCACGGAAGCGTTCTGCGCAATTACTGCATGAGCTGCGGCAGGTTTTATGATGCGGATTCAATAATGAGAAGCAGCGGAGTGCCGGAATGCGGCTGCGGAGGAATAATAAAGCCGGATGTGGTGCTTTATGAGGAGGGGCTTGACAACGACACGCTGACAAAGGCGGTAAGATATATAAGCGACGCCGATATGCTGATAGTTGCGGGAACATCTCTGACCGTTTATCCTGCTGCGGGGCTTATAGATTATTACAGAGGAAACAAGCTTGTTTTGATTAATAAATCGGCGACGCCGAGAGACTCTGCGGCAGATTTGATTATTAATGAAGCGGTTGGGGAAACACTGGACTTTTGTACGGACAGATTATAAAAATTTTTTAATTTTAAAAATATCCGGATAATAATGGCAAAAAAGGAAGTATAACACCGGCATACATAATTTCGTTCTGCAGAAACTAATTTAAAATCAATTTTCAGGAGAGACTGCATAATGGATAATATGAACCTTAACAATAATTATAACTGGGCGTTGACTTCCCTTGCTATTTCGGAAATTATGGCGGAAAACTCAGGTATTGACACCCATGCCGGACCGAGTGAGGCTCAGAAAGAAGAGGCAATCAACAAATACAAAGACGGGGACAGAAGCGATGAAGTAATCAGGATACTTGACCGGACGGAGGATATGAGCTAATATATCACTTCGACCAATGTAAGCCCTTTAGCGGGCGCAAGCGGATAATTTTCGGGCAGCTTGGCTATGTTCCAGATTTCCGGTAAACGTTGTGTCGGATGTTCTCCGTGGTAAATCAGCACGCCTGTCATAAGGCGCACCATGTGATACAGAAATCCGTCCCCGGAGAAAATTAAATCCACAAAGGCATTGCCTGCATCGTCGGACCATTGTTTTACCTCAATGGAATCAACGGTGCGGACAGTGCTTTTTTTCATATGAGGATTGCCGCAGAACACGGCATAATCATGTGTGCCGCAAAGGAGCGGCGCGGTATTTATGACAGTGCTTATATCTAGCGGCTGCGGGTGATGAAAAACGTAATTGCGCATGAAAACGGGAGAAGGAGCGGACGTACATATTCTGTAGCGGTATATTTTGCCTTTGGAGTTAAAACGCGCATGGAATCTTTCGGCCGCAGGCTCAAGGGACAGTACCGCTATGTCGCGGGGCAGCATACCGCACAGGAGCAGTCTTGTGTTTTCAAGGTCAATGGGACAGTCCGTACAGAAGGAAGCTGTCTGGGCTAAAGCATGCACTCCCGCATCTGTTCTTCCTGCGCCCTGAATTTCCACCGAAGTTCCGATAATTTCTCCGAGGCAGCGCTCCAGTTTACCCTGTATCGTGTCGGGGGTATTTTTCTGTCTCTGCCAGCCGTTGTAGCGTGTGCCGTCGTATGCTATTTTCATCTTATATGTTGCCATCGGATGTTCTCCCGTAAAAAATTCTTGGATTTTGCGGTCAGGTATATTTGCACTAGGCTCGTGAAAAACCTCGCCAAGCGGTCAGGTATATATTCGCACTAAATTCGCACTGCGCTTCGCTTGTGCTCATTAAGTGCTCATATTATATCACAATTGCAATGATTTCGGAATATATGTTTTGCGGCGGAATATATTTTAATATGGAATTAGTATATTAAAAAAAGGAGAGTAAAGTGGGTAAAAAAGCGGCGTCGGTTTTCAAGGTTCTTATATTATCATATGTAGTGACGGGTGTTCTGCTTCTTCTGGCTGCGCTTCTTATGTATAAGCTGAGACTGGGAGAAGGACAGATGCGTATTTTCGTGATGGTAATTTACGGGATATCCACGATTGTGGCAGGTCTGGCATACGGCAAAGTAAAGCAGGGTAAGAGAGTGCTAAACGGGGCAATGATAGGAGCGGTATATTTTGCTTTTCTTACGCTTGTTTCATTGATAATAAATAAAGGGATATATGATGATATAAAGAAAGCTGCTATATCATTTATTATATGCCTGCTTGGCGGAATACTGGGCGGGATTATGAGTTGAATTTCCTGAAAAATATAATATAAAACCCGGCGGAATTATGTATCAAAACTGTTGACCTTGAATTGAAATAACGTTATACTTTATTCATAAAGCAGGAACGGAGGGTTTATATGAAGAACTACGCGGACAGAGAAATGAATGATTTGAACAGGAATATTCAGGCAGCTCAGCTCAGGGTTAACGATATTTTTGCGGCAATAGGGAGAACCTATTATAACGAGAACCAGGAGACGCCACAAGGCGCATATATTCAGATGTTTTCAGACTTGAGGGCCACACAGGAGCAGATAAAACAGATGGAAACCAGAATTAAGTTCCTGAACGGAATAGTGGTCTGTACCAAGTGTAAATCAGACAATTCCGTACACTCGGCTTTCTGTTCGGTTTGCGGGACGAGGCTTCCGCATACGTTCTCATCGGACAACGCCAACAGATGCAGAAACTGCGGAAGCGTTATTAATCCGGGACAGATGTTTTGCGGAAGCTGTGGTGTTAAGGTTGAAAACAGAGCTGATATTCAGCAGTCTGTTAACCGCCCACAGCCTGATTTTTCATCTTCGGCGCAAACGATTGCGCAGCCGCAGCATCAGGAAAATCCGGAGATGCCGCAGGATATGCGGACGGAACAGGCAATACAGCATGAAGCAGCTGTGCCAACAGAACCTGTACCTGAGGCTGTTATGAATTCCGGACAGGATGCTGTTATGCAGTCGGCTGCAGAAACGGCTGCCGATACGGAACAGGTTATGCAACCGTTTTCAGAACAGAGCGAAAAGCCGGCTGAGGAGCAGGAGGCAATCCATGAGCCCTCAGAACAGAAGAGAGTCTGTCCTAACTGCAAAACTCCTGTTGTTGCCGAGGATGCGCTTTTCTGCGCAGAATGCGGAACAAGACTGTAAGGAATGCCGACGCGGTTTCGGGTTTGTTTTTTGTCATTGCCGCATTTTTATAAGGATTGCTATTTTCAGGGGCTATGGTTACGGATATCCGGGAAAGGATGATTATGTTTTTTAATAAGATATCTGCGGGACGCGCTGTTTCGTGCGTTGCAGTATTTATGGCTGCATGGCTGATGGGTGGCTGCGCAAATACAGGTGTTCATGACAAAGAGGTGTACAAGCCTGACCTTCCCGCGGCCGTGGAGGAGGCGGACATTTACGTGGAGCCGATTGAAGGGCTTTCGGATGATTTTATCAAAGGAATTGATATATCCAGTCTCATCGCGGAAGAAGAAAGCGGCGTAGTATATTATAATGAAAACGGCGATGAGGAGGACTTGCTGAAAATTCTTGCCGATGCGGGAATCAACTATGTGCGCGTACGTGTGTGGAACGACCCTTATGACAAGGACGGCAACGGATACGGAGGCGGCAACTGTGATGTGGACAAGGCTGCCGAAATAGGCAAAAGAGCAGCGGAATACGGAATGAAGCTTGCGGTGGATTTCCATTATTCGGATTTCTGGGCGGACCCTGCTAAACAGCAGGCGCCCAAGGAATGGGCTCATATGACATTTGAGGATAAGAAGCAGGCAATATATGATTTTACCGCCGAAAGCCTTGCTGCAATAAGTGAAGCGGGAGCAGATATAGGAATTGTTCAGATAGGCAACGAGATCAACAACGGGATGTCGGGAGAGACAGAGGACGACAGAATAGCAGGGCTTCTCTGTCAGGCATCTGCGGCCGTGCGCGAATTTTCAGAAGACATAGAAATTGCAGTCCATTACACCAATGTGGAAGACAGCAAAAATATTCTTTCCAAGGCAAAAATGCTTGAAGACGTCGGAGTTGATTATGACATTTTCGGCGTGTCTTATTACATGTTCTGGCACGGAACCACGGATAATCTTATAGGAACGCTTAAACAGATTGAGAGTGATTACGGTAAAAAAACCTGTATAATGGAAACCTCATATGCGTATACGCTTGAGGATGGCGATGCATTTTCCAACAGCGTCGGTGAGACGGATTTGCTGCCTGAATACGGCGCCACCGTGCAGAGTCAGGCGACATGCATAAGGGATGTGATGGCGGCTGCAAACGAGGCCGGCGCGCTTGGAGTTTTTTACTGGGAAGGCGCATGGATACCCGTAGGCGCCGAATATGAAGCCAATTCTGAGCTGTGGGAAAAATACGGTTCCGGATGGGCAAGCTCGTATGCGGCAAAATACGACCCGGATGACGCCGGACAGTATTACGGAGGATGCTCATGGGATAATCAGGCCCTTTTTGATTTTTCCGGACATCCTCTTGCATCATTGAATGTTTTTAAATATGTAAATTACGGTACAACGTGTGAGCAGAAAGTGGATTTCATTAAGGACTGTTCATTGAAACTCAACGTTGGGGAAGAACTCGTTATGCCGGAGACCATTGAGGCCGTAATGAATGACCGGGCGGAAAATGACGGCGTTGCAGTAACATGGGACGAAACGCAGGTAAAGGCAATTGATACGGACGTTATGGGTGAATATACCGTCAATGGCGAACTTGATGACGGAACAAAAGTTGTATGTGACATAACTGTTGCCAAGCTTAATTATATGCGTAACCCTGGTTTCGAGGAAAACAACACGACAATGTGGAATGTTGAGTACGGCGGGAATGCCAATCCGGCCGATTTCCAGAAAAAAGCGGCCGATGCGCTTACAGGCGAAATGAGTTTTCATTTTTATGACACAGATAATATGGAATTTAATGTCGAGCAGACCGTAACAGGGCTTGAAGCAGGCAGTTATACACTAAGCACCAATATACAGGGCGGTGATGTGGGAGCGGATGCCGAGATATATCTGTATGCCGAGGCTGACGGAAGGATATACAAGTCGGAGACGGTTGTGCTTGACGGATGGGCGAACTGGAAGACTCCTGAGATAAAGGATATAGAACTTTCTTCTGACGGAGATATAACGGCAGGAGTATATGTGAAATGCAAAGCAAAAGGTTGGGGAACCATGGATGATTTTTTCCTGTATAAACAGTGATAAGGGCTAATAAAGCGAGGATTGACAGAAATGGATACAACCAAGGAAAACAAGAATTATACTATTGACGATATTGCAAGAGAGCTTGGAATAAGCAAGACAACCGTGTCTAGAGCACTTTCCGGCAAGGGCAGGATAAGTCCGGCCACAACGCAGAGAGTCAAGGAATTTATAAGCACTCATAATTATTCACCAAATGTAATGGCCAGAGGACTTGCTCAGAATAAAACATACAATATTGCCCTCCTGCTGCCGGCTGATTACGGGGAAAACGAAGTGGCTTTTTTCCGTGAGTTTATGAACGGAATATGTAAGACGGCGGGCAAAAATAATTATGATGTGCTTATTTCCATGGTTGACGGACAGCTGGAAAGGATGATTGCAAACCATAAAATCGACGGAATTATTCTCAGCCGTTCAATGGTTGACACATCCAGCCAGAAGTATCTTAAGGAAACCGGAGTCCCTTTTGTGGTTGTCGGTTCATCGACGGAAGATGGGGTTGTCTGTATCGACAACAGCAACATGGAGGCAAGCAGGGAGCTTACAAACATCCTTTTGATGAAAGGCATGAGAAAACTTGTAATACTGGGAGGCAACGAAAGCTATCAGGTAACTCAAAACAGGCTTGAAGGCTTTATGAATGCACACAGAGACCAGAAAATAATTATCGACTACAGCCGTGTGTTTCTGGATATTGACAGTTATGCAAAGGCATCCAAGGCGGTAGAAAAAGCGCTGGCAATGGACGCGGATTGCATTGTCGCCATGGACGATTACGTGTGCAATCTTGTTTTGGAATGTCTTAATGAAAAAAAGATAAAAGTCCCTTCCGACATTAAAGTTGCAAGTTTTTATGACAGTAAGCAGCTTGCACATAACAGTCCTCCTGTTACAAGCCTTCATTTTAACACAAAAGTCCTGGGAGAGAACGCATGCGGAAAGCTTCTGTCCATGCTCGGCGAGAAAATGGAAGAAAGCTCAGAGGATATGAATTATCAGGTTATTCTCAGGGAATCCACCAAGTAATAATACGGGATTTATACAGCCAACGATAAAATAATAAAAAATACCGCTTATTTTAAAAGGAGATAATCCGCGTATAAGTAAGCGGTATTTTTATGTTTAAAATTACTGTCATGAGACAATAATAAAAATACAAGGACAAATTGCGCGCCAATCAATACAATTTCAATAAATTGCGCAAAATTGCGCACACTACGAAAACGTTATTCGTGAATAATGCACAAAAAAATTATTAATATTTTATGTACATTGTTAATTGATTATAAAACGGATATTAACTATAATATAACCATGAGCAAACGGTTGCGCGACATTGCGCAATCAGGTTTATCAAAAATAATCAGGAGGACATATTTATGAAATTTAAAAAAGTTTTAGCACTGGGTTTAGTCGGTGCCATGACGCTTTCATTGGCTGCGTGCGGCAAGAGCTCTTCAGGCTCTAATAATGCCGGAACAGGTTCGTCAGATGAGACAAATGCGTCAGGCGAGACAATCAGCCTTGTTCTTTGGGGAGCTGAAGAAGACCAGACGCTTCTCACCGAACTTGTAGAGAAGTTCGAGGCTACTTATTCAGACCAGAAATTCGACATTCAGATTGGTGTTGAGTCAGAATCAACCGCTAAGGATACAATCCTTACGGATATTGAAGCAGCAGCGGATGTATTCGCATTTTCAAGCGACCAGATTAACGACCTTTATGCTGCCGGAGCATTGGCTGATATTGAGTCAATGGAATCAGCTCTTACAACATATGCAGGAAAGACATTTGATGACGTTAAGAATGCTAACGGTGCAGGTGCCGTAGAAGCGGCAAGTATAGACGATAAGCTTTATGCATTCCCTATGGTTGGCGGAAACGGATATTATCTCATATATGATTCGAGCGTTCTTTCAGAGGAAGATGTTGCATCATGGGACAGCTTACTTGCAGCAGCAGATACGGCAGGCAAGAAAGTAGGTATGACACTTGCTTCGGGATGGTATAGCGCAGGTTTCTTCTACGGAGCAGGTTTTTCAACATCTCTCAGTGATGACGGCAAGCAGACAGTGTGTGATTTCAACGGAACAAGCGCTGACGGTTACACAGGAGTTCAGGTTACGCAGGGTATGCTGGACATAGCAGGAAACAACGCATTCATGGCGATTGCCGATGGAGACGGTTCTAACCAGCTTGCAAGCGGTCAGTTGTGCGCATTGGTTACAGGTACATGGGACACTGCTAACGGCAAGAATATATGGGGCGAAGAGAACTTTGCGGCAACTAAACTTCCTACATTTACATGCAACGGCGAACAGGTTCAGATGGGTTCGGTTGACAGCTATAAATTCATTGGCGTTAATGCTTACTCTGAAAATGTAGGTTGGGCTACACTCCTTGCAGAGTTCCTTACCAATGAGGAATCACAGGCAGAAAGATATGCTCAGCGTTCACTCATCCCTACCAACACTGCTGTGGCATCATCAGAAGACGTTGCATCGGACGTTACTGTTGCAGCTATAGCAGCACAGTCTGATTATGCAGTGGCTCAGTTTGTAACAGGAAATTACTGGGATCCTATGAAAACTTTCGGCGAGATGATTGCTCAGGGAACACTTTCTGCGGACGATGAAGCAGGCATTCAGGATGCGCTTGATACAATGGTTGAAGGTGTAACTGCAATTTCTGAATAAAAATTTATTAAACAGACCTGTATGCGTCTGCATACAGGTCTTTTTCTTAACTATGATTTGTTGGCCCGATGGGCAGTAAATAAGTCCCCTGTGGAAGGGGCATAATAATTATATTGCCATAGGGCAAGTTAAGGAGGGAAATATGGCCAGTAAGAAAAAAAAGAGCGCAGGTCAGGCAATCGGCGGCTTCTTTAAAGCAATTGGCGGCTTTTTTGCGGAATTTGGTAAAGCCGTGGCAAAAGGTGATTTTTTTACTAAGCTGTCACTGATTTGGATGGGAGCCGGCTATGCCAGACGCAAACAGTATATCAAAGCCATAATCATGACGGTGCTTGAAGCTGCGGTAATATGGTTTACGGTTGCTTTTTCAACCCGGTATGTTCCTAAATTCGGAACACTGGGAACCGTTAAAGCCGAAATGATATTTGACCCTGTAACAATGAAAAACATAATGAATGATTACGACCATTCATTTAAAATTCTTCTGTATTCGTTGATTTGTTTTGTCGTGTGGTTTACATTTTTTATCATCTGGATTAAAAATGTCACAAACGCATACAAACTCCAGCTTAAAGCGCAGAACGGTGAGCACATCAATACATTCATTGAGGATGTCAAGACCTATAAGGATGAGAAATTCCATATCACGCTTCTGACGCTTCCGGTGCTCGGCATAGTTATTTTTACCGTCATTCCTATTTTGCTTCTGATATTGGTGGCATTTACCAATTATGACCAGAACCACATGCCGCCTACCGAGTTGTTTACCTGGGTCGGATTTGATAACTTTGCCAGACTGTTTGGCGGGGGCGGTCTGTCAAGTACATTCGGATACACTTTTGTCCGCGTATTGGGATGGACTCTTGTGTGGGCATTCTTTTCCACGCTTACAACATATATCGGAGGTATTTTGTTATCGCTGCTGATTAACAACAGGAGAACAAAGCTTCCCAAATTATGGAGAACGCTTTTTGTAGTTACAATAGCGGTACCCCAGTTCGTATCGCTTCTGCTGGTGCGAAACTTCTTTGCCAACGGAGGTATAGTCAATACGTTTTGTGAAGCCATAGGTCTGACAGGATGGCTGAATGACATAGGTCTTATTTC
Source organism: uncultured Butyrivibrio sp. (assembly GCA_944382105.1). Lineage (GTDB taxonomy): Bacteria > Bacillota > Clostridia > Lachnospirales > Lachnospiraceae > Eshraghiella. The sequence continues at coordinate 17,799 of CALWMX010000141.1, forward strand.
CACAAGCTATATTCCGTTCCTTTCGGCTCCGGGCTGGGCGCATGTCATGATTATCATTATCAACATATGGATAGGTGTTCCTTACCAGATGCTTATCGCAACGGGCGTGCTGATGAATCTTCCGGCGGACCAGATTGAAAGCGCAAGAATTGACGGAGCAAAGCCTAGACAGATTTTTGCAAAAATCACAATGCCGTATATGCTTTTCATAACTGGTCCTACGCTTGTTACGGATTTTGTAAAGAATATAAATAACTTTAACGTTATATATCTTTTAACTGAAGGCGTGTATACCACAACCAACCAGGCTCTCGCCAACTCACAGGCGAAGGAAGTAGACCTTCTTGTAACATGGCTGTTCAGATTGACGCAGGATTACTACAATTACAAGATGGCATCGGTTATAGGTATCATGGTATTTATCATTTGTTCCGTGTTTACGCTTGTAGCATTTAACAGAATGATAAAAGGCGACAGAGAGGAGACGTTCCAGTAATGAAGAGTAAAGGATTAAAAACTTTTTTCCATAATCTGCTGCTTGCAGTGCTTGCATTTATTTGGATAATTCCGATTGCATGGCTCCTTTTTACTTCATTCAGCAGTTATGACGGTATCAACACCAGCAGCTTTTTCCCTAAAGAATGGAGCATTAAGCATTATGTTCAGCTATTCCAGCCGGATACGGTTGCACAGTTTCCAAGATGGTTTTTGAACACATTTGTAATTGCCTGCTTTTCATGCGTCATATCCACAATGTTCACGTTGATGGTTGCGTATGCGACATCCGTTATGAGGTTTAAGATGAGGAAACCGCTTATGAACGTAGCGGTAATACTTAATCTCTTCCCGGGTATGCTTTCCATGATTGCGGTATATTTTGTGCTTAAAATGTTCAATCTTACAAATAACCATCTGGGGTTGATACTTGTATATTCAGCCTCATCAGGACTTGGGTATCTGATTGCCAAGGGCTTCTTTGATACCGTGCCGAGGGCTTTGTGTGAGGCCGCTAAAATTGACGGCTGCAGTGAATCAAAGATTTTCTTTAAGATGATAATACCTCTCAGCCGCCCGATTATCGTATATACGGTTATCAGCAGTTTCCTTGCGCCGTGGATGGATTTCGTATATGCAAAGATTATTCTCAATGCGGGTATTTCGTCACAGTATACGGTATCGATAGGACTTTACAGAATGCTTGACAAGAGCCTGATTAACAGTTACTTCACATTATTCTGTGCGGGCGGCATATTGATTTCAATCCCGATTTCAATATTGTTTATGCTGATGCAGAAATTCTACGTTGAGGGAGTTACAGGCGGAGCTGTAAAAGGCTAAATCAGACTTGAAAGGATTATGAAAAATGGAGCAGTTTATTGTAAATATTATCCATCGTCCCGAGATGGTTCCGGAGTATGCCGAAAAGGTTACCGGACACGGACAGGCAGAGGATATAGGGCGAAAAGCACTTCTTACTGAAAGTCTTGATATTTTTAAGATACAGCAGGAATGCGCCCACAAAAACGGTCTTAAAACAACAATTGAAATGACATATGCCAGCCTTTTTAACGATGAGGCAGTGGAGATTGCCAAAGCGCATCATAAAGAATACGGCGATGAAATCGGTCTTACTCTTCTCGGACTTCCCTGCAAGGAATTCCGTGAAAAATATAAGACAAAAGATTTCTGTATCTGGATGTTTTCTATGGAAGATAAGAAAGCAATAGTTACGGATGTGTTTGAGAAGTTCCATGAACGTTTCGGATTTTATCCGGAATCTACAGGCTCATATTATATGGATGCCGAACTTATAAACTACATTAAGGAGAAATATCCTTCCGTTAAATGTGCCGTTGCCACATGCTGGGAGGAAGGACCTAAGGCGTACCATACCTGTAATAACAGCTGGTATACTTTTATGGACGGCGGCCCCTGGGCTCCGTGGATCCCGTCAAAGGTTAACACACATGCGCCGGCTGCCGATGAATCCGAAGATTCCGGAATCGTTGCAATACCGCATCTGAGCCGTGACCTTATCGCATGCTATGACGGGAACGGTTCCAATTTTGGCACTCATCCGCAGAATGTACTCCGCGGAATGATATATCAGGACGGAGAATATCCTTATTTGTACAATCTTATTGACCAGTTCCGTTATCAGGCAAAATTCAATAACGGTTATGCCTACAATATGATGTTTGTGGGTCCCGGCTGGATGAATAAGATGGGTCGTTGGGAAGCGCCTTATGAGCTTCTTAAAAAGTCCTATGAAGACGGATGCGCATACTACGGCAAACTGAAAAAAGAGGGCAAGCTTACAGATATGACTATGAGTGAGTTCGCCGACTACTTCCGTAAGAAAAAGACATACACAGAGCCCGAATGTGCGCTTTGGAGAGACATACTTTACGGAAGTCAAAAACAGCTGTTCTGGTATTGCGACCCTTATATGAGAGTCTGCGTCAACATGGATCAGGGCGGAGCTATTGTGGATTTGAGACCGTATGCCGCCAAGCTTGAGTGGCCTGTGGGAATAGGTACTCCGCATATTCAGGATGCAAGCTATCCTTTCCTCATTCAAGAAAAATACCGTGCGGGTTATTTTACCCATTATGCAGGAGAGGGCACCGTCAGAAGTGCGAAAATATGCCATAACGGTGAAGAGGTTGACTTGTGTCTGTGCCGTACAAAGGCGCATTTTTCACAGGAAGGCAAGGACAGAATACTGACACTTGACCCTGTTGACATTGAATTTGCAGATCTTACCCTCAAGCTTCAGACTGTGATAACATTTACGGAAGGTTCAAGTGCAATAAAGACAGAGCGTAAAGTTCTTGAAATGAGCAATCCGTCGGCGGATGTCACAATCAATGAATATATGGTAGGCTGTTACGGTACAACAGAATATACGGAAGACATGTCAAGTCTTACTCTCAGGATTGACAAGGCGGAAGATACCAAGACACTTCCTTATGAATACAAGTGCAGGGATATGGCGGTGGACGGCGCCGACAAGGTCAGCTGTACCGTTCCTCCAATCAAAACCCTTGTATCAATGACCTGCGAAGGCAGGGAAAAATCGGGCTATGTTAAAGAAGGCTATGCTTTCAGCCCTATGTTTACGCTTGGCTACACAGGTAAATTATGCGATAAGGAGGTATTTGGCACATGGCTCAGTCTGGAAAGGGTAGATTAAATTACAGATGTCCTTCATGCTTTATGAGGGATTTGGATATTGATATGTTCTATGACAAGGACAAAAAGGAATTTTATTGTATTCGTTGCCAGTATACCGGAACGGAGGAGGACGTGCTTGAGAAAAACCAGATGGCGCGTTTCCGTTATCGCGATATGATGAAGAGATTTACTGACTTCGAGAATTTTGAAGAGTAAAGAACGGTTCAAAGGGCATCGGGCAGCATAGTGCCGTCCGGTGCCTGTTTTGTGTGTAAAGCATGGATAAAATACAAAAAGGCAGGTGTGAATAATGAATGACTGGGTAATCGGAATGGATGTTTCTTCCCTGACAGAAGTAGAAGACTGCGGCGGAAGGTTTTTTGACAAGGGAAAGGAGGGCGGAGCACTTGAAATTTTAAAAAAGTATGGTGCCAATATGGTGCGTCTGCGTCTGTGGAATGATCCCTATGATGAAAACGGAAAAAGCTACAGCGCGGGATACAGTGATATAGACACGACCTTAAAGCTTGCAGGGAGAGCCAAAGCCCTTGGAATGGGATGGCTTCTGGATTTCCATTACAGCGACTGCTGGGCGGACCCCGGCAAACAGACAATTCCCAAAGCGTGGCAGAATATGGATGCGGATGAATTAAAGCAGGCGGTTTATGACTACACACTGGAAGTAATGCAGAGATGTCAGGCGGAAAATATCATGCCGCAGATGGTGGCTGTGGGTAACGAACTGTCGAACGGGCTTTTATGGCCATATGGCAAGGTGCCTGAGTATGCCAACATAGCAGCTTTTGTTAGTGCGGGAATACGTGCGGTCAGGGCAGTCGATGCTGAAATACCTGTTATGATACATCTTGATAACGGCGGAAATAACGAACTTTACCGCAGATGGTTTGACAATTACTTTGACAATGGCGGAGAAGATTTTGAATATATAGGTCTGTCGTATTATCCCTTCTGGCACGGAACACTTGATATGCTTAGCAATAACATGAACGATATTGCCTTAAGATACGGCAAAAAACTTATCGTTGCGGAAGTTTCCATGGGATTTACAATGGAGGACTACAAGGATTACGAGAAGCTGCCTGATGAATTGAGAAAAGGCATGGCAACCAAAAAAGAGCTCGCCGAAAAAGTCCCTTTTCCGATGAGTCCGGAGGGACAGAAAGAATTTATGAAAGAATTTCTTAAAGTGATTCATAGTGTGCCGAATAATCTTTGTAAAGGATTTTATTATTGGGAACCGGCATGGCTTCCGGTTCCGGGAAGTCAATGGGCTACCAGGGAAGCCTGCGAATACATGCATGAAAAAGGTCCGGGAGGCAACGAATGGGCCAATCAGGCATTGTTTGATTATGATGGCAATGCACTTCCGGCACTTGAAGTAATAAAAGAGTGAAAATATCATTAATCTGTGTTATACTGATGAAAAAGCGTAATCGGAATGAGAAACCGGTACGCAATATCTTTCGGAGGAAGCAATGAAACGACAAGCAAGACGTAATACAGGTTGGAGACTGCCTTCTGCCACGGCATGGGGGCTTAAGCTCTTTTCCTGCATAACACTTATATTGGGAAGCGTAGGCACGATTATTCTTGAGACAGGAATTATCAATGTAGGGCAGTATACTACGGAAGAATTAAATTCCCTGCTGGAAAACAATTCTGTCCTGATGGGGCAGGTGGGCGCCGCCGTAGTGCTGAATTTTATCGGAGGTCTGGCATTGCCCATAATTGCATTCCTGCTGACAGAGGGTTTCCTCAAAACCGGCGATTACAAAAAGTATCTGCTGACCGTGCTGTTGTTTGCCGTGTTAAGCGAGATACCCTATGACTTTGCCATGACAGGCAGTGTTTTTGACTGGTCAAGCCAGAATCCCATGTTTTCGACAGCGCTGTGTCTTATTATGATGTATTTCTTCAAAATGACGGAAAGATGGGGAACGCTTACATCCGGGGCGCTTAAGCTTTTGATTACACTGTGCGCAATTGTGTGGATAGTAATGCTGAGATTCTCATACGGGCTGAGCATGATTCTGCTGACGGCTGTTTTTTACTGCTTTCGCAACAGAAGCGGCATCAAAATGTTTTTGGGATTTATCGTCACGCTTTTTTGCGCGTTTATGGGACAAGGCTCATATATAGGGGCGCTGTCGCTTTACGGGGTTTATTGTTACAACGGAGTAAGAGAACTGAAATGCTCAAAGTATGTTTTTTATGCGATATACCCTATACAGCTTCTTGTGCTTGGAGCGGTTACGTGGTTTGGCATAAGGTGAATTTTGCAGCAAAAACGCTGTCTGCACGGCAGTACAAGCCGCAGAGAAATCTTCTGCACCGGTTGATTTTTCGAGACTGCGGTGTTACAATACAGTTCAGGGCAATGGTTCGATTTACCGGCCATTGCCTTTTTAATGTATGTGAAAGGAAATACAGTTATGGCAGGTTCGTCTTTTGGAACGATTTTCAGAATAACCACATGGGGAGAATCTCACGGTAAGGGTCTTGGCGTTGTCATTGACGGATGCCCGGCGGGAATTGAACTTAATGAGGATGATATTCAGGGAATGCTTGACAGACGAAGACCGGGGGCAAGCAGATACACTACACAGCGAAAAGAGTCCGACACCGCCAGAATAATGTCAGGCGTTTTTGAGAGCAGGACTACGGGAACCCCCATTTCCATAATGGTAATTAATGAAGACCAGCATTCCGCAGATTATTCGGAAATTGCAGGATATTACAGACCGGGCCATGCCGATTATACATTTGACCGTAAATACGGTTTCAGGGATTACAGAGGCGGAGGAAGGTCGTCGGGACGGGAAACCGTTGGAAGAGTGGCGGCAGGCGCCGTGGCCGTTAAGCTTCTTGATGCACTTGGAATAAAAATAAACGCTTATGCAAGGTGCATAGGCGGAATAGAAATTGATTATAACAGATTTGATATGTCGCAGAGAGACAAAAACCCGTTTGCCATGCCGGACAGCGAGGCAGCAGAAAGCGTCAGAAAACTGGCTGAGGAGGCTATGTCACAGAAGGATTCGCTTGGGGGAATAATCGAGTGCGTTATCAAAAATATGCCGGCAGGGATTGGAGAGCCCGTTTTTGACAAGCTGGATGCAAGGCTTTCTGCCGCAATAATGTCCATTGGCGCCGTCAAAGGTTTTGAGATGGGTGACGGCTTTGCGGCCGCACGGCAGAGAGGAAGCGTAAATAACGATGAATTTTATATGGACGGCGATACGGTTAAAAAAAGAACGAACCATGCGGGCGGAGTCCTTGGAGGAATCAGCGACGGCTCTGATATAGTTTTCAGGGCGGCAGTCAAACCTACTCCTTCCATAGCATCTATTCAGAATACGGTGGGAAGGGACGGACAGAATATGCAGGTGGCAATAAAAGGACGCCACGACCCTATGATAGTTCCGAGAGCAGTGGTTGTTGTCGAGGCTATGGCTGCATGTACGGCTGCGGACCTGCTTTTGTGCAGCATGAGTTCGAAAATAGATAATGTTATAAAGCTGTACAGATAAAATGCAAATAAAAAATCGGATACCGTACATGCAATAATGTCAGTGCGGACAAGAAAAGGTAAACAATCATGTATGAAATAATCAAAATGGAGGGCAGAGCAAAGCGGGCGCGGTTTTCTACCGTCCATGGAATCATAGAGACGCCGGTTTTTATGAATGTGGGAACCGTCGGAGCAATAAAGGGAGCAGTGTCAACCGCAGATTTAAAGGAAATAGGATGTCAGGTGGAGCTTTCCAATACCTATCATCTCCATGTGAGAACAGGAGATGAGACAATAAAAGAGCTTGGCGGACTCCATAAATTTATGAATTGGGACAGGCCGATTCTGACTGATTCCGGAGGATTTCAGGTGTTTTCCCTTGCAAAGCTGCGCAGGATTAAGGAAGAAGGAGTGTCCTTCAATTCGCATATAGACGGACGCAGGATTTTTATGGGACCGGAACAGAGCATGCAGATACAGTCGAATCTGGGTTCCACGATTGCAATGGCTTTTGATGAATGTATAGAAAATCCTTCGCCGAGGGAATATGTTGAAAAATCAGTTGACAGAACCACAAGGTGGCTTGTAAGATGTAAAGAAGAGATGGCAAGGCTTAATTCCCTGCCGGATACAGTCAATCCGCACCAGATGCTTTTCGGCATCAATCAAGGCGGAACATATGATGATATACGCATACGCCATGCACGGGAGATATCTGAGTTTGACCTTGACGGATATGCTGTCGGAGGGCTGGCTGTCGGGGAATCTCATGAAGAGATGTACAGGATACTGGACTCGGTAGTACCGTATCTGCCGGCGGACAAGCCCACATATCTTATGGGAGTGGGAACGCCGGCCAATATTCTTGAGGGCGTTGAGCGCGGAATTGATTTTTTTGACTGTGTATATCCATCGCGCAACGGAAGGCACGGACATGTGTACACCCATAAGGGCAAGCTTAACATGTTTAATGCGCGTTTTGAGAAGGACTTATCTCCGATTGAGTCCGGGTGCGGATGTCCTGCATGCCGCAGCTACAGCAGAGCATATATCAGGCATTTGCTTAAGGCAGGAGAAATGTTAGGAATGAGACTTTGTGTGCTTCACAATCTGTATTTTTACAATCATCTTATGGAAGAGATACGAGAAGCGCTTGAAGAAAACCGATTTGGTGAATTTAAAAAGAGAACATTGGAAAGTTTTAAGGAGGAA
>CALWMX010000142.1 GCA_944382105.1 uncultured Butyrivibrio sp.
GATAAAGAGCTTTTTTATAATTCTCCTTTTGAACTGTCCGGAGGACAAAAGAGGAGAGCGGCCATTGCGGGAGTTATCGCCATGCGGCCCGAAATCCTTATTCTGGACGAGCCCACGGCAGGTCTGGACCCTCAGGGACGAGACGAAATACTTGACATGGGCAGTGATATGCATAAAAAAACAGAGATGACGGTAATTCTGGTGTCGCAAAGTATGGAGGAAGTGGAAAAATATGTTGACAGAATCCTTGTGATGAACAGTGGAGAACTTATATATGACGACAGTCCCAAGGAGGTTTTCACTCATTACAAGGAACTGGAAAAAATAGGACTTGCAGCCCCCCAGATAACATATATTATGAATGCTCTCAGAAAACGCGGCATGGATGTTGACACTACGGCGATAACCATTGAGGAGGGCTTTGAGAGTATCTTAAAGGCTTTAGGCGCAAGACGAAAGGTGTAACACATGTTAAAGGATATAACAATCGGACAGTATTATCCCACAGGGTCGGTTATTCATAAATTGGACCCGAGGGTAAAGCTGTTTGGAACAATTTTATATATTGTGACGCTTTTTATTGCCAGAAATCCTGCAGTATATGTTTTAGCGGCGGCATTTCTTTTTACCTGTATCCGTATATCGGGCGTGCCGGTGAAGTACATTCTGAAGGGTCTTAAATCGATTATTATAATATTGGCATTCAGTCTTGTATTTAACATTTTCCTGACTGAAGGGCATGTGCTGGTACGTTTCTGGAAAATAAAGATAACATATGAAGGCATTGTTCAGGCAATATATATGGGAATAAGGCTTATATTTCTGATTATGGGCTCTTCGCTCATGACTCTCACCACAACGCCTAATGACCTTACCGACGGTCTGGAGAAGTCTCTTCGTTTCCTCAAAGTCATAAAAATTCCGGTACATGAGATTGCAATGATGATGTCCATCGCCCTCAGGTTTATACCTATTCTTATGGAGGAAGCCGACAAAATAATGAAAGCCCAGACCGCAAGGGGCGCAAGCTTCGATGAGGGTAATTTCTTTAAGCGGATTAAGGCGATGGTGCCGCTTCTTGTACCGCTTTTCATATCAGCCATAAGACGTGCTTATGATTTAGCTACGGCCATGGAGGCACGCTGCTACCGCGGCGGCGAAGGAAGAACCAAGATGAAACCTCTGAAATATAAAAAAAGGGATGGCATATCATATATTATTCTGTTCTCTTATTTAGGGCTGATAATAGCAGCGAAAATATTGTGGAATAAATTTGTATAGGTGAAAGCATGAGGGTTTTAATTCGTGTTGCGTATGACGGAACAGCATATTCAGGCTGGCAGTTTCAGCCGAATGCCGTCACAATCGAGGGGAGACTCAGGGAAGCGCTTAAAAGCCTTTTCGGCCGTGAAACGGATATTATAGGCGCAAGCCGTACTGATGCGGGCGTACATGCCCTTGGAAATGCAGCCGTATTTGATGTTGATACAAGAATACCGGCGGAAAAAATATCATATGCACTTAACGCACGGCTTCCTGATGATATACGCGTATGCCGCTCCGAAGAGGTGGCAAAGGATTTTCATCCAAGGCATACAGACTGTGTAAAAACCTATGAATACAGTATATATAATGATAAATTTGAAAATCCGAAGAAACGGCTTTATTCACATTTCTGCTACGGTAAAATAGATACCGGGCTTATGCAAAAAGCCGCGCCGTATTTTGTGGGCGAGCATGATTTCAGCGCGTTCTGCGCTGCGGGAAGCCAGGTTGCCGATAAAGTCAGGACGGTTTATTCGCTGGACGTATCGCGGGATGCCAATGATATAAGCATAAGGATTACCGGCAACGGTTTTCTCTATAATATGGTAAGAATAATTGCAGGTACGCTGCTGAAAGTAGGACAGGGCGATATGGAGCCACAAATGATTGAACGGATCATTGCATCAAAGGACAGGCAGCTTGCGGGACCGACGGCTCCGGCAAGAGGACTGACTCTTATGGAGATAAACTTTAAAGAGCTTATACCTTATGGTCATGTGTGACGTCAAACTTTTTGTCCAGAGCGTTCATCATAATACTGATGACCAGATTTGCTTTTTTTGAATAGTCGTTGCGTATCACATGCACGGACTCGGGAAGAATATGGGAGGTTTCGTTGGAGGATATAACCGCCATATTGGAGTCCTTTAAATACGCTCTGGCTATAAGGGCAAGATAAGAGCCGATTACAACGGCTTTCTTATCGTGCAGGCTGTCAAGGATGCCGCTGCTGCATTCCGGAAATATAAGCACACGGTCTTTGGCAACGTTACCGGTTACAAATTCCAGATAGTTTTCATTGGCATATCCGTCCAACAGCAGATAGAAGTCATCGCCCACGTATTTTTGCGCTTCGTTTATCAGAGACGGAATGTCGGAGTAAATCTGATAGAATAAAAGGTCGTTGACCAGCATGTCCACGTTTATTATCGGCACATAATAGTTGTCTGCCAGTTCTATGAAATCCCTGTGGGATAGGTCTATAGTGATTATGCCGTCTATATTGCGGTTTGGGGAAATATTGTCCTCGGAAGCTCTTAACGGCATGAAAAGCACATCATATTTAAGCCTGTTAAGCCTTTCAATTAACAGATTCACAAATCCTGTTATCTCCAGATTGCGTGAAGGGGTATTCTCATTCAAATGATAGGATACGCCTATAATATTGCTGCGGCCGGTAGCCAGACTTTTGGCGGCGAAATTAGGCGTATAATCGAGAAGATTCGCTATCTGAAGCACTTTTTTGCGCGTAGCCTCGCTGATTTTCTGATCGGTGCGGTTGTTAAGTATATATGAAACCGTTGCAACGGACACACCCGCCTGTCTTGCAACGTCTTTTAATGTCGTCTTTTTTTTATCAGCCATTGTATTCTCCACAAGTTAAACGTATAAGTGTATTTTACAAATTTTCAAAAAAAAGTCAATAGCGGTTGACTTTTCGATAGATTCATGATAGAGTAAGCTTAACCGATTAAGTTAAACGGTTAAGTATAAAAATTGGGAGGTAAACCTTATGAAAAAACAATTTAGAAGAATTGCAGCACTGGTACTTGCGATTATTTTCGTTGCGGCTTCGGCATGCGCATGCGCCAAGGACGATGGGCAGACAAATGATGCAGAGTATACCATAACTTTTATGAACGGAGAAGAGACTCTGGGTACCGCAACGGTGAAAGAGGGGCAGGTACTGGGAGCGGATGACTATTCCTCATTTGAGAACCGGGAGGGATATGAGTTTAACGGCTGGTTTGAAACGCCCACGTTTCTCGAGAGCAGCGCAAAGGATTTGACGAAGGACACCTTTGACAAAGATACTACTCTTTACGGCAGTTTTAAATCCACGAATGTGGCTGAGGATACAAGAGTCTGGTACATAGTAGGAGAATCTTCAAAGGGACCGCTTGCCGACAGCAAATGGGCCGGAGGCGATGTGGAGGATTCCGTAAAAGAAGAGTTTGAGCTTAAGGCTACGGGAGAAAACGTAAATGAGTTTTCAATAACCATAGATTTGTATGCGGACGACATGTTCCAGATTATACATGACTGGGCATGGGACGGACAGAAGGGATATGGCTGTTTCACATCCATAGATGACACTCAGATGGAAAATGCAGGAGGCTTGGGAGGAACATCCGAAACCTCCAATGTCAAGGTACTCATGGACGGCAATTATACAATAACGCTCACTACTGATCCGGATAATTCTGCTCAGGACACTATTGAGGTGGTAAGAAACTCAGAGCCTGTAAGCGAACCGCGGGAACCGGAGGAGGAAGAACCTTACACCGTATCTGACAGCACGGAGATTATGATTAAAGGCGGCTGGGTGGACGACTGGTCCGATATCAGGAGCCTGACGAGAGAAGAGGGAACTAATGTATTCACAATTACAATGGATTTGGATGCCGGTACGGAAGTATGCTTTATGGTATATGACAACGGAGAAGATACGGGGATTGTTCTGAAAGAAGCCAATGTTACTGATGATGCTTCGCTTGCTTTAATGGAATCAAACGGAAATAATATTCAGGTTTCAGAGGCGGGCAGCTACACATTTACCGTTGACGCGGATGCCATGAGCGTTACGCTGGCAAAATAGGAGCGTGTGGTATGAACAGATACGCTATACAGCATATAGTTGATTCTTCGTATTGTTTTCCCGTGTCAGGCAATGAAATCGTGTTGAGGCTGCGCGCTGCGAAAGACGATATCAGGAGCGCCGAAGTCATCTATGAAAGCAAATATGTGTTCGGGACCAGTCAGAGGACTGCCAGGATGGAGAAAACAAACATCTGCGGACTGTATGATTATTTCAGCATAAAGCTCAGACTGGATGATACAAGGCTTGCATATGTTTTCCGCGTGGATGACGGACAACAGAAGTATTTTTTCTCGGAGGACGGGGTCAGCGAGCAATATGATTATTCCCTTGGGTATTATAATTTCTTTCAATATCCGTATATTAATTCCGCAGATATAATGGAATGTGTGGACTGGATGAAAAAAGCCTCTTTCTATCAGATATTTGTGGACCGTTTCAATATAGGGAAAACAGATAAAGATATGTCATATATCAACTGCAAATGGGGCGATTTACCTACGCCAAAGACCTTTGCAGGCGGTGACTTAAAAGGCATTACCCGGAAGCTGGATTATATACGTTCCCTGGGATGCAATGCCATATATCTTACCCCCGTATTTGCGTCGAAGTCCAATCACAAATACGATATACGGGACTATTACCGCGTGGATGAACAGTTTGGAGATGAGAACGACCTTAAGGAGCTTGTGGATGCGGCGCATGAGAAAGGTATCAGAATACTTCTTGATGCGGTATTTAATCATTGCAGTGAAGATATAATGCAGTTTAGGGACGTTGCAGAGAAAGGTAAGGCTTCGCCGTATTACGACTGGTTTATAATATACGGCGATAAGCCTGAACGCCATAAGAAAAATTATGAGACTTTCGGTGATTGCAGCTATATGCCCAAATGGAACACTTCCAATCAGGAGGTAAGCCGTTATCTCATAGACATAGCGGTTTACTACATAGAAAAATTTGATATCGACGGATGGCGTCTGGATGTGTCCGACGAAGTAAGCCACGATTTTTGGAGGAGCTTTCGAAAGGCTGTAAAGCGGGCCAAAAAGGATGCGGTGATTATAGGCGAAAACTGGCATGATGCATATTCCAACTTAAGGGGGGACCAGTACGACAGCATTATGAATTACGCTTTCAGCAAGGCGTGCCTTGATTATTTTGCATCCGGCAAACATGACGCCCAAAATATGGCGTGGAAACTGAACGAACTTCTTATGCGCAACAGCGATACGGTAAACAATATGATGCTCAATCTTCTGGACAGTCATGATACGCACAGATTTTACAGTATGGTTGGTGAAGACAGAGAAAAAGTAAAAGCCGCTTTGTGCCTTTTATATCTGTATCCCGGAACGCCGTGCATATATTATGGGACGGAAATCATGACGCCCGGAGGATATGACCCTGACAGCAGGCGCTGTATGGATTGGGAAAAAGCTGACGACGCAGCAGCATATGCCGATGTATTTGAGCTGCTGCAAAAGCTTTCCGGCCTGAGGCAAAAATACGATTTGGCTTCCGGCAAGGTAAGCATATATTCGCAGAATAATGTGTTTATATTAAAAAATACGCTGGACGGAGGTATAATAGAGCTGTTTATAAACAATACGGACGAAGCAGCCTTTGCGGAAGGCTTTGAAATCGGTGCGCACGGTTACGTTGTACGGGTTAACGGAGGTGAAATTATATGATTTACGGAACCGGAAAGAAAAAAGTAAAAATTATGGTATCGGCGATAGCCTGTGTACTCGCTGCCCAGACTTTTACCGGGTGCGGGAAAGAAAGCAGCGTGACAGGCGGCGGCGAGACAATTGTGTTGCATATTCTTGAAAATGATACGGCTAAATCGGAAGGGTATCTGGAGGAGCTTTTAAACGCTTTTAATGAGGCATACAAGGACAAGGGAATACAGGCAGTGGACGCAAACATGGATGAATACACGGACTTGGCTGCAAACGGACCATACGGGTACGGACCGGACGTACTTTATCAGGCAAACGATAAGCTTATGACATACGCTGAGGATAAACATATACTTTCTCTTGCCATAGAGGATTTTGAATGCTACGAATATGTTCCGGAGGAAGCATGGGATGCTTTCAAAATAGTATTGGACGGAGAAACGTACTACTGCGGCGTACCGGTTAACATTCAGGAGCCCATGCTGTTTTACAGAGCCGATATGATGCCGGAAAACTGGGAGGAAGAATGGGACGACGACGGAAACGGTGTGGCGGATTTTTTCGAGAACTGGAATGATTTGTATGCGTATTCGTCATACCTAAGAGAAAACGACACAAGCTCCAATAAGGACAGCCGGTACGGTTTTATGGCGTCGCTCAATAACCTTTATCTGTCGTCGCAGTTTATTTTCTCCTACGGAGGATATGTTTTCGGACAAAATGACGACGGGACGCTCGATTCAACCGATGTAGGCTTTTCGGCGGGTAACACGGCTTACGGAATGAACGCGCTGAAGCAGATGGCAGCTCTTATGAATGAGGGATGTATTGATGATACCATAACTTTGAACAGATATGAAAAAGTGGCTTCGGGCGCATACTTCTGTGCGGTTTCCACCCCGGATACGTACGGACTGTTTGTTGAGAAACTGGCTCTGAAATATGAAGAAGAGGGATTAAGCGCTTCCGATGCGCAGGCAAAGGCAGAGGAGAATCTTTGTATGATAGAAATGCCCGCCCTTATGCCCGCGGACGGAGATTTGAGTACAGACAGCGCCGATATGGGTGAAGACGACTGGGTAAACACCATAGTGATGGGCGGTGTGAACGGATACGGGATAAGCTCCTATACCGAGCACAGAGAAGCCTGCATTGAGTTTGTTGATTTTGCAACATCATATGAAATGATAAAATTACGCGCCGATACGCTGGGAATAGCGCCGACGCGCTCGGATGTGGCACAGGAGCAGGGCGGACTTACCGATATGATATTTAATAGTCTGTCCGAGGGACGCATATATCTGATGCCGTCCATAAAAGCTGTGGACCAGATATGGGTGCCCATGCAGACTATTATGTCGGATATAGCCAAGGACGCTTTCAGGGAAAGGAACGGCGAGACGGTTAAATATCCGGATTTAAACAGCCTGCAGTCGGCGCTTGAGACAGCCGATAAGAATGTATATGACGCCATATATACCCTGTCGGATTAGGAAAGGAGCTGCCATATGGATAAGAAAAGTCTGAGAAAATCCTCCTTCCCGGTCAAGGCTTCGGCCTTGATTATGGGAAGCGGACAGCTTATGTATAAGCAATGGGTTAAAGGGCTGCTGTATCTGCTTGTTTTCGCGGCAACCGTGGTATACATGATATTGATGGGGGCAGAGGATATCGTCGGATTTTTTACTCTGGGAACTGAGGAAGCCGACCCGTGGCTGGGAACCTCAGGAGACGATTCGGTCATAATGCTGCTCAGAGGTTTGCTGGCGTTCTTCATTATTATAGCCTTTTTTGCGGTGCACTTTTCAAACATACGGGACATACTTGAAATAGATAAAAAGGTACGCGCCGGGAAGCCTGTACCCGGTTTTGTAAAATCAGTATCAATATTCATGGACAGGAAATTCTATATAGTTGCTTTGATACTTCCGGTTGCCGGAGTTCTGGTGTTCAACATACTGCCTATAGTTTTTATGATATTGATTGCTTTTACAAATTACGGAGGCGATACAGTGCCTCCAAAGCTTGTTGATTGGATAGGCTTCGGCAATTTTGTAAAAATACTGTCCTTATCTGATATTAAGAGCACCTTTTTTAAGATATTGGCATGGAACATTTTATGGGCCGTGCTGTCCACCTTTATAAATTATTTCGGAGGGCTTTTTCTGGCTCTGTTGCTCAATAAGAAATGCGTTAAGGGAAAAGCATTCTGGAGAGCATTTCCAATACTTGCTTATGCGGTGCCCGGTTTTATAACCATGCTTGCCTTCAAATTCATGTTTTCATACGGAGGCCCCATTAATTATTACATAACCTCCGCAGGAGGAAGCGCAGTCGGTTTTTTGGATATAGATGCCGGAATCAAGGCAAAGCTAATAGGTCTGTTCGTTAATGCATGGATATCGATACCGACCTCGATGCTTTTGGCAACCGGAATTTTGTCCAACATGAATACCGATTTGTATGAGGCTGCCAGCATAGACGGCGCTTCAAAATGGAAACAGTTCATTAAAATCACGCTTCCGTTTGTGATTTTTTCCACAACGCCGGTCCTGATAACAAGCTTTATAGGGAATTTCAATAATTTCGGAATATTCTATTTCCTGCGCGGCGGACTGTATATGGACGGATATTTTCTGGCAAGCGATACCGACCTTTTGATTAACTGGCTGTATAATCTGTCTATAGATAATAATTACTACGGAATAGGAGCGGCGGTGAGCCTGATAATATTTATAATCACCTCGATATTCTCTTTGACCGTATATGTCAGGAGCTCTGCATACAGGAGGGAGGATACGTTCAGATGAAGATAAAAAAGCGTTTTGGGAAAAACAGCATTATTGACGGTGTGGTAACGCATATAATACTGATTGCGGTGTGTTTTGTTTTTTTCTTCCCGGTATTATGGCTGATAATGGCTTCTTTTTCAAAAGGCGGCTCCATATATGATTTTGACGGATTCTTTCCGGGAAGTTTCAGCTTCAACGGATACAGCAGGCTTTTTACCGATACAACAATGTACGATTATCCGAACTGGCTCAAAAATACCTTGTTTATAGCCGTCTGTTCAAGTATTATCGGAACCGTTTTAGTGATACTTACTGCGTATACCATAAGCCGTTTTCAATTCCGCAGCAAAAAAATGCTTATGAAGACAGCGCTGATACTCAACATGTTTCCGGGTTTTATGGGGATGACCGCAGTTTATCTTCTGATGGTAAATTTCGGGCTGATAAATAAGCTGTGGGGACTGATACTTATCTATTCGGCCGGAGCACCGATGGGATATCTGGTGCAGAAGGGTTATTTTGACACTATATCCAACTCAATATATGAGGCAGCCAGAATAGACGGAGCCGGCAATATGAAGGTGTTTACAAAAATAACGCTGCCTCTGTCAAAGCCGATTATAGTTTATACCGCTTTGACCCAGTTCGCATGGCCGTGGAGTGATTTTATCCTGCCTAACCTTCTGCTTAAAAATAAAGATATGTGGACGGTAGCCGTGGGGCTTATGCATCTTGACGAGACACAATTCACAAGATTTGCGGCCGGTGCCATTTTTATTGCGGTGCCTATCGTAATACTCTATTTTGCTCTTTCGCGCTTTCTTGTAACGGGCGTGTCGGCCGGAGCAGTAAAGGAATAAGTGTTTTAACTGAATATCAAGGAAAACAAAGACCGGCGAGACGTATGCTTATTGCAGATATACCCTCTCACCGGTCTTTCAGATTGTCAGAAAAAAGTAAATGTGATATAATATGAGCACTTAGTGAGCACGAGCGAAGCGAAGGGCGCGGATAATTATAATTTTATAACAGGAGGAAAATATCATGGAGACAAGAAGGATAGATAAACTGGGAGTTGAAACGTCGCTTTTGGGATTCGGATGCATGAGGTTTCCGACTACGAAGAATGGGAATATTGATGAAAATGAAGCCTTCAGACTTCTGGAAACGGCATATGCTTCGGGAGTAAACTATTTTGATACGGCTTTTCCTTATCATAACGGTGAGAGCGAGCCTTTGCTGGGCAGATTTCTGGATACAAAAGAGCGTTCGTCATATTATCTTGCAACCAAGCTGCCGGTATGGGATGTGAATTCACTGGATGATGCAGGACGGATATTTGAAAGTCAGCTGCAAAGGCTGAATAAGGATTATATTGACTTTTATCTGCTTCACGCTCTGGACAGGGGACGTTTTGAGCGTATGCGTGATTTGGGCGTTATCGAATACTGCGAAAAGCTTAAGGAACAAGGCAAAATAAGATTTCTGGGTTTCTCTTTTCATGACAGTTATGAGGTGTTTGAAGAAATAGTTAAGTACCGTGACTGGGATTTCTGCCAGATACAGTATAATTATATGGATATAAATGAACAGGCGGGTGACAGAGGCTATGAGCTTACGGAGAAGTCAGGCATACCGCTTGTAATTATGGAGCCGGTCAAAGGCGGAGCGCTTGCATCACTGCCGGACGATATTATGGAGCTTTTTCCCGATAAAAATAAAAGCGCAGCTTCGTATGCTTTGCGTTTTGTGGCGTCAAAGCCGAATGTAAAGGTTGTATTAAGCGGCATGTCGGATATGACGCAGGTACTGGACAATCTGAATACCTTTAACGATTTCAAGCCATTTGACAGCAACGAAAACCGGATGATAGCAGAGGTAAGGGATGCTCTGAACAGACGCGTCCGCAACGGCTGCACAGCCTGCCGTTATTGTATGCCGTGTCCGGCAGGAGTAGACATACCGGGTAATTTTAAAATATGGAATAAGTATAATATATATATGAATAAAGATGCCCTTAAGTGGGAATGGGGAGGGCTTGAGGCTTCTTCCAAAGCCGATGTATGTGTCAAATGCGGCCTTTGCGAGACAAAATGTCCTCAGAAGATAAGCATAAGGGAGGATTTACAGACCCTGAGCCGCGAGATTAAGGAGGTATTAGGCTGAGGTTTTGGCTTATGCTTTCAATGCTGATAATAAATGGCTGAAAATGTTCATTAAACAGTGAAAATTAAGAAAAAATGTGTTGACAGGCATAATTTACTATTATATAATATTTGACTGTGACGACATTTAGAATAAAATGTTTTGCCAATGCCCCGGAGAACATTTTTATATAAAAGTTAATATTTTTTGTTTAATTTTCAAGGAGGTAAACCAATGAAAACATTTATGGCCAGTCCATCAACAATTGAAAGAAAATGGTATGTAGTTGATGCTACAGGATATACATTAGGACGTCTTGCTTCAGAGATAGCTAAGGTTTTAAGAGGAAAAAATAAGCCTATCTACACGCCGAGCATGGACACCGGCGATTACGTAATAGTAGTCAATGCCGAGAAAGTAAACGTAACAGGCAAGAAGCTTGACCAGAAGGTTTATTACAATCATTCAGGCTGGATTGGAGGCCTTAAGGAGACAACTCTCAGAGAGATGTTTGCAAAGCATCCAGAAAGAGTTATCGAGCATGCAGTTAAGGGAATGCTTCCAAAGGGACCTTTAGGAAGAGAAATGTACACAAAGCTCCACGTATATGTAGGACCGGATCACAAGCACGCAGCTCAGAAACCGGAAGCTTTGACATTTTAATTAGAAGGAGGATTTGACAATGGCAGCAAAGAAAACAGCAAGCGCAAGGTTTTACGGAACCGGAAGAAGAAAAAGCAGTATTGCAAGAGTATATATAATGCCTGGCAAGGGTAATATCACAATAAATAAAAGAGACATCGACAATTATTTCGGACTCGAGACGCTTAAGGTTATCGTTCGTCAGCCTCTCGCAGCTACGGATACCGCAGATAAGTTTGACGTGATGGTTAATGTACACGGCGGCGGAACAACAGGTCAGGCAGGTGCCATCAGACACGGCATTTCAAGAGCGCTCCTTAAGGCAGACGCTGATTACAGACCTGTTCTCAAGGCAGCAGGTTTCCTCACAAGAGACCCTAGAATGAAAGAGCGTAAGAAATACGGCCTCAAGGCTGCCCGTCGCGCTCCGCAGTTCAGCAAGCGCTAAACTTTATCAAAAGTGGTCAAAAACCCCGGAACTACGCGGTTTCCGGGGTTTTTCCTTT
>CALWMX010000143.1 GCA_944382105.1 uncultured Butyrivibrio sp.
CATTATGGAAAGCTTCAGACCCTTTGCTGCGGAAATTGACGAGGTCAAAATGACGCTGGCAATCAACAACATTGTTGAAAACGCCATCAAATATAATAAAGAGAACGGTTTTGTGAGAGTTTCCCTGAATGCGGATCATAAATATTTCTATATTAAGGTTGCAGATTCGGGTATAGGTATTCCCAATGAATGCATAGAACATGTGTTTGAGAGATTCTACAGGGTGGACAAGGCGAGGTCAAGGGAAACAGGCGGAACAGGTCTCGGGCTTGCGATAACCAAGAGTATTATACTTATGCACAAGGGTACGATTAAAATTTACAGCAAAGAAAACGAAGGAACGACTTTCACAATAAGAATACCTTTGTATCATGGTAATTCCGGAGGAGATACAATATGATAAGAAGACTTGTAGTGAAAGAAATGCATAAGACATTCAGATTATGGCGCATAGCGGCGGCGGTTGTGCTTGCCGTATCGGTATGCTTCTGTACATCCTGCGGACAGCAAAGCGAGGATTCCGACGAAGAATCATCAGCCGGATATGAGGTTTATATGGCCAACAGCGAAGGAACAGGGCTTGATTCGGATTATTATGAGGTGAGCGATCAGGAGCCGGACGATATAGTGAATAAACTTTACAGGTTTATGTCCACATACGGGGAGAACGGGCCTTCCGGAATCTATGCCGAACTGTCAAGAAGACCTGAATTTTCCATAGTTGACCGTGTGCTTTATGTGGATTTGCCGGAGAATTATAACAGCATGAGCAATGTAAATCAGGTGCTTTTGCGCGCATCAGTGGTTAAGACCATGGTTCAGGTCGAAGGCATAGACTATGTGACATTTTATATTGACAATATGCCGCTGACACAGAGCATGGCACTGAGCAATGATGTAAATACTTCCGTAGGTGCAACGCTTCTCAATGAAGCAAGCTTTGTGGATTCGGCCATGAATGCAATGGATGTTGTGGAAAGGCTTGAAACAACTCTTTATTATGCCGATGAAAGCGGCCAGAAGCTTGTCGGTGAGAAGGATTATATATCTTACAACAAAAATTCATCAATTGAACAGGTTATAATCGAACAGCTGATAAAAGGTCCCGAACACAGTGAATGTAAGGCTACGCTCCCGAAAAATCTCAAGCTTCTCAGTGTTTCAACAAAGGATGGAGTTTGCTACGTCAATTTTGATTCCACCTTTATGGACAGTATGGCTGACGTAACTGCGCAGGTTACCATATATTCGGTTGTTAATTCTTTATGTGAGATTGACGGGGTTAAGAAGGTTCAATTCCTTGTAAACGGAAGCCAGGAAGGAAGCTACAGGGAACAATATCCTCTCTCGGCGGCCTATGAGAGAGACCTGGATTTGGTAACAATGACATATATCAATTAAAAAAGGACAGGTGGTAGTATAAAAAGACCTTTGGCGGGGGCGGCGGTTTCTCTGATTGCCGGAATTCTTCTGTATGAAATTGCCGTTCCCGTTGCTTTTATTATTTTCGTAATCGCATTTTTTCTGATTGTTTTTCTGCAGGTTAAAAGCAAAATCCTGCATCCCATGTATTTTATTTTTCCCATAATAATGATAACAGGTTTTATATTAAGAGGCAGATGTGAAATCAAAAGTGATTTTCTTGTGCGTCTTGAGTCATGCGGCAAAACAGAGTGTGAGCTGACAGGTGACGTGGAGAGGGTTATAAACTCGGACAGCGGATATAAAATATATCTGCGTAATGTAAATGTATATTGCGACGGAGGGAATATAAAAACCGAAAACTGTCTGGTATATTCCGACAAAAAATATATAAAAGGTGATGCATTATGGGCATCCGGACAGGCAGTGTGTTTTAAAACGGCATCCAATCCGGGAGAATTTGACCTCAGGCAGTATTACAGGACGGTAGGAATGTTTTACGGAGTATATGCGAAACAGACAAAACTGCTTGAGGCCTCGGGCAATCCCGTGTATCGTCTGGCGGACGCACTGTCCGCAAAGCTGGAAAAAACTCTATATGCCATAGCAGGAGAACGTGAGGCGTCGGTGTTTGCCGCAATGCTTCTGGGTAATAAAGAGGATTTGGACAATCGGATATCGGATTTGTTTGCAATCTGCGGAATAGGCCACATTCTTGCAATATCCGGACTGCATATTTCACTCATAGGAATGGGGCTGTACAAAATTCTCAGAAAATGCGGCGCCGGATATGCGGCGGCAATGGCAGTGGGAAGCTGCTTTATTATCTTTTACGGAATAATGACGGGAGGGGGCGTTTCACAGACAAGAGCCCTTATTATGTTCATAGCGGCTGTTTATGCCAACGTTGCCGCGAGAACTTATGATATGCTTTCCGCAGCGTCATTGGCAGCGCTGCTGATGTTAGCGGAAACTCCGATGCTTATTCACAGCAGCGGCTTCTTATTGTCTTTCGGAGCCATAGCGGGGATTGTAATTGTAGGAAATACTATAAACAAAGTATTCAACGTCAGGAACAAATTTTTAAATTCTCTTGTGACGGGAATGTCAATACAGCTTACAACATTGCCGTTTGTAATGTATTACTATTATCAGATACCGGTTCTGTCCGTGTTTCTGAATCTTATTGTCGTACCGCTTATGACAATAGTTATGATATCCGGAATTGCGGGAGCATGCGCCGGATGTCTGAATGTTTCGGCGGGCGTGTTCGCAATAGGCCCGGGGGTGCTTATTATAAGGCTCTATGAAAAATTATGCGAATTTAATATAAGATTGGACTGGGCGGTATACACCTGCGGTAAGCCGAAGATATGGCACATTACTGTGTATTTTATTATTCTGGCAGTGAGTTTAAAGCTGATGTCAGGCAGAAATTCAAAGAAAGCAGCGGCGGCGCTTGTCCCGGCATTGTCCTTTCTTGTGATGAGGTATGAGAGCGGTTTTGAAATAACGTTTATAAATGTAGGGCAGGGAGACGGAATATTTATCAGAATGGATGACGGAACAAATGTACTTATAGACGGAGGAAGCACTGACAACAGCGGGCTTTATGAATATACGCTGGAGCCGTTTCTTTTATCGAAGTCAGCAGATGTAATCGATTTTGCCATTGTGACTCATTGTGACGACGACCATATAAGCGGGCTGAAGGAACTTTTGGAGAATGAAACAATACATGTAAGGAATGTCTGTATGCCGTCTACAACCCTTGCAGATGAAGCATACATGTCATTGTGGAATACCGCATTGGAATGTGCGGACAATGTAAAGCTTATATATGACGGAACATGTCTTACAGGCGGGGATACGTCAATTATCTGTATTCACCCGGATTACAATTATGCATGTGATGAGCCCAACGATTATTCCACCGTGCTTGTAGTTTCGGATAATGATTTTTCGGCGCTGCTGACTGGAGATATAAATGCAGAGCAGGAGAAAGAACTGACGGAAACGGTAGGGAATTTTGCCCCGTTTAATGTATTTAAGGCAGCCCATCACGGTTCCGGATATTCCAATTCCCTTGAATTTGTGATGGCGGCCGCTCCTGAGGCGGTTGTGGTGTCATGCGGGAAAAATAATATATACGGACATCCGCATCAGGAAGCCGTTGATAATTTTTTGCAGGCCGGCGCCGTAATTTATCGTACTGATGAGGACGGAGCGGTTGTTTTTAAAGGATAAATATGGTATCATATATTTTATGAGAGAAATAATGAAACACATAAAAGAAGGAACCTTTGCCCGTGCATATCTGCTTTACGGCGCTGAAGATTACCTGAAAAGGACATACAAAAACAAGCTTCGTGACGCCATATGCGGGGATGACGACATGAATTTCAGCTATTATCAGGGCAAGGAGACGGATTTGGCCGATATTGCGGATACAAGCCGTACAATGCCGTTTTTTGCCGAGCGAAGGTTAATAATGATTGAGGACAGCGGATTTTTCAAAAGCAGCTCCCAGGAAATGGCGGATATTGTCAAAAATGCGCCGGATACAACGTTTTTTGTCTTTGTTGAAAATGAAGTTGACAAGCGGAACCGGCTTTACAAGACCGTTAATGAAACAGGCTACGTGTGCGAAATGAAAACGCAGACCCAGGAAGCGCTTATGACATGGGCCGCAAAGCTTTTCGGGGCATCCGGCAAGAAAATAACCAGGAATGACATGAGTTATTTTATAGAGAAAGCCGGCCTTGATATGAATACCCTTTTTAACGAGGCGCAAAAACTCATATCGTATTCAGGGGACAGGGAAGTTATAGAAAGGCAGGATATAGACGAAGTTATTGCCGCAAGACCGGAGGACAGAGTTTTTGACATGATTAACGCCATGTCGGCGGGCAAGACAGACAGGGTTATTCAGCTTTACGGAGATTTGCTTGCGCTTAAGGAACCTCCCATGAAAATACTTGCGCTTATAGGCAGGCAGTTTTCGCAGCTTCTTGCGGTAAAGGACCTGCAAAAAACCGGGGCGGGCAATTCGGAAATCGCACAGAGACTGGGAATAAGACCTTTTTTCATGGGACGATATGCATCGGGAGCCGGGCATTACACAGAGGAACAGCTGAGGCAGGCGCTTGAGGACTGCGTATGCGCAGAAAATGACGTTAAATCGGGCAAATGTGAGGATAAATATGCGGTGGAGCTTTTGCTGATAAAATACAGTACATGCAAAGCTTCCTGACAGGAACGGAGAAGTGGTATGGATAAGAAATTTTGGAATAAGCAGAAGACGGTCGTTGCCGTTTTGTCATTCCTGATAATCATAGCGGCCGTTTTAAGCGTGCTTTCGGTGAGAGGAATAATAGGGAGCGGTGATGGAAACGACGTTAAAGGAAGCGTTGCACAGGCCGATGCTACAGATATTCCGTCTGAACAAAAAACACTGGCAGAGAGCACAAAAGGCACATCAGAAACAGGAAGTGTAAGTACGGAGACCGTTTGGAACACGGAAATTACGGAACAGACTTCGCCTGATGCCGGTACGGAAACAACGGCGGCGGACGAAAATAATACCGGACAGACTTCCGCTGCAGCCGCATACAGGGCGGATTTTGCCGTTGTGAACAGCTGGCAGGAAAACGGCAGAATGTGTTATCAGTTTTCGGGAACTGTTACCAATACCTCATCCTTAGGCATATCCACATGGAATATTGTAAAGGATATCGGAGTAAACGCGGAAATCAGGGATTTCTGGAATTGTACATGTACGGTTTCAGACAGCAGTCTGGTTATAAAGCCCGCAGATTATAATGCATCGGTGGCTGCGGGGGCAAGCGTTACGGATGTGGGCTTTATAGTGTCGACGTCGGGCACGCTCACTGCTTTTTCATATAACGGAAATTCAACGGCTGACGGCAGCCACGACTCAAATAATGAGGATACCTATAATCCTCCGAAGCTTGAGAACGGTACGCCTGTGGGCAATCACGGGCAGCTTTCTGTAAAGGGTACGGACCTTGTGGACAAAAACGGCGCAAAATATCAGCTTAAGGGAGTCAGTACCCACGGTCTGCAATGGTTTCCGCAGTATGTTAATAAAGAAACGTTTAAGACTCTCAGGGACGACTGGGGCGCAAACGTCGTAAGGCTTGCAATGTATACGGGCGAAAACGGATATTGCACCGGGGGCAGTAAATCGGATTTGGAGGAAGTCGTAAATAACGGTGTTAAGGCTGCCACCGAGCTTGGAATGTATGTTATAATCGACTGGCATATACTGAGCGACGGGAACCCCAATACATACAAAAACGAGGCGATTGCTTTCTTTGATAAAATGTCAAAAAAATACGGCAAAAATATCAATGTTATATATGAAATCTGCAATGAGCCCAACGGGAACGTAAGCTGGGACGAGATAAAGAAGTACGCGGACGAGGTGATTCCCGTAATAAGAAAAAATTCGCCGAATGCAGTGATTCTTGTAGGCACACCTACATGGTCGCAGGATGTGGACCGGGTTGCCGCAAATCCGGTTGCCAGCCCTGAAAATGTAATGTACACCCTTCACTTTTATGCGGCTGCCCATAAGGATAATATACGTGATAAGCTTAAAACAGCTGTGGCGGCAGGAACTCCGGTGTTTATATCCGAGTTCAGCATATGCGATGCTTCCGGAAACGGAGGAATCGATTATGACTCGGCGTCAGCATGGAAAAGCCTGATTGAGAGCTATAATATATCATTTGTAGGTTGGAATTTGAGCAACAAAAATGAGGCTTCTTCTCTTATAGCCGCGGGAAATTCAAAGACTTCCGGATGGAGCGTGGGAGATTTGTCGGAAACCGGTAAATGGCTGCGAAGTTTCATAGCGGGCGGATGACGCGCCGGATTGAAGGAGAGGACAAAAATAAAAATCCCCCGTTTATAGCGGGGGATTTTTATTTTAAGATGTGCAGCCGTAAAACATCTTAATTATATTCTCAGTTCATTGCATTGACAAGCTTTGTTAAACGGGAAACCTTTCTCGCAGCATTGTTCTTGTGATAAATTCCCTTTGAACATGCCTTGTCAATCTCAGTTGAAGCGGTCTTGAGCGCTTCGGCAGCAGCAGCCTTATCGGAAGCCTCCACAGCAGCTTCAACCTTCTTGATGTAAGTTTTAATCTTGGACTTAATGGCTTTGTTTCTCTCAGCCTTAGTAGCAGTAACTAAAATTCTCTTTTTAGCAGATTTAATATTAGCCAATTCAGGCACCTCCAATAATTTGTAAAAGTTATATCGTTAATGTCAAAACAGACACGGGCATTCTGACATAAACACACTATGATATTTTATTATATGAATCTCACAATGTCAATACATAATTGCAGAAAAATACCGCAAAATAATAGAATAAGTTGATACTTATGTCATTCGGAAAATAAAACCCAAGGAGCAGCAATAATGGATTCGAAATCATTGACGCGCGTCAGAACCGACCTTGCACTTGAAGCCAAAAACAGCATATCGGAAGATAACAGCGCTATCAAGGGCGTAAGGGTTACAGAGGAAAAGGACTGCAAAAATAACATTAATATTATAAGAATGGATGTGCTTAACAGGAACGGAGCCCAGATTATAGGAAGACCCGTTGGAACATATATTACAATGGAGGTTCCAAATCTTGCACAGCCGGATAACGGAAGCCACAGGGAAATATCGAAAGCGCTTGCCGGACAGTTGAGGGGGCTGATAACCGACGCTTATCATTGGGATACCAGAATCCCCAAAATTCTTGTGGTAGGTCTGGGAAACCGTGACGCCACATCCGATGCGCTTGGTCCGAAGGTTATTTCAAATCTTTTTATTACAAGACATATTGTAGAATATATGGGATATGAAGAAGTTGAAGGCGCTTTTGCGGTGACAAGCGCAATCGTTCCGGGAGTCATGGCTCAGACGGGAATGGATACCTGCGAAATAATAAGCGCCGTGATAAAAAAAACAAAGCCGGATTTGCTTATTGTTCTTGATGCCCTTGCGGCAAGAAGCATACGAAGGCTCAACTCCACAATACAGATTACCGACACCGGAATACATCCCGGCTCAGGCGTGGGCAACGACAGGAAGGCAATAACAAAAAAAACGATGGGCATTCCCGTAATCGCCATAGGAGTTCCGACCGTAGTGGATGCATCTACTTTGATTTATGACAGCGTAAAGCGCAATAATGTAGAAGAACCGATACAGATATCTGAGGAGTTCGCCAATATGTACGTCACCTCCAAAGATATCGATGCCATAATCAAAAGAATGAGCTTTACAATATCCGAGGGTATTAATATTTGCATGGGTTTTGAAGAATAACCTTCTTTGTCATGGAATATATTATAGCAGACAAAAGAACTATATATATTCCATGAAAGAGCATTGCGGATGAACAAATATCAGTGGATGAGAAAACAGAGAAGGAATAAGAAAAATTATTTCAAGTCTTTTCTAATACTTGTTTTGATTGTCGGAATAGCGTTTCTGATATTAAAAGGCTGCCAGAGCATCGCGGAAGATTTTTGGGATAAGGTAAAAGAGAAGACGCTTGACGCCGCCGCAGGTATTGTGACAGATACATTTACAATCAATGATTTTTATGAGAATTACGAGAACGAAGCGGCGGACTACGGTACGGCAAGCGTTGTAATGCATGATTTTTTCCCGGTGGGTGAAATGTATATGAAGGAATACGTGGATTTACCGTCCGATACGGACACACCGGAATATGTGGCGGATGGAACCGAAAGTGAAACATTATCGGAAAAAGAAAACGGGACGGATGAGGAAACGGAAAGCGCATCGTCTTTAGGAAACGGTGCATCCGAACAGGACGAGTCCGGTGAAAAACAGACCACGGAAAATCCTTCTCAGGGAGACGAGGATACATCGGCATCATCTGACGATACAAAGCAGGACAATTCATCGGAGGGAAACACATCTGACAGTCAGATAATTGCAGCAGCCGCAGGCGTGTATTCGATGAATAATCTTCTGGATTATAATTATGTGCTGAATAATTTTTATGTTGTTCCTTCGGTAACAAGCCTCAGGCCGCAGGTGCTGGATTTGGAGAAAATAACTTCGGTAAATCTCACAATAGAAAAAGATCCTTCCGTTCCTCAGATTCTGATTTTCCATACCCATTCGCAGGAAAAATTTGCGGATTCCGATCAGAACGGCAAATCAATCGTAGACGTGGGCGAATATCTTACCGAACTTTTGAGGGATAAATACGGTTATAATGTGATACATCTTACAGATACGTTTGATATCGCAGGAGGCGTTTTGGACAGAAGCGAGGCCTATACATATGCAAACGCAAAATTAAACGAGGTGCTTGCACAGAACCCGTCGATTCAGGTGGTAATAGATCTGCACAGGGACGGCGTTGACGCCAGCAAGCATCTGGTGACAACGATAAACGGAAAACAGACGGCAAAAGTTATGCTTTTTAACGGGGTGAGTTATACCAAAGAGCAGGGCGACATAGATTATCTTTACAATCCTTATCTGACGGAAAATCTTGCAATGACATACAAAATGTATTTGCTGGGGGCGGTTAATTATCCTGATTTTTTCAGATGCATATATATATCAGGCTACCGTTATTGTCTGCACCATGTCCCGCGCTCAATGTTAATTGAAGCGGGAGCGCAGACCAACACCTATGAAGAGGTGTATAACGCAATGGAGCCGCTGGCTGAGCTGCTGGATAAAGAGCTTACGATAAACTGAGCCTTTTAAGGTCGGAGTAAAAATCCGGATATGAGATATTAACGATTTCGGCGTCATTGAGTACCGTGGTTCCATCTGCATTCAGCGAAGCAACCGCAAACGACATTGCTATCCGGTGATCCATGTAAGTATCAAGGACGGCCCCGTGAAGAGCTTTTCCGCCGTGTATTATCATTCCGTCTTCGGTGGCCTGGACGGAGGCTCCCATTTTGGTAAGATTGGTGACAACGGTATCTATTCTGTTGCTTTCTTTAACCTTAAGTTCCGCTGCATCACGTATTATGGTATCACCGTCTGCATATGCGGCGAGAACGGCAATTACGGGGATTTCGTCTATGAGAGTCGGAATTATGCCGCCTTCAATAACGGTTCCGTGAAGTGAAGACGGACGTACAAGAATATCTGCAACAGGCTCTCCTCCCGCAAGTCTTTTATTAAGGATTGTCAGATTTCCTCCCATTTCCAGACAGACTTTGATTATGCCGTCGCGGGTCGGATTTATCCCCACATTTTCGATGAGGACCTGGCCTTTTTGCGCAATCATTCCCGCCGCAATAAAATAAGCGGCAGAGGAAATATCTCCCGGAACATGCACAGACTGTCCGTGCAGTTCAGAAACCCCGGACACGGAGGCCTTAAGACCTTCCGTGCGAACGTCTGCGCCGAAAGCGGAGAGCATAAGCTCCGTATGGTTCCTGGAAAGCGAGGGCTCTGTAACGCTTGTACAGCCGTCTGCATAAAGCCCTGCAAGGAGAATGCAGGATTTAACCTGCGCGCTTGCAACAGGTGATGTATAGTCAATGCCTTTGAGGCAGTGTCCGTTTATGGTAAGGGGTGCGTACATGGTGCCGTTTCGTCCCGATATGTGGGCGCCCATCATGCGAAGAGGAGTGATTATCCTGTCCATAGGTCTTTTTTGAATGGAATTGTCGCCGGTGAGAATACTGGTAAAATTCTGTCCTGCAAGAATTCCGCTTATCAGTCTGGTGGTTGTCCCGCTGTTGCCTGCGTCAAGTACGCCTGAGGGAACACACAGACCATGTATACCTTTGCCTTTTACGGTAACGGTATCCATGTCGTTTACAATGTCTATACCCATTTTGCGGAAACAGGAGATTGTGGAGAGGCAGTCGGCTCCCTGCAAAAATCCGGTTATTTCTGTAGTGCCTTTTGCAATTGAGCCTAACATGACAGCTCTGTGTGATATTGATTTATCTCCCGGTACTTTTACGGTTCCGTTTATTTCAGTAACTTTATGAAAATCCATAGTGAGTCCCTTTCAAAAATTTTTTACGATTTATTATTATATTCTGTTTCAAATTATATAAAAATTATCTTATCACTTATTAACTGTGTATGATATAGCCGCCGCCCGTGAGAAGGTTTTCGGCTGCCAAAAGCGCCCTCTCGTCATAAAATTCAATCATGAGGACTCCGTCCTGATATTCACGGTTATGTATGATTTCAATATTTTTAATGTTGACGCCGTTGTCTGACAAAAGAAGAGTTATTCCGCTGATAGCTCCTTTTTTATCCTCTATGCTGCAGTACAGAACATTGCGCGGAAGAACAGGACCTCTGGCACCTATGTTTATAGAGTCCCGGTACTCTTTTGAGCTGATAAACATATCGGCAATCGCCTGTTTATTCCGTGATTTGACATAACCACTGATTTTACTGAGAGAATCAATATATTTATCAAGAAGATCAGCGATATGGGTCGGGTTGGTAACACATATCTGTGACCACATATCTGCGGAAGAAGAAGCAATTCTTGTTATATCCTTAAAACCTCCTGCAGCAAGCAGCCTCATAAGTTCATCATCCGTATCATTCTCCTTGACAAGATTTACAAGGCTTGACGCAATAAGATGAGGCACATGGCTTGTGCCTGCCACCGCATAGTCATGTTTTTCCGGATCGGTGACAATAGGCACGGCGCCTGTCATTTTGACAAGTTCTATGTAAAAATCAAGCGCCTGCTTTGTTGTACCAGAGGTGGGCGTAATGACGTAGTATGCGTTTTCAAGAAGTACGTCCGTGGCGGCGGCATAGCCTGTTTTTTCTGAACCCGCCATCGGGTGCCCCCCGATAAAGCAATCCTCCATGCCGAGAGATTTAACCGTATTATGGATGTAACCTTTAACGCTTCCTACATCGGTAATTATACAGCCCTGCTTTATAATGCCCTTGAGCAGTGAAAGATATGTGGAATTATGTTCAACGGGAGTGCAGAGAAAAATAATATCACAGACCTTAAAGGTATCGTCAACCTGATAAATACCTTTATCCACAATATTTTCCGCAACCGCCGCTTCAAGCGGAGCATGGCTGCGGTTATATGCGATTATACGAATGGATGGGTCGGCTTTTTTCAAAGCCTTTGCTATTGATCCGCCGATTAGCCCAAGTCCGATAAAACCTGCTGTAATCATGGTAAACCCCCAGAAAAATAATGTCATATGAAATTATATTACATTATGGTTTATTCTTTCAAGAGTTTATTCTTAAAATCTGACAGGTTTACAATTTTATATAAAAAAAGATTTTAATATTCATGCTGCCATGAGGCAAAAATATATGTACCCATTTATTACCTGTATTTTTTTCTGAAAACATATGATAGCATTTTGCTTGTAACAAAAATGTAATTAAATTTAACATTTTTGTAACAATTAAAACATACAGGAGGTTACTATGAGAAAAGTATCTATATTAGCACTGGCAGCATTGCTGGGAATCACGGCCGGGGTGCCGGCTTCGGTCAAAGCATTATCTTACGGAGAATCCTGTGAAACGGCAATTGCAGAAAGTTATGTCATAAAAGACGGACAGATTGTAAAGACGGAAGATTCGGGTTACAGCCTTGAAAGTCTGAAATCATTTATTGAAAATTCCGGTTGTGACATAGAAAAACTGCGTGAAATTCTTGAGCAGGCGACAGGAGACTGCTTCGATTTTCAGTTTCCTGACATAAACCTTCCGGACAGCGATACATCTGATACGGATGAAGGCACACCTGAAAACGGCGTAACGGAACCTGAAGGCGAGAGCACACCTGAAGGCGGCGTAACGGAGCCTGAAAGCGATGTGACGGAACCAGAAACTGTTCCGGATGTACCTGAAAACAATTCCCCGGGGAACGGCTCCGGAAATACGGAAAGCGGCGAGCCTGAAACAGATATAAATAAACTTTCGTATGCGGAACAGGTGGTTGAGCTTGTGAACGCAGAGCGTGCAAAGGCAGGGTTAGGAGCGCTAACGTTAGACAAAAGCATAG
>CALWMX010000144.1 GCA_944382105.1 uncultured Butyrivibrio sp.
TCATATACGCGTCGCTCATATTTGACATGTTTGGCAGTTTGGAATGATCCAGCTCCTGAAGCAGTCCGCTTTCAGCCATACGTTCAATCATATAATCGCCGCACATAATCACATCATAAGTGCCTTCTTTTTCTGATTTCAGTTTTGCAAGACAGTTTTCGTTGGAATCATGGGTGGTGACATTGATTTTTACGTCATATTCTTCCTCAAACTTGTCAAGAACGCTCTCCGGAATATACTCAGACCATACAAGAATATTCAGGGTTTCACTGCTGCCGCTGCTTTTTCCGCAGCCCGAAAGCATAGCCGTCATCATTGAAAAAACCAATACCGGCAGTATAAATTTCCTTAACTTTTTCATAATATTCATCTCCTTGTTTTATGCTTTATTTTGTCTCTTGTTTTACCGCTTTGGGTTTCTGTAATGTCATGCAATGGATATTGCCGCCGGAAAGCGACCATTCCCTTGTGTATACGGGAACAACTTCACGGTCGGGCATAATTTCCGCAAAAAGCCGGCAGGCGACCTCGTCCATTGGGTCTCCGAACTGGGGAACAAGTATCGCCCCGTTGGCCAGATAGCTGTTTATGTAAGTGACTGCCAACGGAAGTCCCGTTTCACGTGACGCGGCCGTTTCACATATATCAATTCCCGCATTCTCCTCATCCGAAATATGAATAACCTCCGGAATAGGGATTTTGTGAATTTCAAATTTTCTGCCTTTGGCGTCTGTCTGGCTGCTCAGAACATCATACGCCTCTTTTAATGCGCTGTACTGAGGATTTGCCGGGTCATCGGTCCATGAAAGCGCCAGTACGCCTGGTCTGACAAAGAAGCACACATCGTCAATATGACCGTCTGTTTCGTCAAATGCCATACCGTCCCTCAGCCAGATAATCTTCTCAAGGTTGAGATATTCCTTAAGGGTTTTTTCCACCTCTTCCTTGGTCATATGAGGGTTTCTGTTATGATTGAGGACACTGTTCTCGGTTATAATCAATGTGCCTTCGCCGTCAAACTGGGTCGCGCCGCCTTCGAGCACCAGATGCCTCGCATCATATCTGTCTATATTTTCAAGGTCAAGCAGCTTCCCGGAAAATTCCGTATCCCGTTTCCACGGAAAATACAGTCCTCCCTCCATGCCGCCGTATGCGTTCCAGCCAAATGATACGCCTCTGATTTCTCCGGCGTCATTTATCACATAAAAAGGACCTTTATCCTGCGCCCACGCGTCATCCACGGTCATTTCAACAACTCTCACCGCTTCCGGCAGTCTGGCTCTGGCATTTTCATATTGTCCGGCAGAACAGAACACCGTTACTTTTTCATGTTTTACAAGCTCCGAGGCTACATCCACAAGAACTTTCTGTGCCGGTTTGCCTCCGTTTCTCCACGTGTCAGTGCGTTCCGGCCAAATGAGAAAATCCTCCTCACGAGGCTCAAACTCTCCCGGCATACGGAAGCCGTCCGCTTTAGGTGTTGATTTTAATGTACGCATAAGCAATTCCTCTTTTCTTTATTTTGTATAATTAATGAGATATCGTATTGTCAGTGAGAGCAGATACCTGAATACATTTCCGGCCTCCTGTCCCTGAAAATACCCCATTCCCTGCGGTTTTTTTCAAGTTCATCAAGGTCAAATTCCGCAACAAGAACCGTCTGGTTCTCTTTGTCGGCCTGACGGATTATTTCTCCTGTTCCGTCGGTTATAAACGAGCTTCCGTAAAATGTCATAGAGGTTTTGTCCTCTTCGGTTCCTATGCGGTTGGAAGCCACCACCGGCATCATGTTGGCTGCCGCGTGTCCCTGCATGCACCGCTGCCAGTGCCTGCCGGAATCTCTGTCAAGATAAAGCTCGCTTCCTATCGCCGTCGGGTACATAAGTATTTCAGCGCCCAGCAATGCCATACATCTTGCCGCCTCCGGAAACCACTGGTCCCAGCATATACCCACTCCGATTTTTCCGTATGCCGTATTCCATACTTTGAAGCCCGTGTCTCCCGGTGTAAAATAAAATTTCTCTGCATACGGAAGTCCGTCGGGAATATGGGTTTTTCTGTATTTCCCAAGTACGGTTCCATCCGCATCAATCATCACAATACTGTTGAATGACGTGTTGCCGGCTTTTTCATAAAAGCTTACCGGAATAACTACGCCAAGCTCCTTTGCCACTTCCTTGAACCTCAATACCGCAGGATTCTTTTCTGCCTCAGTGGCCAGTTCCATGTATTTGAAATTCTGCTGCTGGCAGAAATACGGCGTTTCAAACAATTCCTGCAACAGAATTATGTTTGCTCCCTGTACTGCTGCTTCCCTTACCATATCTTCCGCACGGCTTATGTTTGCTTCCCTGTCCCATGTACAGGCCATCTGCGTTGCCGCAACTTTTAATTTTCTCATGCAATCCCTCCTTGAATATATGCAAAAAAGGAGCATCCAAAAGATGCTCCTTTGCAAATTCATTATCATTTCTTGTTCTTATAATAGCCAAAGATATATACAATTTCAATTCTATTTTATAACCAATTTCATGTATTAATTTTCTACTAAATACATTTTATATTCTATTTTATAGAACTTAACTTTCAATCATGTCATACAGTTGTATTCTCTGGGAAATATTCAGTTTCCTGTAAATATGATTGCAATGTTTCCTCAGCGTGCTTATGGTTATTCCAAGCTCCTGCGTTATCTCTTCCGTGGATGCATCGGTAACCAGATGACCGAGCACTTTCTCCTCAGCCATGCTCAACTGATATTTTTCCGCGCATTCCCTGACGGTATATTTCCTGTTCTTCCAGCCTGTAATTTCCCTGTAAAGCCTTAGCGCCAGATGGTCCTTCAGCAAATCGAGGACAAAAATATCATTGTAGTCGAAATCCTCCCTGCCTTTTTTTCTGAAAAAAGACATAATTCCTACAAATCTGCCGTTATAGCATATATTGAGGTGAATGGAATAGTGCCATCCCTGCACATCATAAACAGCTTTGTAATACTCCGTATTTTTTCTTATATCATCAGGAACCAGGTCGCTTTCTTTATACGCAATATTTCTTCCGGTGTACATAAGCCCTTCCGAATAGTCTATATCCTTAAACCGGTTTATATAATCCTGCATATCTTTCAGAGAATAATTTATGCCCACCGGACGGCACAGCGCTTTCTCGCTGCAAGGGTCCGCCATATAAAACGATGCGCTGTCGTACTCGATAATGTACGCAAGCTGCTTCATGACTTCCTTCCGCATCATGTCAATATCTTCAATGCCGTGCACTTTGTATGCTATGGAATTCATCAATAACCAGTCATTATTTCTTAACACGTGCCCCTCCTGTCCGGCCTTATAAACGGCTCCTTAATTTCCTCAGACAGCAGAAGCTTATATTTATCCGGACGCCTGTAAGCATTGCCATGCACCTCGCACCTGCGGTATTCTCTCATTGCATCAATCGGAAAATCCGCAATAAAAATATCCTCTGTTTCATCCGCTTCCGCAATCAATGTATCTCTTGAACCTTCATCCTGCGGCCTGTATGCAATTCCGTCAAAGGCCGTAGAGTGTCCGTTACAGTCCGGCTGTGCACCCGGATAATTTACGGTTACAATACCTGCCATATTTTCATACGCTCTTGCGCGGAGCTGTGAAATTCGGTTAATCTCCATAGGACACGCATTGGGAACAAGCATGATTTCCGCCCCTTTCAGCATGAGAATCCTTGCGCTTTCAGGAAATTCCCTGTCATAGCAAATCATACTGCCGACTTTGACGCTGCCCTTTTGCGTATTCAGCTCCCCAACGTAAAATTCCTCTCCGGGTGTAAGCCTGCGTTCATCCCCAAAATCACATGTATGTACTTTGGCATATGTATACACTTCATTTCCGAAACGGTCTATCAGACATACGGAATTTCTCGGCATAGGTTCGTATGCTTCCAGAAACGTAATCCCTATGGCCATATTCAGTTCTTTTGCCAGTTTCTTGTATGCCCATATAAAGCTGCTGTCCCTTTCAACCGCCATGGAGTGCAGCATGTCTGTATTTTCCGGAATATAATAGCCGCAGCTCCACATTTCCGGAAAAAGCGCTATATCCGCCCCAAGCTTCCCCGCCTGCCTGCAGCACTTTATACCCTTTTCCATATTTCCTTCCAGCGTACCCGTCGGCATAATCTGAAGCATCGCTATCCGTATATTATCCATCCGTATCTTCCTTTCACGTAAATCACATAAATCATACACAAATTCTTTTGATTTCACTGTCATTTCGACCCATTCCGTATTTATTTTATCAGCGTTATACCGACTTTACAATACCAGGTTTTTGTATGCGCCGTCTGTACAGACAATCCTTTGAAGCCTTTTCAGGTCAGTCGGCTTTTGGCATACAAAAACTCGCAGAAATAATTCTGCGAGTTTGATGCTTCTCAATATTGCGGAATACATATCCGATTTAAAACTTATTTAAATCACCCGGCTTTATACTTTATTTTAGCCTTTATGGTGTAAATACCGAATGTAAGAATACCTGTCACTGCCATAGCAGCCGCCACTATCCAAAGCGCAGAGCTATTGTTGTCTCCGGTTCC
>CALWMX010000145.1 GCA_944382105.1 uncultured Butyrivibrio sp.
AAATAATGCGGATGATGAGTATTGCCAGCGGCAGCAGCGGCAATTGTATTTATATAGGCACGGACAGTACGCATGTTCTGGTAGACGATGGAATAAGCAGGAAAAAAGTGCTGGAAGGCTTGGCAAAGCTTGAACTTTCGGCTGAGGATATCGATGCGGTGCTAGTGACACATGAGCATGATGACCACATCAAGGGAATAGGCGTCTTCGAGAGACATTGCATGACGCCGCTTTACGGGACGGCTGAAACCTTGGATTACATATCGGAATGTAAAAGCATAGGAGCGCTGCCTGAAGGCATATATCATTCCGTGGAGGCAGGAACCGGTTTCAGAATTAAGGATTTGGAAATCATTCCCGTATCGGTTTCCCATGACGCTCTCAATCCGGTATCCTATGTTTTTCAGTCGGGAGACAGGCGCGCCGGGATTGTCACCGATTTGGGCGTGTATGACGATGAGATTGTCAATAATTTCACAAACCTTGACGCGGTTTTGATTGAAGCCAACCATGATGTGAACATGCTTCTGAACGGGCCGTATCCATACCCTCTGAAACAGAGAATAATGAGCAGGAGGGGACACCTTTCCAATGAGGCGTGCGGCAGGCTTCTCGGCAGGCTTATCTGCGATAAGACAAGCCGCATTGTACTGGGGCATCTCAGCAAGGAAAATAATTTCCCGGATTTGGCATACGAGACGGTAAGAATGGAAATAAATCTGGGCGACAACAGTTTAAAGGCCGATAATTTTGATATTCAGGTTGCAAGGCGGGATGTGCCGTCGGAAATAATCACATTATAATAGTATAAGGCTAAACAACACACGGAGCCGACAGGCGGCGTGATATAATCAGGAGGACAGAATGAATAAAGTAATTATAACGGTAGTAGGAAAGGATACTGTAGGAATAATAGCAAAGGTATGTACGTATCTTGCGGACAGCCATATCAATATCCTTGATATTTCACAGACTATAGTTCAGGAATATTTCAATATGATGATGATAGTCGATGCAAATAAGTCGGATAAAGACATCTCACAGATAATAAGCGATCTTGACAGAATAGGCGGAGAAATCGGCGTTGTAATCAAATGCCAGAGGGAAGAGATTTTCGACAAGATGCACAGAATTTAACGGAATACCATTCCGGATATTTTCCGGTGAAAGGACTGCGTAATGATTAATATATATGAAGTTAATGAAACCAATGCGATGATAGAAAGGGAAAATCTTGATGTCCGTACAATAACCATGGGCATAAGCCTTCTTGACTGCGCAGACAGTGATTTGGAAAAAGTCAAAAACAATATATACAACAAAATAACCTCCACCGCAAAAGACCTTGTTAAGACCGGGCAGGATATTGAGAAGGAATTCGGTATCCCGATTGTAAACAAGAGGATATCGATAACTCCCATATCCCTGATTGGACAGGCTGCCTGCCATACTCCGGAGGATTATGTGGAGATAGCCGGGGCGCTTGACAGGGCGGCTCATGAGGTGGGAGTGAATTTCATCGGAGGATATTCGGCAATTGTCAGCAAGGGAATGACGCGAAACGATGAACTCCTTATACGATCGATTCCGGAAGCGCTTTCGAAGACGGAGCGTATATGCAGTTCGGTCAATGTGGGTTCAACCAAAACCGGAATCAATATGGATGCCGTAAGACTCCTTGGAGATATTATAAAAGATACCGCGTTTAAGACAAAGGATAATGATTCGCTGGGGTGCGCCAAATTTGTAGCGCTTTGCAATGCACCTGACGATAATCCGTTTATGGCGGGGGCGTTTCACGGTGTTTCCGAGGCGGATGTGATCATCAATGTGGGCGTCAGCGGACCGGGGGTTGTAAAATATGCGTTACAGAACCTTAAAAACGCTGATTTTGAGGTGCTTTGTGAGACGATTAAAAAGACGGCATTCAAAATTACAAGAGTGGGACAGCTTGTTGCGCAGGAAGCCTCCAAACGGCTTGGAGTGCCTTTCGGAATAATAGATTTGTCGCTTGCGCCTACGCCGGCGGTGGGAGATTCTGTTGCGGAAATACTGGAGGAAATCGGACTTGAGAGGGCCGGCGCTCCGGGAACGACGGCTGCGCTTGCGCTGCTTAACGATCAGGTTAAAAAGGGAGGCGTGATGGCATCGTCTTATGTTGGCGGACTTAGCGGAGCATTTATACCGGTAAGCGAGGATCAGGGGATGATTGATGCGGTAAAGGCCGGCTCGCTTACAATAGAGAAGCTTGAAGCTATGACCTGCGTATGCTCTGTGGGGCTTGATATGATTGCGATTCCGGGAGACACAAAGGCAGAAACAATATCCGGAATAATCGCCGACGAGGCGGCAATCGGTATGGTGAACCAGAAGACGACTGCGGTAAGGATTATTCCTGCTTTTGGCAAAAAAGCCGGAGATGTGGTGGAATTCGGCGGTCTTTTGGGATACGCGCCGGTTATGCCGGTAAACAGTTTTGACTGCAGTACCTTCGTCAACAGGGGAGGAAGGATACCTGCTCCCATACACAGCTTTAAGAATTAATGAGATATGTTACAGCATGAGAGGACGGCTTCTGAAGTCGTCCTTTAATTGTGTCCCGAAGCGTGAACGGACAATGTTATTGTATATTTCCGTGGCTTTCAGGTCATATCCGAATATACTCTCCTGTACGTCATCCAGTTTGGAAAAATCTCTCCGGCAGTTGGATATTATGGGTATTGTGCAGATTTCTTTTACGGAAGACAAAAAAATTCTTCCGGTCTCATTGGAGGCCAGAATTCTTGCATATGAAGGAAATCCTGCATTTCTTATGCGGGAAATTAAATCCGAATCAATGTCTAGAAGTATATGGATGATTGCCCGGCATATTCTTGTGTAAGTTATGTCCTTTGATTTGAGCGCCATGGCAATATCAGAGAAGGAAAAGGCTCTGTCAGGGCTTTTAAAGTACCTGCGTATTTTGTTGGCGAGAGCTTCCCCTACATCGCTGAAATCAGCAATACGGTCAAATTTGTCTTCAATCGCATAATTTATCAGCGATGAAAAAGCATCTGAGTTTAAGGGAAATTTTTTTCCGTAATTATTTTGAAGGATGCTGTAAACCGATGGCGGTATGGCTGTTTTTGCGTCCTCCGGATGTCCGTTCTCAATCAGTTGTCTTACAGCTGTGGCGCTTGATATGGAACCTGTAAGCTTCTTTTCGTGGTATGAATTATCTTTCCTTACGATGTTGACGGGGGAAATGCTGCTTCCGGAACGCTTCAGTGCTTTGATATATTCAATTGCAAGGATATTGTTGGGAGAGCGGAAAACAGCGGCAAAATCCGAGGGCCCCATAAGAGTCTGTACCGCTTGCTGTCTTGCCGCAGGCATACTCATTCCTGATGAGACATATTTTCGCAGCAGCGATCGGAAATCGTCGCTCTCAAAAGCGAGAATACCTGCGGCCGCAACAAGAGCTCCAAGGTCATGGCATTCGCTGCCGAAAGAAATATATGAAATACCGTTCAGACCGTTGAGCACGCTCACGGCTCCGGCGGCAAAAAGTTCTGCGCTGCCTGTGGAATATACAGTCGGAAGCTCAAGTACCAGGTCCGCGCCTGAAACCAGCGCGCAATGTGCCCTGGTGAACTTGTCCGTGACGGCGGGAGCGCCGCGCTGCACAAAGTTTCCGCTGATTACGGCGACAACGCACTGCGCGCCCGTTCGCTTTCTGCTTTCCTCTATATGATATGCGTGCCCGTTGTGGAACGGATTATATTCCGCGATTATTCCGACTGATTTCATGGCTTTTACCTTTCCGGTTTTTGATAATCCCAAATGATGACATAATTTTAATCAAATGCATATGAAATATCAATATTTTTCTTACGATTTATCCCCGGCACATGGAATTACAGGTGTATTTTTCCCGGATATACAACAGTAAAATACAGTTGACAGTGTTGTATATATAATATATCATATTATATAGGATAAAAGGCGTTTAACGGCTTTTACACTGAGCTTATTGCTTCAATATAATTAAAAAGGGGTGTTTATTATGTCATTAAAGAAACGAATTCTGATTGCTGTTATCATCCTTGTCGTTCTGGCGGCGGCTGCCGTTGCCGGAATCATCATATGGATGAAATCTCCGGGCATACATATTTTCGGGTGGTTCGGCAATATTGATATTACCGAAGAATGTTATTATTTTGATGAGAACGGACGGAACGGAACTGCCTCAGTGAGGATTTCGGGGTCGGTCAATACCAAAAAAGGAATATTTAAAGGAACCGTAAGCGTTGAAGGGGATACCGAGCTGGAAGCCAGGCTTGAGAAAATTCCGGGAGAAGGCGTAGATGAATTTGCTTTTGTTTCGCTTGACGGAGACGGCGAAGGATATCCGGATGAGTATGTTCTTTATTATTACGGAATGATGTATGAGGAGAAGGACGGGGCGCTTATGCCGCATATAGACTACGAATATCTTGTGAGGATGAATGATAACGGCGATTTCATACTTATCGCATCAAAGGACAAGGGAGACGGCAGCTTTGCACACAGGTTCACGCTTGTCAATGCATCCGATGAAAAGGAAGCGGAAGAATGGTTTGATATCTCCCAGGAAAAAACCGATTGAGAGGCCCGGTGCTTTTTTGCTTTCCGTGTGATTAAAAGATGTTTAAAATGCCAATAATTTTTCTTGTATCTGACAGACAAACCGTTTATAATAATATAGGAAGTCTGGCGTGTGCGGAGCGCAAGATGTGCATGCCGGCGGAGAGGTATTTATATTGCAGAAAGGGAATATTTATAATGGCATTTATTGACGAAATCAAGGCCAAGGCCAAGGCTGACAAGAAAAAAATAGTCCTGCCTGAAGGAAT
Source organism: uncultured Butyrivibrio sp. (assembly GCA_944382105.1). GTDB lineage: Bacteria > Bacillota > Clostridia > Lachnospirales > Lachnospiraceae > Eshraghiella. The sequence goes on from CALWMX010000145.1 coordinate 4,875, forward strand.
GGACAGGAGAATTTGGGAGGCGGCAGTCATGATTACGCAGGAAGATATAGCTGATTTGACTGTCATAGCTACGCAGGAAGATGTGGAAAAAAATGCGCAGGGGCTGAATCTGGACGGAATTAAGATAATCGACCCGGTAGCGTCCGATAAACTTGAAAAATACATAAACGATTTGACGGAACTCAGGAGAAGGAAGGGAATGACTCCTCAGGAAGCGAAGGAACTTCTCACCACGGATTATATATATTATGCATGCATGATGCTGAGGGAGAACGAGGCTGACGGTGTGGTGTCGGGAGCATGTCATTCGACTGCCAGCACACTCAGGCCGGCATTGCAGATAGTCAAGGCAAAGCCGGGAGTCAAGCTGGTTTCGGCATTTTTTATTATGGTCGTTCCCGACTGTGAATACGGTTCGGACGGAACCTTCCTTTTCGGTGACTGCGGGCTTGAACAGAATCCGGATTCCGAGAAGCTTGCGGCAATTGCAGTTGATTCGGCGCATTCTTTTTCCAAGCTTGTGGAAAGAGAACCCATAGTGGCTCTGCTGTCACACTCCACAATGGGCAGCGCAAGGCATCCTGATGTTGATAAGGTTACCAATGCGGTCAGACTTGCCAGAGAGATGGCGCCTGATATTAAACTGGACGGAGAGTTACAGCTTGACGCGGCGATTATTCCGGAGGTCGGAGCCCTTAAGGCGCCGGGAAGTCCTGTTGCGGGCAGGGCCAATGTACTTATTTTCCCGGATTTGGATGCGGGTAATATAGGATATAAGCTTGTACACAGACTTGCAAAGGCGGAAGCATACGGACCTGTAACGCAGGGCATTGCCAAGCCTGTCAACGACCTTTCAAGAGGATGCTCGCCTAAGGATGTTGTAGGTGTTGTGGCGCTTACGGCGGTGCAGTCACAGCTTGGAATATGATACGGGCGGCCGGTCATAAATAATATATAATCCACAGACGGATTAACGGCCTGCGGAGGAAAGGAATTTATGAATATTTTAGTATTGAACTGCGGAAGTTCTTCATTGAAGTTCCAGCTTATTGATTCCGAGAGCGAAAATGTGCTTGCAAAGGGTATATGCGAGCGCATAGGCATCGACGGGAGGATAAGCTATGCTCCATATAACAGCGACAAGGAAACGGTGTTCAAGGATATGCCTACCCACACGGAGGCTATACAGTATGTACTTGATGCCCTTATGAATGAGAAATCCGGCGTAATCAAGTCTCTCAAGGAGGTGGGCGCTGTCGGACACAGGGTTGTACACGGCGGTGAGAAATTCACCTCGTCCGTAATTATTGATGAGGAGGTAAAAGCTGCGATTGAGGAGTGCAATGACCTTGCACCTTTACATAACCCTGCCAATCTGTTGGGGATAAACGCATGCCAGAAGCTTATGCCGGATGTTCCGATGGCCGCCGTGTTTGATACTGCATTTCATCAGACCATGCCTCCCAAGGCGTATATGTACGGACTTCCTTATGAATATTATGAAAAATACAGATTAAGACGTTACGGCTTCCACGGTACAAGCCACAGCTATGTGTCCAAAAGGGCCGCCCAGCTTCTGGGAAAACCTTATGATGAGCTTAAGACTATCGTATGTCATCTGGGAAACGGCGCATCGCTTTCAGCGGTAAAATACGGAAAATGCGTAGACACGTCAATGGGACTTACGCCGCTTGAAGGCCTTATTATGGGAACAAGATGCGGCGATATTGACCCTTCAATAATCGAATTTATTGCCAATAAAGAAAATATGGGTATTTCGGAAGTTATGACGGTTCTCAATAAGGAATCCGGAGTTTACGGTATGTCAAAAAGGCTTTCAAGCGATTTCAGGGATTTGTGGAAAGCCGAAGAAGAAGGCAACAGATATGCTGCTATAGCTCTTGAGACCTTCTGCTACAATGTTTCAAAATATATAGGCTCGTACGCTGCCGCCATGAACGGAGTGGATGATATTGTTTTTACTGCCGGAGTCGGTGAAAACGATTTCAGGGTTCGGGAAGGAATATGCGGCAATATTGAGTATCTTGGCATAAAGTTTGATAAAGAGGCAAATAAAGTCCGCGGTGAAGAGGCGGTGATATCGATGCCGGATTCCAAAGTCAAGCTTCTTGTGATACCTACCAATGAGGAGCTTGCCATCGCAAGAGAGACAGTGGCGCTCATAAGCGGTCATTCTGCATAGACATAGACAATATTTTTCAAAAAATATTTGACAAACATATATACGGTTAGTATAATAATACAGGTGTGCTTAAGAAAAGTACCCTGTATTAGACTTTAAGCAGGCAGGTGGACATAATGAATATTGATTTGTCAGAACTTTTTCAGAATAATGTCCGTCATAACCGCAATTCAGATAATGCCGGTACGGTTTCAAAAAGCTACATGATTGCCATTGATATGGATACTTTTGATTTTAAGCTCGGAAGCTACAGAATCAAAGAGAAGCCTCCGGCCGAATTGAAAGTAACCGTGTGCGGCAGGAATAAAGTTCATATTGAAGGTGACGTAAGCCTTGTTTTGGCTATTCCGTGTGACAGATGTCTTGAACCGGTTGACCGTGCCGTGAATTTCAGAGTCGACACAGACGTGGATTTTGACACGGAAAACAGCGGAGATGATATGTCTATTGCCGAAGGATATGTCATCGATACGGATAAGCTGCTTTATTCGGAAATTTTGATGGCGCTTCCCATGAAAAACCTGTGCAGTGAGGATTGCAGGGGGATATGCAGGAAGTGCGGAACCAATCTTAACAGACAGCCTTGTGATTGCGATACTTTTGTTCCCGATCCGAGAATGTCGGTTATAAAGGATATTTTCAGCAATTTCAGTAAATAACTTTGAAAGATATGCCCGTTATTCAGGGAATTAAGGAGGTGTAAAACCATGTCAATTTGTCCAAAGAACAAATCATCAAAGTCTCACAGAGATATGAGAAGGGCTAATTGGAAGATGAGCGTACCTAATCTTGTAAAATGCAGCAAATGCGGAGCACTTATGATGTCTCACAGAGTATGCAAGGCCTGCGGCTCATACAATAAGAAAGAAATACTTGTTCAGGAGTAATTCCCAAAAGACTTTTCGGCTAACCGGAAGGTCTTTTTTTCGTTTTTTCAGGAATATAATTGCAGGAATAAGTTGACATTATGTAAAAAAATGGTTGATTTATACAGGGTTTTCTAGTATATTATCACTAGACCGCGTACGGTCAGATTATAAGCGATAAGTGAAAGGAACTTTTATGAGTAATCCGATAGTAGTTGCGCTTGACGCAATGGGAGGAGACAATGCTCCTGTGGAGATTATCAAGGGAGCGGTTCAGGCAGTCAATAAAAGCGACAGCGTTATTGTCAAAATTGTGGGGCCTGAAGATATCGTAAAAGCAGAAATTGCCAAATATGAATATGACAGCAGTAAGATTGTTATAGTCAATGCTACAGAGGTAATTGAGACGGCGGAACCTCCGGTGATGGCAATCAGAAGGAAGAAGGACTCTTCACTGGTAGTTGCTCTCAACCTTGTCAAAAAAGGCGAAGCGGATGCGTTTGTATCAGCCGGAAGTACCGGAGCGGTTCTGGTGGGAGGCCAGTTGATAGTAGGAAGAATTAAAGGGATAGACAGACCGCCCTTGGCTCCTGCAATTCCTACTGCCAAAGGTCCGGCCCTGCTGGTGGACTGCGGCGCCAATGTTGATGCCAGACCTGACCATCTTGTAAAATTTGCAAGAATGGGCTCCATATACATGGAGAATGTAATGGGTGTCAAAAATCCCAAGGTTGCCATAGTCAATGTTGGTGCAGAAGAAGAGAAAGGCAATGCTCTTGTCAAAGAAACTTTCCCGCTTCTAAAGGAATGCACCGATATTAATTTTATCGGAAGTGTTGAAGCAAGGGATATACCTGCAGGATATGCCGATGTTATTGTGTGTGACGCATTTGTAGGCAACTGCATACTTAAGATGTTTGAGGGCGTCGGTATGACACTTGTGTCTGAACTGAAGCAGAGCATGCTTTCCTCGTTTAAGGGCAAAATCGGAGCGCTTCTTGTAAAGTCCTCAATGAAACAGGTACTAAAGAAGTACGATGCAAGTGAGTACGGCGGAGCGCCAATGATTGGGCTTAACGGGCTTGTGATTAAGTCCCACGGTTCCTCGGATGCCAAGGAAATTAAAAATTCGATTTTTCAGTGTATATCTTTTGTTCAGGCAGATATTACAGGAAAAATCAAACAGTCCATTATTACGCAAAAACAGTGAGTTAATTAATTAAAAGAAAGGAAAGGTTAGTCATGGAATTTGAAAAGATACAGCAGATTATTGCAGAGGTGTTAAACATTGATGCCGATGAAATTACAATGGAGACAACTTTTGTAGATGATTTGGGCGCAGATTCTCTTGATGTATTCCAGATAATCATGGGAATAGAGGAGGAATTTGATATTGAGATTCCTAACGAAGCAGCCGAATCAATCGTGACAGTTGCCGATGCTGTTGAGCAGATTAAAAGTGCACTTAACTAAGTACCAATAAAAGTAAGTAGGAGCAGACATAAAAAGCCCAGCAATGGGCTTTTTTGTAATAAGTAGGGTATTATGTCAACTAAAAATCTAAAAGAATTTGAAAACAGAATAGGATATACATTCAAGGACATAAATCTTTTAAAGCTTGCGCTCACACACAGCTCATACGGCAATGAAGTGCACCATGACAAGCATCGCAACAACGAAAGACTTGAATTTCTTGGAGATGCAGTGCTGGAGATTACGGTGAGCGAATATCTTTTTGAAAAATACAAATCACAGCCGGAAGGCGGCCTTACCAAGCTGAGAGCAAGCATTGTATGTGAGCCGACTCTTGCGGTGTGCGCAAGGGAGATTGGGCTTAACGACATGCTGTATCTTGGGAAAGGCGAAGAAATGACCGGCGGCAGATTCAGGGACTCTATCACCAGCGATGCGCTTGAAGCGGTTCTGGGAGCCATATATCAGGATGGAGGCATTGAATGTGCCAGAGAATTTGTCAGAAAGCATATTCTGAACGATATAGACCGCAAACAGCTTTTTGTGGACAGCAAATCAATACTGCAGGAAAAGATACAGGCAGAATATAAGGACGGACCGGTTTATGAGCTTATCAGCGAAAGCGGACCTGACCACAGCAAGGAATTTAAGGTAAATGTGCTTGTTGACGGAAAGGTCGTAGGAGAGGGTACCGGAAGAACAAAGAAAGCGGCGGAACAGCAGGCTGCATACAATGCGATATGCAACGGTTCGGAATAGATGATAAAGGATTTGACATGTATTTAAAGAAAATAGAAGTGCAGGGCTTTAAGTCCTTTGCCAATAAACTAGTATTTGAGTTTGACAACGGAATAACGGGTATTGTAGGTCCCAACGGAAGCGGAAAAAGCAATATTGCCGATGCGGTAAGATGGGTTCTTGGGGAGCAGAGTGCAAAACAGCTGCGCGGTTCCAAGATGGAGGATGTTATTTTTGCCGGGACGGAGACGAGAAAGGCAGTCAGTTTTGCTGCGGTTTCGCTTACAATCGATAATACGGATCACAGACTTGATATAGATTATGATGAGGTGACTGTGACGAGGCGTGTGTTCCGCTCCGGCGAAAGCGAATATCTCATTAACGGCAATGCATGCAGGCTCAGGGATATTCACGAGCTTTTTTATGACACGGGCGTCGGCAAGGAAGGTTACTCAATTATAGGACAGGGGCAGGTTGATAAGATTCTCAGCGGCAAACCGGAAGAGCGCAGGGAGATTTTTGATGAGGCGGCAGGTATTGTAAAATACAAACGACGTAAGGCGGCCGCACAGAAAAGCCTTGACAATGAGAGCAGCAATCTGATTCGTATTAACGATATTCTTGCGGAGCTTGAAAAACAGGTAGGGCCGCTTGAAAAGCAGTCCGAAAAGGCAAGACAGTATCTGGGGCTTAAAGAGAGCCTTAAGAATTATGAGGTCAATCTTTTTTTATTGGAGAACGAAAGTCTCAAGGATGCCATTAACGAAGTCAGCGCCAAGCTTGAAATTGTGGATTCTGATATTGGGGAGACAGGCAAAGAATTCGAACGTATCAAAACGGTTTACGACGAAAAGGACGCCAGTCTCCAGGAAACGTCCGCGAGAATTGATGAACTGACCGCGCTTAACAGTCAGGCGCAAATAGATAAAAATAAGCTTGTCAGTCAAATAGAGATATTGAAGGAACAGATAAAGTCCGCAAATCAAAGCGACGAGCAGACGGCTTCCAGAATAGCGTCAATAAGAGAACAGGCAGAAGAACGAACGGAAGAAAAAAATGCGCTTATAAAACAAAAATTTGCCATGAGCGGTCAGACAGATGATGTGCGTATGCGCCAGAATGAAGCGGACCGTCAGGTGGAAGCGCTTACAGGACAGATTGAAGCGCTTACGACGGATATTGAGGAAGGAAAAGCCGGTATTATGGAAAACCTCAATAAAAAAGGCGTAATCAGGACAAATATACAGCGCTATGAAACAATGCTTGAACAGATCGGAATACGCAAGGCGGAGCTGAACGGCAGGCTTATAAATTACAAGACTGACGAAAGCCGTTTTGACAGTACGCTGGACAGCCGCAGAAAAGAGCTTGACAGCGTAAACTCATGTATCGACAGTCTTTCTGCCGAGAATGACAGGCTTGAGGCCGAGCGCGCCGGATTAAAGAACAGCCGTACAGAGCTTGAAAATAAGCTGGCGATGGCAAAAGAACAGAATATGCGCGGAAGGACAAGGCTGGAGACGCTGAGAAACATTGCCGAGCGCTACGACGGATACGGTATAAGCATACGAAAAGTAATGGAATGCAAAGAACGTGAAAAAGGTATTCTTGGCGTTGTTGCGGATATTATTAAAACAAATCCGAAATATGAGACTGCGATTGAGACAGCCCTTGGAGGCACAATCCAGAATATTGTCACGGACAATGAAGACACAGCCAAGAGGATGATACAGTATCTCAAGCAAAATAAATACGGGCGCGCCACATTTTTGCCGTTATCGGCCATATCAGGCAGAAATAACCGGAGAGAAGAACTCCGGGGAGAACCCGGATTTATGGGATATGCCTCGGAACTGGTTGAGACAGAAAAAGAGTACGCAGAGCTGTCGGTATATCTTCTGGGCAGGTGTGCGGTTGTGGATACAATAGACAATGCTCTCAGGCTTGCGCGCAGGCACAGCCATTCAATCAGGATAGTAACGCTTGAGGGAGAGCTTCTTAATCCCGGCGGTTCCATGACCGGAGGGGCTTTTAAGAATACCGGAAATCTTCTGGGAAGACGAAGGGAAATAGAAGAAGCGGAGGAAGTGATTAAGAAAACCGATGCGGAAGTAAAAAGTATTCTGGAAGATATTGACAAGACGGTCAGCCGGATGGATGAGATAAACGGACTGTTGAAAGTCAACCGGCAGACACTTCAGGATAAACTGCTTGAAAAAAACACTGCACAGATGCAGTTTGACCAGGCTGAATCAAAACAGAATGAAATTAAATCAATGTATCAGGATAACGTCAGAGAGGCAGCCGAAATTGACAGGCAGGCGGCGGAGCTTAACGACAACCTTAAATCATTAAGACAAGAGCTTTCCGATATAGAGGAAAGTAATGAAAAGATAACGGCGGAAATTGAGCAAAATACTGACAATGTAGAGAGATTAAAGTCAGAGCTTGCCGAAAAAAATGAAATTGCCAGAAACGTACACATAGAGTTTTCCGAGATATCCCAAAAGGCGGAATTTATTGAGGAAAGCATAAAGCGTGTGCTTCGTGAACTGGAACGCCTTAATGAAAGCATCAATGAACTTGAAGACAGCAAAACCGATTCCGCAATGGAAGTCACTGCCAAAAACAATGAAATACAGCAGATAACAGACATCATCAAAACGGCGGATGACAGGATAGCATCGTATGAGGAAGAACTGGACCGTCTTAAGGCTTTAAAGGAAGAGCTTAACGTTTCGATTAAGAGCTTTTTCGCTTCACGGGAGGAATGCCAGCGGAAGCTTGTGGATTTGGAAAAAGAGCAGTTCAGGCTCTCCCAGAGCAAGGAGAAATTTGAGAGCGCAAGGGATTCCGGAATTGATTATATGTGGAACGAGTACGAGATTACACTTAATCAGGCGGCTTCGATGCGTGATGAAAAGCTTGGCAGTGAAACGGAAATCAAAAAGAATGTTGCTTCAATCAAGAATGATATCCGTAAGCTGGGTGATGTCAATGTAAATGCCATTGAAGACTACAGGGAGATATCAGAAAGATATGAATTCCTGAAAGCCCAGCATGACGATTTGGTCGCGGCAAAGGACAAACTTATTGCGGTAATTGACGAACTGGACACCGGAATGAGAACAAGGTTCACTCAGAAATTCAAGGAAATCAAAGAAGAGTTTGACAAGGTTTTCAAACAGCTGTTCGGAGGCGGAAAGGGAACGGTTGAACTTGAGGAGGACGCCGATATCCTTGAAGCGGACATAACGATTATTTCGCAGCCGCCGGGGAAAAAGCTCCAGAATATGATGCAGCTTTCGGGAGGGGAAAAAGCCCTTACCGCCATATGTCTGCTTTTTGCAATCCAGAACCTTAAGCCGTCACCGTTCTGTCTTCTCGATGAAATTGAAGCTGCGCTTGATGATTCCAATGTTGACAGATTTGCAAAATATTTACATAATCTGACTAAGAACACACAGTTTATCGTTATTACGCACAGACGCGGCACAATGGCGGCCGCCGACAGGCTGTACGGTATTACCATGCAGGAAAAAGGCGTGTCAACACTTGTTTCGGTTGACCTTATCGCCAATAAGCTGGATGGCGGAACTGAGAATTAGAGGGAGAAAATATGGCAGGATTTTTTAAAAAACTTTTATCCGGACTCACAAAGACCAGGAACAATGTTGTGTCGGGGCTGAATTCCATATTTCACAGTTTCAGCAAAATCGACGATGACTTTTACGAAGAACTCGAGGAAATGCTCATTATGGGCGATTTGGGAGTGGCTGCTACCGAAAAAATAATCGAAGGACTGAAGACAAAAGTCAAAGAACTTAAAATCAAAGAGCCTGGGGAATGCCGGCAGCTTCTCATTGATTCGATCAAAGAGCAAATGGATCTTGGTGAAAATGCTTATGAATATGAGAAAAGAAAATCGGTCGTGCTTGTGATAGGCGTAAACGGCGTAGGCAAGACTACGTCGATAGGGAAAATTGCGGCAGGGCTTAAGGCGCAGGGGAAGAAGGTCATTCTTGCCGCTGCCGATACCTTCAGGGCGGCCGCTATTGAGCAGCTGGAGGAATGGGCGGACAGGGCAGGCGTGGATATAATCGCGCAGCAGGAAGGCTCGGACCCGGGAGCGGTAATATATGATGCGATTCAGGCTGCCAAAGCACGTAATGCGGACGTTCTTATTTGCGACACGGCAGGAAGGCTGCACAACAAGAAAAATCTTATGGATGAACTGAAAAAGATTGACAGGATTATCGAGAGGGAATTTCCGGACGCATACAGGGAAAATCTCATTGTACTTGACGGAACCACCGGGCAGAATGCATTGTCACAGCTTAAAGAATTTCGCGAAGCGGCCGATATATCCGGAATCATCCTTACAAAGATGGACGGAACGGCCAAGGGCGGAATCGCCGTTGCAATTCAGTCCGAATACGGAGTGCCCGTAAAATATATAGGTGTGGGAGAACAGATTGACGATCTGCAGAAATTCAATTCGGACGATTTTGTTAATGCTTTATTTGATATAAAAGGAGATGCAGAAAATGACTGATAAGCTTACATTGGAGAAATTTGAGGAAGCAGCGGAGAGAGTTAAGGAAGTAACGAGCGACACAAGGCTGGTTTACAGCGAGTATTACAGCAACGAGACTGGCAACAAGGTTTATTTTAAACCGGAGAACATGCAGTATACCGGTGCATATAAGGTAAGGGGAGCATATTATAAAATCAGTACACTCACAGATGAAGAAAGAAGTAAGGGACTTATAACGGCGTCGGCAGGAAATCATGCCCAGGGAGTAGCATATGCCGCGAAAATTTACGGAGTAAAGGCAACCATCGTAATGCCTACATCGACTCCGATTATAAAGATTAACAGGACTAAGAGCTATGGGGCGGACGTTGTGCTTTACGGAGACGTTTATGATGAATCCTGTGAATATGCCTTAAAGCTTGCCAAAGAGCAGGGATACACTTTTATTCATCCATTTGACGACCTTGATGTGGCTACGGGACAGGGCAGTATTGCAATGGAGATTATCAAGGAGCTGCCTACGGTAGATTATATTCTTGTCCCTATCGGAGGCGGAGGACTTGCCACAGGCGTTTCGGCTCTTGCCAAGATGCTTAATCCGAATATTAAGGTAATCGGCGTGGAGCCGGCAGGAGCAAACTGTATGCAGATTTCCCTTAAAGAAGGTAAGGTGACGACGCTTCCGGATGTGAACACAATTGCTGACGGTACGGCCGTCAAGACGCCGGGAAGCACAATTTTTCCTTATATTCAGCAGAATATAGATGATATAATCACGATTGAGGACAATGAACTTATCGTGGAATTTCTGGATATGGTAGAAAATCATAAAATGATAGTGGAAAATTCGGGACTGCTGACGGTTGCGGCGCTTAAGCATCTCAAGGTCAGGGACAAGAAAGTGGTGGCAATTCTCAGCGGAGGAAACATGGATGTTATCACCATGTCATCGGTTGTCCGTCACGGACTTATCCAGAGAGGGAGAGTTTTCTCAATGTCAATCCTTCTTCCGGACAAGCCCGGTGAGCTTCTTAAAGTGGCAAAGGTTATAGCGGATGCAAAGGGCAATGTAATAAAGATCGACCATAACCAGTTTGTGAGCATAAACAGAAATGCGGCTGTCGAGCTTGGAATAACGCTTGAAGCCTTCGGAACGGAGCATAAGGAAGAGATTATAAATGCAATGAGAAAAGCAGGATATAACCCTAAGCTTATCCAGACGAATATTTAGAAATATATAATTATAACATAAAAAGAACAGAAATCCGACTGTGGTCAGATTTCTGTTCTTTTTGTTTTGAGTGCCGATGTAACCAGAAGACAGAGCAGCATTACCGCAGGAAAAACAATGCCGGCAAGTATGCCCTTTTTCAGGTCGTCTCCAAACGCGGACGATACCATTCCCACGACTGTTGGGCCGCTGCTGCATCCCACGTCGCCGGCAAGCGCAAGCAGGGCAAACATGGCTGTTCCCCCGCGTTTAAGCGTAGCGGAGGCCTTGCTGAAGGTTCCGGGCCACATAATGCCCACCGACAATCCGGTAAGTGCGCAGCCTGCAAGAGAGAGCGCAGGGACGGGCACTAAAGATATGATGATATAGGATAACAGACATAAACAAGTGCTTATTATCATAAATCTGTCAAGGTTGATTCTGTCTCCGAATTTGCCGTAAAACAGTCTGGAACACCCCATAAATACGGCAAAAGCCATAGGTCCGGCGATGTCTCCCACGGTTTTTGATACTCCCAGTCCTTTTTCTGCAAAAGTGGAAGCCCATTGGCTTACAGCCTGCTCCCCGGCTCCGGCACAGACCATCATAATCATAAGAAGCCAGAATATTTTCCGCGAAAAAAGCTCCTTCATTGAAAAGCCCTTTTCACCCTCCTTGATAAGAGGAGCAATAGGGACTTTTGTGAATACGACGGCATTGACTATCAGTATAACGGAAAATGCCGCCGCCAGAAATCGCCAGTTTCCGATACCGAAAATTTTAAAATAAACCGCAGAAACAGCTATGACGGCAACATGCCCCCAGCAGTAGAAGGAGTGCAGCAGACTCATGGCTTTTTCATTGTTGTCGGAAGGGCAAGCCTCCACTACAGGACTTACAAGAACTTCGAGAAGTCCGCCCCCTACCGCATATATTACGACTGATATCAGTAGCCCTGCAAAGGCATCCGGAAGGATGCCCGGCAGAATAGTAAGAAAAATCAGTCCCAATGCCGCCAATATATGTGCCATAACCATTGAAGCACGGTATCCGATGCGGTCAACAAAAGTTACTGACAATACG
>CALWMX010000146.1 GCA_944382105.1 uncultured Butyrivibrio sp.
GGAGTTATTGCCGAGGCCACAGGAAAAACATCATCATAGTCCACATCTCCGCAAAGAATGCTTTTTCCGCTGCTGCCCGTGCCAAGTCTGTGAATTCCTACGTCTATGACAACCGCGCCTTCCTTGACATAATCTCCGGTTATGAATTTAGGCTTGCCAACTGCCGCCACAAGGATGTCGGCGCGCTTTGTGACGGATTTAAGGTCCGAGGTTTTTGAATGGCAGATTGTTACCGTACCGTTCTCCCTGAGCAAAAGAAGAGCCATCGGCTTACCTACTATATTGCTTCTCCCTACGACGACACATTCCTTGCCTTCTATTGTGTTTCCGCTTCTTTTGATTAATTCAATAATCCCTGCCGGCGTGCATGAAACAAAGCCTTTCATTCCTATGCTGAGCGCACCTACGCTTTGCGGGTGAAACCCGTCCACATCTTTGAGAGGATCTATTGCCCTTATAACTTTATCCTCGTCTATATGCTTTGGAAGCGGAAGCTGGACAAGAATTCCGTTTACATCTGCTCTTCCGTTAAGTTCTTTAATCAATTCAAGAAGTTTTTCCTCTGTAGTTTCCTCAGGCAGCTCATACGCAAGAGAGTCGATTCCGATATAGGCGCAGGCTTTTTTCTTGTTGCCCACATACACGCTTGATGCCGGGTCTGCCCCCACCTGAATCACTGCAAGACAGATTTTTATTCCCTGTGCCTTGTACTCTGCCACCTTTGCCTTTAACTCTTCCTTAATCTGTGTGGAAATTGCTTTTCCGTCGATAATCTGTGCCATATGCCTTTGCTTCCTCCTGTAAAAATTTATTTATTACACAGTGCTTCAACGCACAAATTCAGTTTCATGCCCCTTGAGCCTTTAAAAAGAAGCGTGTCGCCTTCTCTCAATTCTCTTTTCAGATACGCATCAATCTGCTCTCTGTCGTCAAAATGCTTTATTTTGAGGGATTTATTGCAGGCTGCCGTCACGCCTATGTTTTTCGCCAAGTCTCCGTAAGTAATCAGTTCGTCCACATTATGTCCGGCTATGAATTCACCCACCTCACCGTGGTAGCGCGCTGCATCGTCCCCCAACTCCAGCATATCCGCCAGCACTGCTATCCTGCGGCCTTTTCCCACGGCGCAGAGAACATCTATGCCGGCCTTCATGGAATCCGGGCTTGCATTGTAGGAATCGTCTATGACGGTAATCCCGTTATGCCGTATAATCTGCTGTCTCATTGAAATTCCGCCGTAGCCCTCCAGCGCTCCTGCCGCCGCCTGCGCAGTTATGCCGTATCTCTCTGCCACGGCAACCGCCGCAAGTGCGTTGCGTACATTATGAAGTCCGGGGACATGAAGTTTCACATGACAAAGCTTTATGTTATTTTTAAGTATGTCAAATTCCGTCGTCTCTCCGGATATTATATTATCGGCGCGGTAATCGTTGTTTTCGCCAAGTCCGAACAGGACAACTTGTCTGTTCAGTTCATGCATATGTCCGAGAAGTACGGTGTCGTCCCCGTTGAGAAATACTGCTCCGTCACTCCTAAGTGCATCCGCAATACGGAATTTTTCCGCACATATACCGTCCTGCGTACCCAATTGTTCAATATGCGATACGCCTATATTGGTAACAACCGCGCTGTCCAGATCAACAAGCCGTGCCAGTCTTTTCATTTCGCCCGGCATGCTGATTCCCATCTCAATAACGGCAATTTCGTCCTCCGGCGATATTCTTGAAAGAGTAATCGGAACGCCAATCTGACTGTTGCTGTTGCCGGACGTTTTAAACACTCTGAAGCCTGCCGAAAGCGCACATGCAACCATTTCCTTTGTGGTGGTTTTCCCAACGCTTCCCGTTATGCCGATTTTCGGTATGTTCATTGTTCTTCCGTAATATCTTCCTATTTCCTGCAGAGCCGTTACGGTGTTTTCAACCCGTATACATGGAACCGCTTTATCCATGGCTTCATGTTCGCTTGTAAGCACAGCCGCCGCACCGGCCTCTATTGCACTGTCAATAAAACGATGCGCGTCAACTCTCTCTCCGATAATCGGAACAAAAAGGCATTTGCTGCCGATTTCTTTTGAGTTGGTGCTTATGCTCTCAACAGAAACCGTCGGCTCACCGCATAGCAGCCTGCCATTTGCTGCCTCCACAATATCTTTTACATAAAAATTCTGCATTATATCTCCCAAAATATCCGCTTATATTAGAATAGTCCTGTAATTTTTCCTGTTCTCTCATCAAAATCAACACGCTCGGCCGCAGGAATCTTAGGAAGCCCCGGCATTGTCATAATCGTTCCCGTAAGCGCCACCACAAAACCTGCACCTGCACTGACGTATACCTCTCTCACGTTGACCGTAAAGCCCTCCGGTCTCCCCAGAAGTTCCGGGTTATCCGACAGGGAATACTGTGTTTTCGCCATGCATACGGGAAGCCTGCCAAAGCCCATTCTCTCAAGCTTATAAAGCATGTTTTCGGCAGACGCGGAAAAGCTTACTCCATCTGCTCCGTATATCTTGACCGCGATTGCGTTTATTTTCTCCTTAAGTGTCATGTTGTCATCATAAGTGAGGGTAAAAGGCTTTTTCTCCTTGTCTATGGATTTTAAAACCTTTCCTGCAAGCTCCCTTCCGCCTTCACCGCCTTCGGCCC
>CALWMX010000147.1 GCA_944382105.1 uncultured Butyrivibrio sp.
ATCACTGCTCACATCAGTTGCGGGCCTTGTAACCACAATATTTCACTACATGAACCACAATAAGGCTCTGGGTATAGTTACTGCCGCGCTTCTTGTCATCAGTTTAATCACGGGTATTGCCGATATACGCAAACAGAACAAAAACGGCGGAATTGATTACAACAAAGTACAGCCCGGCGTTCTTGGTCACGGAATTGCCGGAGTAGTTCTTATCTTAGGCGGCATTATGTGCGTTATAGCCAATGTAAGTGCATAGATTACACAAAAAACGGGGTTCCCTGCGCGCGGGGAACCCCTAATCTATCTGAAGCACCGGCATAGCCGGTTGCGGGCCAATAATCATCCTCCCGATTATAAAATATGCTTCAGATTTAATTTCGTTACTCTTTATCAATGAGATGAAGCATCGGATCTACAGGCGAATCGTCTTTAACCAGTTCAAAATACAGGTTGCTTCCTTCTTCGGTAAAATATTTTGTAGGATTTGCCACCTTGCCGATGACAGTTCCCGCTTCAACCGTATCCGAAATTCCTACGGACAAATCCGAAAGCTGACCGTATATAAGCTTGTACCCGTTTCCCAGAGACACAACCATGCTTGTCCCCACTATCGGGTCCTCATAGATATCCTCCACAACCCCCTGAGCCGCGCTTACCACATCGGTTCCTACCTCAGCGCTTATTATTATGGCCGGATTGCATTTGTACTGGTCAAGGGTAGGGAAATAAATAGTGTTATCCATATTATATCCGAGGATTATGTCCCCGTTGACAGGCCAGAGAAGATTGCTGCTGTCATTGAAGGATAACACCGGAGCGTTAACCTGTACCGGCGTTTCCGGTTCCGTTGCGGCAGCCGGCTCTGTTGCAGGCTCTGTCTCAGGTTCCGTTTCCGGATCTGTTTCCGGTTCCGTATCCTGTATTGCGGTTCTGTCCGTCTGACGTTCAATCTCAGTCGGTTTGTCCTCATCCGTCGTGGTATTTTCAGCCACATTAAGGTCAATATAATTCTGTTTTTTACTGTTTGATGTCGTCTTTACGATTGAAATGACTCCGACAACCAGTGCTGCAACTATAGCAAGACTGGCAACTATGGAAAAAATTTTTTCACCGTCGACTTTTCTTTTTTTTCTGTTCACAATTACCTCCATCTGTGCAAACCACACGCACCCGGCATTGCATTCTCCGACTGACGGTTTATTCACTGCCGGTTTGTCCCGGCGGTATTTTCTCCTTGTCCGAATGCTTTGCCGTAATTAATGTATGCTATTAGGTTTGCCTGATGAAGTTTTTTTATTCACCTGTAATCTGGATATTTTTGTAATAATAATTAAGAATTTCCTGATATCCGGCTCCTGAAGCCGCCTGGCTTCTGGCGTTGCAAAGAGACATCCCGTATCCCGAGCCGTTTCCTTTTACGGTAAAAACCACATTTCCCGCAGTGCTTGAAACCGAAAAGCTTGACGAAGGCAGCCCCAGACATGACGCCAGTTCATCGCCGCTCATTGTGATATTTCCCACCATAAGCTCTGACACATAGCCTGCATCGTCACGCTCAATAATCTGGAACGCCTCCGCAACCCCTCCTTCCAATGAAATATCCTCCCATTTCCTGCCAAGCTTCTCCGAGACGTCGGATTCGGAGTATTCCACTATGCTTATGTAGTCTTCATTCTCCATATCGCCGCTGCAGTCCACAGCGGCAAGATATTTTTCCGACGCCTTTCTGGTCATTCCCGCGCTTATCTGATGGAAATAAGGCATAATAAGTTCTCCGTCGCAGGTCATTGTCTGCCCCTCGGTTTCGTCAACGGCCTGCTTTACCGCCTGGTAATATGTATCGTAATCCTCCCCCCAGGCTGCTTTCATCTCCTTGGCGGTAAAAGAAGTGAGGGCAAGGTCGGCGGAATTAACCATTGCCCCGTCTCCTTTCACATATTCCCCATAGGTTCTTGCCACCACGGCAAACGCCTTGAGGAATTCCGTACTGTCTCCCGCCTTATAGTATGCAGCAACCGCTCCCATGACATATTCTGTCATATCTGTTATCCGGGTCACTCTGTCATTCTGCGTAATAACGGTTTTAGCCGTCTGGCTGCCTTGCGTATCCTCACAAACTCCGGTCATAAACATTGTGATTATAAACGGAACAATAAGACAGGACGTTATATATATAATAATTTTTAAAACCGTTTTACGCATATGACACTGTGCTCCTTCCACTTATTGTATGTTTTGTATAATAAAAATATTCAGTACAAGTAGAAAAAAAATACAATATTTGTTATACTGTGTATAAAATATTTCTGCCTCTGTTTCGGGAGCGGCTTTGACAGGTAAAATATGCGGGCCGCGACGTAAACTGCGGCTGTTTCTGAGGTTTGTGATATGGAATACGATAATCGGCCTGTGGGCGTGTTTGATTCCGGCGTGGGCGGGATAAGCGTCCTCAGGGAACTTATTTCGCTTATGCCCAACGAGAATTATATATATTACGGTGATTCCCTTAACGCCCCATATGGCGTGCGGCCTCTTGAGGAGGTCAGAAAACTGACTTTTGCCACCGCCGGATACCTTATCGAACGGCACTGCAAATGCCTTGTAATAGCCTGCAACACAGCCACAACAGCAGCCGTGCGTGCGCTTCGCGCCCGTTATGAAGGCGTTCCGGTCATAGGAATAGAGCCCGCTCTCAAGCCAGCCGTCCTGCATAAGCCTGACGGACGCGTGCTTGTACTTGCAACGGCTGTCACTCTCAAGGAAGACAAGTTCCGCAGACTCATGTGCCGGTATGAGAATGACGCCCGGATATCTACGCTGGCCTGTCCCGGCATAGTGGAATTTGTTGAGCGGGGAATAATCGAGGGCGATGAACTTGACTCTTATCTTGGCAGACTTCTGTCGGATTATATCCCCAATCCGCCTGACGCTGTGGTTTTGGGCTGTACTCATTATCCGTTTGTCCGGAGCGCCATAAGCAAGGCTTTGAGCCACAAATCCGAGATTTTCGACGGAGGCAACGGAACCGCCAGAGAAACAAGACATCAGCTTACTCTCAACGGTTTGTGCGGCTCACCTGACAAAACCGGAAGCGTAACAATCCTCAACAGCCGCCCCGAAATGGTGGATATATCCAAATGGCTTCTTACCGTGGATATAAAATAATTTTTGACTCTCTTTTACCGGTATAGTCCGAAACAAATTATCAAGGAGATTTTATGGATAAAATTATAATGGTTTTAATGGGAATATTGATTGTGTCACAGCTTTTTCTGGCGGTAAAACAGATAAAGAAAAAAGCGCCCGACGGCAAAATCCTTCTTATTGTCAACATTGCCGTTCCGGTAATCTGGATTCCGCTGTGTGTGTTTAAGCTTTCCGGAGACAATATCGCCGTGGATGTTGCATGGTTCATAATTGCAATGATTTATATGATTTTCACCATTTGGTACACCAATATGCTTTCAAAACAGATGAAAAAATAAAAAATCCCGGGCATTGATGTGACAGAGACACACACGCCCGGGATTATTATATACGGTTATTAAATTTATATTTGTCTCTGTGTAATTATCTTTCGGTGTAGCTTACCGCCTCAATAGCCACTGCGCCTCCGCGGACCACTTCAAGCCTGTAGCCGAAGGTATCGCTAAGAAGCTTCAGAAGACTGTTGTTTTTATCCTCGGTCATGGTACACTGGAGAAGGATTGTATTTTTGTTGTAATCCTCCACGGTAACTCCGTAGACCTGCGCTATCCTGAAAGCTTCTGACTTGTCTTTCTCGGTACAGCTGTTGATTTTAACAAACATCAGCTCCTTCATATGTACGGGAAGATCCGTAAAATCAATAACCTTGATTACCTCAACGCTTCGGTTGAGCTGTTTTTTGATTTGCTCAAAGGTCTTGTCATCGCTTGTGACTCCAATTGTCATACGCGACATTGTAGGGTCTTCCGTAACGCCCACCGTCAGCGTATCTATATTGTATGATTTGCCGGAGAAAAGGCCTGAAATTCTTGCAAGTACGCCGATTTCATTCTCCACATATATGGATATCCATCTTTTTTTCATATTGCACATAGTCTTCCTCCTATCCGAACATCATGTCCGTAAGCGCTTTCCCGCCCGGAACCATAGGGTACACATCATACTCACAATCAAGGATGAATTCTATGACCGTGGCGGATGCAGCGTTGTTCTTTGCACGTTCAAAAGCATCGTCAATCTGCGTCTCGTCGGTAACTCTTATTCCGAGACAGCTGTAGCTCTCGGCCAGCTTTACAAAATCCGGCACATATTCCCTGCCTGCACATGTTCCGTCAATACGGCACTGCCTGTTGCAGCTTCTTGTGTAACGCAGGCATGTGCTGGAATATCTTTTATTATAAAACATCTTCTGCATCTGCTTTACGTTTCCGAGATATGAATTGTTAAAAATACATAAAATAACCGGGGTTTCAAGGGCATGTGCCGTAGCCAGCTCCTGAATATTCATCTGGGCTCCGCCGTCTCCGGATATACAGATAACAGGCCTTCCCGGATTGCCAAGGCTTGCTCCTATTGCCGCAGGCAGCCCGTATCCCATTGTACCAAGTCCTCCTGAGGTGAGAAATTGCCTTTTGCCGTCCATCTTTATATACTGGGTGGTCCACAGCTGATTCTGCCCCACGTCCGTGGTAACTATTGAATCCGGAAAAATTTCGTTTATTTTATTGATTATCTTCTCAGGAGTCATCCCATCATACTGCGCCATCGTTATGGGAATTTCGGTTTTCCACCTGTCGATTGACTCTATCCAGCTCTCCGTCTTTACGGCTGCGGCATGATTAAGCATCTCCCCAATCGCCGTTCCCGCATCTGCAACTATCGGCACATTAACTACAATATTTCTGGATATTGATGCCGTGTCAATATCTATATGTATTATTTTAGCGTCCGGTGCAAATTCTTCTATCCTGCCCGTTATCCTGTCTCCGAAGCGTACCCCGATGGCAAGAAGAACATCGCATTCCGATATAGCCTTGTTGGAAGCGTAATTTCCGTACATACCTATATTGCCCACATAGAGCGGATGGTCGGTAGGAATCACCCCTTTACCCATGATTGTGGTGATTACCGGAATCCTCATTTTCTCGGCAAGCTTCGTCAGTTTTTCTCCGGCATGTGAAATCTTTACGCCGCCGCCTGCCAAAATCACAGGCCTGTGCGAAGCTTTAATCATCGTCATAGCTTTTTTAAGCTGCCCCACATGGACTCCGCTGTTAGGCTTATAGCCCCTTATAAAAATCTCCGACGGGTATTCGTCAGAGCCAAGCTCCGTCTGAACATCCTTTGGAATATCTACCACCACCGGGCCCGGCTTTCCGGTTCTTGCCACATAGAAGGCTTTTTTGATAATTGAAGCAAGGTCCTTTCTGTCCCTGACCGTAACGGCGTATTTACATATATTGCGCGTGACGCCCACAATATCCACCTCCTGAAAGGCGTCATTGCCTATCAAATCTCTGGATACCTGCCCGGTAAAACACACAAGCGGCACACAATCATAATTTGCCGTGGCGATTCCCGTTACAAGATTTGTTGCGCCCGGTCCGCTTGTAACCAGACACACGCCCACCTTGCCTGTTGAACGTGCATATCCGTCGGCTTCATGCACAAGCGCCTGCTCATGTCTTGGGAGCACTACGTCAATATCCTCAGCATCATACAGAGCGTCAAAAAGGTCTATCGCCATTCCTCCGGGATAACCGAATACGGTATCAACACCTTCCTCCCTCAGCGCTTTGACAAATAATTCTGTTCCTTTTATATCCATTGGTAAATTCCTCCTGCAATCTACATCTGTTTCCGCACAATCCTGTACTCGTCTCCGCTCTGAAAATACGGACAGGCACGGACGGTACCCGACATAAAATTGTACATCTCGTCCTCGTCAAGATTTACGGAACACACATAACATTCATTTTCTTCATCATATTCATAATATCCGCATATTTCGCAGTTATCCTGTGCCATATTCCAAATCCTTCCCTGACAATCCTCAGTCAGCGCTTCAATCAATGTATTTCATACAAAATCCGCATTATACACGATATACCCTGTTTCCACGGCCGCAGTTACGCTTCCGTTGATTATCGTAAGCCTGACTACCTTGTCTTCATATTCCGCACTCTTAATAGAATCGCACATTTCCTCAAAATTGTCAATTTGTTCAGCCTCAATCCTGTAGGTAAGCTGACTGTTTACTATGGTATATTGGGTATACATCTGCAAACCGCCGTCTCCGTAATATACTGCGTCGCATACCAGGTACTCCTCATCTGCGGCGTCGCTTATATCGGAGCTTACATCATATACCTCATCAAACGAATATGCATTGGTATTATATGCCTCATTGACGGTGATATCAATATACCCATCCTGAATATCATATCCGGTCACCAGCGCTTCACGCCATATGGTACAGTCCGGATTATAACGGGAGCATCCGAGAAGCCCGCCGGATAAAAAAATCAAGGCTGTCAATAACAGTATCGTTCTACTCATGACGCACCTCCATTTCATAAGCGGACACTACCTTGTCGTCTATCACGGACGCCAATACCATTCTTTTGGAATTGTAGGCCAGCATATAGCTTTCCACCCTGCTTTTTATACGGTTCACCGTAATATCCTCAGCATGCTTCATCCCGCTGATTACGGACAGCTTATTTTTACCCTTGTATTGCTCGTACACCGGCATGTTTTCTTTCCGGCCGTTAAATGCAAAAAAATCTTTTCTCCAGACCAACCCGCAGCCTTTCATATTATCTTCAAGGTATTTGCGCATATATTCCATATCCGGACTTACATACACAAGTCCTTTTACCGCATACTGCCCGTAGGGATACGGAGGGTTAAGCCTGTTATCTCTGGAGCGCTTTGCGAATCCCATAATTACGGTTACCGCAACGGACGCTTCCGCTGCAAGAAGAAGATATCTTACGTTAGCAGATGCCTTACTAATATTATCCCTGTAAAAATCACATCTGACGTTGACCTCCCTCACATCATCATACAATACAAGTTTAAGTCCGTCAAATGTAATACTGAGCTCGCACACCGAATTAGCTGTCACCCTTTCGGACAGTACGGTCTGAATATTGACGCCGTCTTCATTATACCACTTTCCGCCGTATCTGCCAAAATATATCGGGAAATAGGTTATTTTTTCCTCCGTATCGTAAGTGTCTCCCACGCTGTTAACAATATAATCATAGTATTCTTCCTCATCTGCGTAATCTAAGTTATATACTACATACTTCTGTCCGGCCATCAGTATGCCGCTTTCTCCGTAATCAATGAATTGTGCTTCTGCGCCTCCACTGTCAGCAGATTCGGATGCCCATGTCTCGTATATCCCTTCGTATGACGGCGCCAGAAACACAAAATATGCCGCCGCGCAATAAACCGTGCTTACCGCAAGCGCGGCAATCTGAATGGTTTTTCCGGAGCGCCTTATATACGCAAACGCCAGTACGGTTCCTGACACTGAAAGCATCCCGGCAAAAATGCATTTGGCCGTTTCAATCTCCGAATGCATATCATATCCCGTTTTTGGGGCGCAATTCCATTCGTAAACACCGCGTTCATATGTTGATGTAATGGGTTCAACCCGGGTTTTGTCACTGCCGTCCAGATACGATAAATATGCGTAGCTATAATCATCGCTGAAATAAATTCTGTCACCGGCAAAAATCAGATATATATAACAATCTTTCATGCTGTATATATCCCGATGTGTGATTTTTACTCCTTCCGGTATTATATCCGTTGGTATCTCAAACTCATATTCGCCGTAGTTAACCTCTTGCACAGGATTATAATATGATGATAAGAGTTGGTCTGTACTCGGCGGAATATAACCGGACATAATATATTTTACTTTGAATATCCCGTCTTCAAGTTTTACATCGATTATACGCGTACTGTTTTCTTCCGTATACACGTATCTGCCGTCATATACGCTTCCCGTTCTTTGAATTAAATATATCCCGATAAGTCCCGCTGCCGAAATTCCGGCAAGCACAATGAACAAACATTTTACAAGCTTACCTATCATACAAACATCCTTTCAATCGCATAAACTATCAGGGGCTGTCCGCCGCATCGTATGACAAACCTCGTGCGTCCGTACTCTTCTTCGATAATGTATTCAATGCCTCCCTCGGTAAAAATGCCTTCCGAGCCGCATCCGTCAGTCCTGATACCGTTTAAAATAATCGACGTATCCTCTGAAATCCTGTTTCCAATCTGGTTATTCATCAAATACTCCCGCATATACTCCAGATTGCCGCACAGAAATTCCAGACCGGTAATCAAATAATCTTTTCTCAATCCATGCCTGTATGAATCCGTCTCGCTATTTTTCAATTTTCCGCGCTCATCTTTGAAGCGTCCTTTGGCTTCAGCCTTTACTGTCCTGCGCGGTATTACATCATTCTGCCGTATGCTGTCAGACCGCATATTCTTTTTTCTGAAACAAATTACAGGCAGCATCACAACAGGAAATGCCGCAATCCAGTTCAGATACAAAACAGGCTCTCTCACTCTGTAAAAATCAATTTCTCTCTGAGTTCCGTCACTCATATATGTAATCATCGATATGTTTCCGTCATCCATATTTAAAACGCTTACCGAATGGACGGATTTCTTGAACAACACTATCGCTGGTCTGTCATCTTCGAGGGCTTCTATGGTTCCGTCTTCATTTCTGGGATATGTCGCGATTGTCAGGCTGCTCCAGTCATCATATCCTATAACTGCGGAGACATAATCTCCGCTGTCTATAAAATACATGTCAATCTTTCGGCGGTCGCCATAATTATCCTCAACCTGACCACTTTGATATATTCCGTCATTTCCGCGCGGCATCAGTGACGAAAGCAGTATTACCGCCGCCGACAAAGCACAAATCACGGTTGTAATTACAATCCTTATTCTGCTTTGTCTCCTTATGCACATAAACATAAGAACCGTGCCGCACTCCGCTGCAATTATCGGAAAAATAATCTTTCCCGCCATTCTGAGTTCCGAAAAGGAGTCATAAGTGTTATAAATAATCAGTTCGTCATATGAACCGTAACGGTTTACGGTGCAATAGGCCAGCACCCCGTTTCCCATCACTCCGTATCCTTCATTAACATTGTTTTCGCTGTTTACAAAATATGCGCCGCTTTCTGCCTTTCCCTTAAGGAAATGCATATCTCCCAGTTCGTTTTCCGTATCGGAATCATCCTTGAAAACAGCTACAAATTGTCCGACCGTTTCAAGTACCAGCCTGCTGCCGTCACTGCCTTCGTAAATGCCGTCAATATCATTGTGTTCTGCCGGAGCGTATACAACCGCCGTACCTGCTGCGCACAATATAACCGGTAAAATCAATATTATAAATTTTATTTTTACAGCAATTTCCTTTTTCCTCATATAAACCCGCTCCTATACTGTTTATTATCAAAAATTACTCCTTAAATGTCAAGCCAAGTTTATCATTTACGGAGCGGAAACGTATTTTATTTTTCAAGCTGCACATTATAATCAGAGAATACCTGACGGATTTTTCAGCATGTAATCGGAGCCTGATATGAAATATAAGAAAAAGAAATTTTTTTGTCTGATATCAATACTGCTTTCGGCCTGTTTATTATGCTCATGCGGCGCTTACGAACCTGACACGCATTTTCCGGCCAAAATCAGCGCCGAAATGAGCACGGCTTTTAAAGAATACTGCCAGACGTACGAAGTATCCGGCGGCGCATGCCGGCTTATAGACGGCGGCGGAAACATTTTATGGAACGAAACATGGGGAAACATGACCGACAACAGTCTTTTCGCAGTTGCAAGCATCACAAAAATGTTTACGGCCACGGTAATCTTTAATTTAGAGGAAGAAGGCCTGCTTTCCTTTGATGATGGAATAGACGCATATCTGCCGGATGAAACAGTGGACGGCATAGCGGTTTTAGACGGACGTGATTATTCCCACGATATTACCGTCAGACAGCTTTTATCACACACATCCGGAATTGCCGACTATTTTTCCGAAAGCTCCGATAAGTACGACTCCATACGTTCGGTATGTTATTATAAAGAAGATTTAAGCTATGATTTTGACGACGCGCTGGCAATGACAAGAGAGCTTGAAGCACATTTTGTTCCCGGAACAGAAGGCGAAGCATATTATTCGGATTTTAACTACCAGCTTCTTGGCAAAATAATAGAGACTGCGACCGGGCAGTCTCTTGAATACAATTACAAAAAATATATTTTCGAGCCTCTGGACATAAAAAACACCTTTGTTTTTACAAAAGGAATGTCCTGGGACGGCATACAGCTCATAGACCTTCCCTGCGGAACAAAAGGGCTTCCGTTAATGGAAGCAGGCGAAGGAGCCTGCGGAGGAATTATTTCCGCCATGGATGACATCACGGCTTTTATTCAGGGATATATGAACGGAAAGCTTTTCGACGTTTCTTATTTCAAGGAAATCTATCAGTTTACCGAGCTTAATTCCCCGGATTCATTTTACGGTATGGGGCTAATGATGTATGACGATGAATATGAGCTGTACGGTCACACCGGAAGCTTCGGAACCGCGGTTTTCTATTGTCCCGACCTTGACATATATGTAATCGGAACCTTCAACAACTGCAGCACCTCCAAGAATCTTGCTCTTATTGAATGGCTTCTTGACTGCTGCTCCCGCTGATTGCCGTTTCGTTTTTATCCGTATTTATTGTTTCAAGGGCTTCATCATTTTCATCAGCCCCTGCCGGCTTGCGGATTTTGCCGTACAAAAGAGCCGCCATTGCAGCCGTTGTGGGAACCGTAAGTATTACTCCGATGCTTCCCGCTATGCCCTGCATGATTTCAATTCCTATTGAATAAGAATTGAGTATCTGGCGCATAGGCAGGTCATAAGCGTAATCAAGCACAAGCACGCTTATTGAGCCTCCCGCAAAAGCAAGTATAAGCGTATTGGACATTGTCCCCATCATATCCCTTCCTACGTTCATTCCGCTCCTGAAAAGCTGTCTGACACCCAGCTTAGGAGATTTGTCATGAATTTCCGCTATTGCCGAAGATACGGACATTGCAACGTCCATTACCGCGCCGAGAGCCGCGATAAGTATTCCCGCAAAAAGAAGTCCCCCGACATCAATGGAAGTGTTCTGTCCAAGATATATAAGAGTCTCTATATCTGATACGTTATATCCGTCTATATCGGCCACCAGTCCGAATATCCATGCGCTGATTCCGGCTATAAGCACTCCCAATGTAGTCCCCAGAATCGCCGACAGCGTCTTTCTGTCATTGCCGCCGATAAGATACATGGTGGCAATAGTAGTCACAATCACGACGATTACCGCTGCCCAAAACGGCGACATACCGAGATAAATCATCGGCAGGAACATAAATATAATCATCGCAAAGGTGAAAACAAGGCCCAGAACCGACTTTACACCGTTGCGTCCTCCGATAAGGCATATAAACAGCAGAAATACCGCTACAAATCCGATAACCGCCGCGCTTCTGTCCTTGGAATAAACACCGACTGTTGCCGTGTCTCCCGATACGCTGAAGGTGACAATAACTTTATCCGAAACATGACAGGCTGCTCCGAAAAGATTGCCCTCCGAACTTGTGGCGTCATAAATTTCACCCTTATGTTCTCCTGTCAGCATCCTTACCTTAATATGCTGATATCCCACACGCTCGCCGTTTTCCTGTAAATTATCGGTCACAACCTCGGTGACAATCGCTCTTTCGTAACTGTATCCTTTTGTGGATACCATTTCTGTTTTTTCAAAGGAATTAAGCCGCCAAAGGGCAGCCGCAAGGGCTGCCACTCCGACTAAAACCACAATTACCTTTATTGCCGTTTTTTTCTTACTACTGCTCATCTGATACTTTCTTTCCCTTTTTTTCTGATACGATAATCGCCGTGAGTCCTGCCAATGCTGCGCCGGCCGCTGCAAACCATATCATCATTCCTGTTGAAGCCTTCGCATAACCGGCCTCAATATCTGATATTGTATCATCGTTCGTATTATCCCCGGCATTATTGTCAGTGTTATCCCCGTTTGTATTGTCTCCGTCCGTGTTCGTGTTGTCTTCGTCCGTATTGTCAGACTTTTCAACCAGCTTGCTTTCAAAGTCAGTCAATCCGGCAGCAGCACTTGCGATATCCGCCGTACCTGCTTCCGCATCATCGCAGATTTCCTGTGCCGCCTCGATAAGCGCTTCGGCATCCGCAAGCGACTCATCCGTATATTTTCCGGACTCCTTAGCGCTGTCAAGCTTTGCCTGCGCCGCCTCGATTGCTTCCTTAAGCGCCGTCTTATCCGCTGACTTGACAATCGTGTATGCGGTTTCAATTCCGCCGTCTGCCACAAGCTCCTCGTTGGTAGCCGCGTCATATGTTCTTACCGTAAACGTTACGTCAGTAATCTCAAGAATTGAATATGTGGGTCTCCAGCTCTGGCTTCTTGCGGCAATGTAATCCTGCTGCGTGCCTATAAGCTGATAATACTTACTTCCGGTTGATGAGTTTGCCTCAAAATATACCGTTCCTTCCGGGTCAATTACCTTATTGGCATCAACCTCGCCTGTTTCAAGGTCATAGCAGAGGTTGTCTGCCAGATATGCATTAAACTCTTCCTCCGACGATGTGGAAGGTGCGCTTGTGTAGCTTGAATGGCTGTTTCCGTCCGTTGAAATCTGATATGTTCTTGAGTATGTATGGTCATGTCCCTGAAGAACCGCGTCAAAATCATACTTGTCAATAATCGGCGTGAGCTGTGTTCTGAGAACCATTCCGTCCGTGTCAGAGTGGTCATAACCGGAACCGTATATATCCTGGTGGAACATAAGCACTCTCCACGTAGCATCCTGGTTATTTTCCATAGCTTCCCTGATTACATTCTCATGTGTTGCGCAGTTGTAATTGTTCGTATCAATTATAAAAAAAAGCGTATTGCCATATCTGAAATAATAATCGGTTCCCGCTGTGGTTGCTCCCTCTGTGTTTTCCGCAGATACTGCGCTGTTAGGATTATTGAAATGATTCTGATAGTTTACCGACCTTGAATCGTGGTTTCCGATTGTAGTTGCTATAGGCGTACTTCTGAGCTGTGACGGGAATAAAAATCCTGCATACTCAATCTGCTGCTGAAGCTTATTGTCATCCGATGATACACTGGTCTGGTTAATCTGGTCTCCTGCAGATAATATAAAGCTTATATCGCTGTGAGCGCCCAGTGCGCTGTCAAGCGTTCCTTTCCAGTTATAAGCGTCATTCATGGCATGATATTCTTTGCTGTTTTCCGTCTGCCCTACAGAAGCTCCGATTTGCGGGTCACCCACATACATAACCGAAAAGCTGTCCGTTGACTTTGTGGAATAATCATATGCTTCCGACCACTTGCCGTCACAGTAATACTGATATTTGTATGACGTGTTTTCAGTGAGGCCCGTAACCGTGACTTTGCTTGGATAAAGGGTAACGGACAAACCGTCTTCCGTAACCGTTTCCGCTTTTGAAACGTCCTGTGTTCCGTCAAATGTCTCTATAACATTGCCGTTTCCGTCCATAAGCCTTATCATGGGAGTCTCTTCTCTCAGCGAATACCATGCGAAATTAAGCTCCGTAGCGTCCATGCCCGGCGTAAGGGCAATCTGTTCATAATTTCTGCTGAGCGTTTCCCATTGTGTCTGCCACTGTGCCCATGCTTCACTGTCGGCATATACGTTTGAATATACAACGTGCTCCTCTGTTTCGCTTCCATCCTCCACATAACATGCATCTCTGACTGTCGTTCCTGTGGTCTGCGAGCTTGAAGCATCATTCCATGCCGCTCTCATTGAGCTTCTCGCATAGGCATTGGAAGTTCCCATTGCCAGTCCGGCCACCATTGCAGCCGCGAGAATCCCTGACAAAATTTTTTTACTTTTTCTCATAGCTTTCTCCTTTTTCCTTCCTTATATAATTGAGTAATTCTTTACTGCAGTATTTACGATAAAATTGCCTTGTAAAAATCAAAACCATTATAAAGTAAAGCTTTTGTAATCTCTTTGTAAGTCTCTCCGCAAAATCTTATCACGAAAATTGAAGCTGTCCCAATCAAAAAAAGCCGCCTCAGGCAGCATTCTGCTTGAAGCGGCATAATTTTATATAATAAAGCTTTTTAGTTTACTGACTATGCTAATTCCCTTTCACACATATCTAACGCCGACGCAATCACCGCGTCCATATCATAATACTTGTACTCTCCCAGACGCCCTCCGAAAATAATATTTTCCTCTGCGTCTGCAAGCTTTCTGTACTCCGAATAAAGCTTTCCGTTTTTGTCGTCATTGACCGGATAATAAGGCTCATCCCCGGGCTTCCATTCGGAACTGTATTCGCGGGATATCACTGTCTTTGGCAGGTCATTGCCGTCTGCGTCCTTACCGAACTCAAACCATTTATGTTCAATGATTCTCGTCCACGGGGTCTCCTTATCGGTGTAGTTTACGGCGGCATTACCCTGGAAATTCGGTTTGTCAAGAAGCTCCGTTTCAAAACGTACCGAACGGTACTCCAGATTACCTAATTTATAACCGAAATATGCGTCAATGGCGCCTGTATAAATTACTTTTTGTGCCATCGCATCATATTCTTTCTTATTCTCAAGATAGTCCACATTCAGTTCTGTCTGAATTCCTTCCAGCATATTTGCAACCATCTGAGTATAACCGCCAATCGGTATCCCCTGATACAGTGCATTAAAATAATTATTATCAAATGTAAGTCTCACAGGCAGGCGTTTGATGATAAACGCAGGAAGGTCTTTGCAATCTCTTCCCCACTGCTTTTCGGTATAACCCTTTACCAGCTTCTCATAGATGTCGCGCCCCACCAGACTGATTGCCTGTTCTTCAAGATTCGCGGGCTCGCCCTTGATTTCCTTGCGCTGTTCTTCTATCTTCGCTGCTGCCTCCTCCGGAGTTACCACGCCCCACATTTTATTGAATGTATACATATTAAACGGCATGGAATAAAGCTCACCGTGATAATTGGCAACAGGGCTGTTGGTAAAACGGTTAAACTCCGCAAACCGGGTTATATAGTTCCAGACCTTTTTATTGTTGGTATGAAAAATATGAGCCCCGTATTTATGCACATGAATTCCTTCTATTTCTTCCGTGTAAACATTACCGGCAATATTGGGTCTCTTGTCTATGACTAATACAGACTTTCCGCGTTCCTTTGCCTGCTGTGCAAAAACCGCCCCGTAAAGTCCCGCTCCAACCACTAAATAATCGTATTTCATTGCTGACCTCCATTTAATCCCAGATGTTCTTTCCAAAATTCGACTGTCGTAAGCTCATATCCGCGTTTGTAAAACTGTCTCGATATCCTGTTTCCGTTGAAAATAAGCTTTATATCGGTTGCAATCAGCCAGAAAAAATATTTCCAGAAGGTCTTAACCGAGGCCTTCACAACCGCGCCTTTTCCGTCACCCGGATTCCACATGATGACTTCCTTCCTGAAGGCGAAATGACACGGATCACAATTCTGCATATCCACAATACTTGGCTTTTTCATGTACAGGCAGGTAGGAATTATATTCCCGTATAACGTCAGTTTATTGATAAAGCGCTCGCTTCTGTGTGTCTTGTGCTTCGAATTTTTGCGCATTTTTTTAAGGTTAATCTTGTAGCCCATCTCATTAAGCTGTTCCTCCGTGTACTGCTTCATGTTGTGGGAAAGCAAATCCATGAGAAGCTCGTCCTCCTTCTGGGTTTTGAAGAAGTCAACTCCCTTGAGATAGTCATTCATTCCCCGGAGCTTAAAATATGCAGACTCATATCTGTGCATAAAAAGATGATGAAGCACCCTTCCGGTGAAAAGCTTCATTGCCCGCCTGTTGCCGTCAAGCATATCATGGAATGAGTCTATTACCATATCGTTGCGGGTAAAGAAATACTCAAGATGCGCGCTGTATTTTTTGTCGAAGGCTTCATGCCATACGCCGATACCGTTCATTACAAGAACGTTTTCCTCGTTGCGGATACCGTACTCCATATCGTCGCATTTTATAAAAAGAGGCAGAGGCAGTCCGTTTTTCTCCACAAGCGAAACCGGCATACATGTAAGCCACCACCCTGTATAATCAAACGGCTCCTCCATATCATTGAGCAGAAGGTTAAACTGCTCACGCATCTCAAGGGGTTTGTGAGGAAATCCACCGTGGTGCCACATAGCGCTGGCCTCGGTCTGGAATGTAGGCTCGCTCAATGAGAACATTCCTCCGTGAATATGAAGCTCCTCATACTCCGGCTTTAAAAACTTAAGAAAGTTAATCATTTTCTCAAGAATATGCGGGTCCATATACAAATCGTCATCGCACATTATCACATGTGTAATATAATCTCTTCTGTCGTATGCTTCGATTATTCCCCTCGTAAAGCCGCCGGCTCCTCCGTAGTTGCGGTTAGGAAAACGTAATATTTTATCGCTTTCCGGAAGCTGGCCTTCTAACGTCTGTCCGTTGTCCACCACAAAAACCATAAGATTATCCTTTATGCTGCTGTCCTCAGCTTTCAGGAGATTTTCGTTAATTTTATTTACATTGGCAGTAACATACTCTTCTCTTTTAAAGGTACAGATATTCAAGGCAGCGCATACTTTTCGGGAAGGCTCACAGTCAGTAAGATATCTTCCTCCGTAAAGAACGCAGTCATCTTTCATGGCGATTACTTTAATATAATACATTGCACTTTTAGGCTTGCCCGGATTGACATCCCGTTCTTCCGCATTGTAGAAGGTTTTTTCTTTCAGTTCTCCTGAGGCGGTCATATCAATAACCTCATCCGACATATCAACACGATACTGCCAGTTTCCGGTCTCTTTGAGAGAAACACGGCATACGGCGATTTCTTCATCCTTCTGTATGGAATGAATAGGCGCACGCTGATGTATTCTCGGCTGCTCAAGCAATGTTTTTCGTATTATTTTAACCGTAAAATCGCCCTTAAGCTTTAATTCAAACACCACGCTTTTCACATTGGTATAACGCAGATACTTGGCATATGAAAAACAATTAAAGTAGGTGTCAAAGGACACGGTTCCTCCCTCGCCAAGCACGAGCCTGCTGCCCTGAGAATCGCTTTCTCTTTTTACCGAGCTTCCGGCTCTGAAATACATTTCTTCCACATTGCCGGCTTCCTTGACTGTATCAATAACGATTTTGGATAATTCATTCAGTTTATCCGGATTATTGTTCATTCCGCTTCATATCTCCTATCTTTTCTATTTCCGGATTAAACCTGAATCCGGCTATCATCTGTGACAAAACAACCTTTATTCTTTTTAATTTATTATCCGGTGCTTTTATAATTATCTTTATTATATTGTAAGCACACTTAAGCAAATAATATATAGTTCCTTTAATTCCTTCGCATCTGTACAGAAAATTTTCGTTTCTGAATGCATATCTGTATCTGTCTATCCTGTCCTCTTTATCAGTTGCAATACAGCTTCCGTTGTTGGTTTCGGTCATATGGATTGCAACGCTCTTAAATACCATGTAGCACGGCAGTTTCATGCGCACGGCAAGCCGCCTTGAATATTCCACGTCATCCCCCCATATGAAAAAGTCCTTGATGGGAAGTCCTGCGCGTCTTACGGTGTCAGCCTTAATCCAAAATGACACGAAACTGGCCTGTTTTATTAAACGCAATCCGAACTTCTCTGCGGATGAATCGGTTTTGCCGGATGTGGGAACATTCATTCTGTGCCTGCTTCCGTCCTTCCACAATATAAGGCCGGACAGAAATCCGTAATTCCCTCGCAGTTGTCTGTGAGCAATAATCATCTGTTTCAGTGCATCCGGCTTTGGCATTGTATCATCATCCATGCACCAGATATATTTATACCCTTGCCGGACGGCCTCACGCATTCCTATATTGAAACCGCCGGCGCCGCCTGCATTCGTCTTATTATTGATTACGGTTATTCTGCCATTATCTTTGCCGATACTGTACAGATATATTTCCGTTCCGTCGGTGCTGGCATTATTTACAATAATCAAATCGCATCCGGCAGACTGATTTAAAATACTTTCAATGCATTTTTTAAGCATTTCCAATCTGTTGTATGTTACAACGACAGCTGCAATCGTATTCATTTATTCCTCCGCGTGCAATTCCCCTAAGACATGAATTCCTCATAGGCAGGCATAACCTCTGCGGT
>CALWMX010000148.1 GCA_944382105.1 uncultured Butyrivibrio sp.
GCGGATACCATGCAGTGAACACATGAAAAAGGTATTGACAGCGACATGATTTTTATTATGGAAACACATTGTTCGTTGTGGAATACCACAGATGCAATAAAATCCGCTGAGAAAAACGTACATACGGTGCATAGTAAGCAAAGCGCCATTGACAGACATGCGCAGAAGGCGGATATTTTAAAAGCCATATTGTTTTTGCCTTTTGCAGTGTAATAAGCGGTGTATCGTGATACCGATACCTCAAGCCCGGATATTCCTATTGCATAACATACTGATGTGACGGGCATTACAAGCTGGTAAAGCCCTATTCCCTCCGAACCGATATTCCGGGATAAGAATATCCTGAAAATAAAACCGAGAATTCTTGTGAGAAAACCGGCAGCCGTAAGGATAATCGTTCCTTTTAAAAAGCTTTTTTTTGACATGTTTAATCCGAGCTGATATTTGCAGTTGATAAGAAACAAATACCGGCAATCCAAAGGTATTTTTTATCATTTTATTCGGCAGGTGCATATTATATTAATAAGAAAAGAAAACAAGAGAAAAATATGAGTATATATCTTGATAATGCCGCGACGACACCTCTGATGCCTGAAGCGGCACAGGCAATGAGACAGTATTATTCCGCAGATTTTTACAATCCGTCGGCTGCATATTCACAGTCGCAGAAAATCCGCGATAAGATAGAAGAATGCAGAAGTGAAATCGCAGAGCTTATAAGCGCCGAACCTGAGGAGGTTTTTTTCACGTCAGGCGGAACCGAATCGGATAATTGGGCCATAAATGAAGGAACAAGACGACGGGGGCATATAATGGCAAGCGCGATAGAGCACAAGGCTGTTCTTTCGCCGTTAAAAGAATACGGCAGGAAGGGCGGATATTTTGAGCTTATCCCTGTAGATGAAGACGGTTTTGTCGATACGGATTTCATTAAAAGGAAAATCCGGTATAATACGGTTATGCTGTCTGTGATGACAGCCAACAATGAAATAGGAACAATCGAGCCGATTGAAACCATTGCGCATATAGCAAGAGAGTATGACGTGCTTTTTCATACGGATGCCGTTCAGGCCTTCGGACATATTCCGATTAACGTGAAAGAAATGGCTGTTGATATGATGAGCGCTTCTTCCCACAAATTTAACGGTCCCAAAGGAGTCGGGTTTCTGTATATAAGGAAAGACTGCGGGGTAAAACCTTTTATATTCGGAGGCGGACAGGAAAACGGAATGCGCTCGGGAACGGAAAACGTTCCGGGAATTATCGGAATGGCGGAGGCCGCAAAGCTGTCGTGCAAGCGTATGAAGGAAAAAAGCATCCATTGCAGAAAGCTGTGCGAATACATGACCGGAAGAATAATGAGTGAGATTGACGATGTCAGGATGAACGGGACCGATGATTTCGATAAAAGACTTCCGAACAACATGAGTTTCAGCTTTAAGAATGTCGATGCCCAGTCGCTTCTTGTTTTGCTTGACATGCACGGTATAAACGCCGCGGCCGGTTCAGCGTGCGCGGGCGGGGGAGTATCACATGTCCTCAAAGCAATAAAAACCCATAAGGATTATATAGGGGGCACTATAAGGATGAGTATCGACAACCGGATGAATATACAGACGGCGGATTACGTCATCTCGGTGCTGAAGAGAATGGTATCTGTTGCCAGGAATAACACTTAATATTGTACTTTAAAAAGTACAATATTTTAATGAAAAACTGTTGCAGAAATTCCATAATCTGATATACTGAAATCAGATAAAGAGTTATTTATCATTTTGGTTGAATTTATTTTGATTATGTTTGGCGAACTTATCGAAAGGTAAGGACGCAAAGCCACAGGGCCTCTACCTGCAAAGGTGTGGCAGCCGGTTGCTATCTTTGTTTAAGATATTTACAGCATCCGGTTTCCGGATGCTTTTTTTGGTACAAAGCATTTGAGGCTGAAAATTATTAACTAAACAATGGGCAAACTTATCGAAAGGTAAGGACGCAAAGCCACAGGGCCTGACGCTTGGGAGAGCATGGCAGCCGGTTGCAGAGAATTATCCTCTTTATAGTCAAAGCTCATTGTTTTAGATTATCGGGAGGATTTTTATTATGAAGAAATTTTTGAAAGCCGTTAAATTATTTGGTATAGCAGCGTCCGCATCATTTGCGGTGCTGGCTGTAGTATATTTCTTTCAGACAAGAACTGTAGCCGGAGGCAATGAGTATAAAGCCGTAACGGTTGATTATACAGCGCCTGAGAAAGTTACCAGTGGCGCCGCAGAGCAGGAAACGGAAACCGCCGCAGAAAGGACGACGGAGCAGGAAACCGTAAAGGAAACAGAGACACAGACGACGGAACCTGAAACTGAGGAAACGCAAGCTCAGACAACGGCTCAGGCAACACAGACGCAGACGGAGGCATCTGTGGCTGAAGTTCAGACCACAGCTCCGGCAACAGAAGCACAGACCGCAGCTCCTGTGACGGAAGCGCAGACAGAGGCACCTGCAGAAGAGGTTCAGACCGCAGCTCCTGTACAGACGGAAACGGCAACGGTATTGACCGATGTGGTTTACAAGGACGGCAATGGAACAGAGCGCAGGTATGCAACGCTTGATGAAGCAAAAGCGGCCGTTAAAGTTCCGACACTTTCGGACGCTGAGGCTAGGGCAGCAGCCGCAGCCAATAAAAAAACATATGCTTCACTGGCAACGGAGGTTGTTAATCTCATTAATGAGTACAGAGCAGCCAACGGACTTGCAAAGCTTACTGTCAATGATACGCTTTCAACTGCAGCGATGCACAGGGCTGCGGAAAGTGCTTACTCAGACTGGAACATGACAGCCCTTGAAAACGGCGTAAAGAGACATATCAGACCTAATTTCCGGAAAGCAAGCACAATCGCAGAAGAGTATGGGATTGGAGGAAATTTCGGAGAAAACTTCGGAAGATGGCAGCAGTCACCGGCGGAGATTGTTGCAGGCTGGAAAGCTTCATCCTCACATAATGCACTTCTTCTTTCAGGAGAATATACACAGATTGGTATCGGAATTGCACAGGATTCATACGGAGATTATTACTGGATAGCACTTTTTAACTGATAGGATAAAGGGCAGAGGTTCAAAAATAAAGAAAATTTTTGACCATGTAGATTAGTATTTATAAATAAGCTATATTCATTCAACCAAAATAAACCAAACCAAATAAAAACAGCAGCAAACAGGATGTTCCCTCCCGTTCATCCGGATGCTGCTGTTTTTATATTGCGATAATGAATTTTATCTGCATTATGTAATGCATTTGCTAACCGTCATGTCAAAGGCGCAAACGTAGGCGTCCTGTCCTCGAATGTGGCGACATATTTGAAGCCTGTATTGATTAGTATGTCTCTGGCAGTTTTAAATGCATATCCCAATGATTTGGTATAATGCGCATCGGAACCGACTGTCACAATCTCTCCTCCAAGCTCTTTGTACCGTTTTAGAAGTGAAATTGTGGGAACAAAATATGTAAGGCCGTTTGAAAGTCCTTTTGTGTTAAGCTCAATGCCGTGGCCTTTGGCAATTATGTTTTTGAGAATCATATCTGTAATATCATAGAAATCCTCATCCACATATACATAATCCTTGTCTTTAACGTATCTCCGGACGTAGTCAAGATGCCCGTACACATCATAATCGTCATATGTGGTTACATTACGCAGAACCGCTTTATAATAGTCCATGATTGCTTCTTTTGTATTGCGGAAGGACCAGAATTCAGGATAATATGGGTCTTTGCCGTCTACGATATGAGAGGAGCCGATGACAAAATCAAATGGATACGCATCTGCAAGCGCGCGGTTTTTTTCTTCATTTACGGGATTAAGTCCCAGTTCAATTCCTATCTTAATCTTGATTGAATCGAAATATTCGGCTCTGAGCTGTCTTAACTCTTTAAAATAACTTTCCGTGTCCAGCTTGAACATGGCAAGACCGTTTTCGTCGGGATAATCATAATCCATATGGTCGGTAAAGCATATCTCCTTCATGCCTTCGTCTATGGCTTTTTGTATGTATTCTCTTGGGTTGACTTTGCAGTCAGATGAAAAATATGTATGTACATGATAATCTGCAATCATAAATAACTCCTGTCTGTGTCAGGTGAACAGTTACATTCATTTTCACATTATAATTGAAGGAATGCATTTGTCAAGTCAGTGTAAAATGTATTTTTTTACTTGAATCTGTCAATACTTTATGTGGCTTTACAGTCGGTTGTCCCATGTTTTCATAAAAATAAAATAAGGGTTGAAATTTCTGGATAAAAAAGGTAAAATATTACCAGATTGATTTTTTATTAACAATCCTATTATTATTTACATTTTCTTTAGGAGGAATTTTAAAATGGCAGTAAAAGTTGCAATCAACGGATTCGGTCGTATCGGTCGTCTTGCTTTCAGACAGATGTTTGGGGCAGAAGGATACGAAGTAGTAGCAATCAACGATTTGACAAGCCCAAAGATGCTTGCACACCTTCTTAAGTATGACTCTTCACAGGGTAAGTATGAGAAGGCAGATACGGTTTCGGCAGGTGAGGATTCAATCACTGTTGACGGCAAGACAATCAAGATTTATGCTTTTCCTGATGCCAACAATTGCCCTTGGGGAGAGCTTGGCGTAGACGTAGTTCTTGAGTGCTCAGGTTTCTACACATCAAAAGAGAAGGCTCAGGCTCACATTAATGCAGGCGCCCGCAAGGTTGTTATTTCAGCTCCGGCAGGCAACGACCTTCCTACAATTGTTTACAATGTTAACCATACAACACTTAAGGCAGATGATACAATCATTTCTGCGGCTTCATGTACAACCAACTGTCTGGCTCCTATGGCTAAGGCTCTTAATGACCTTGCTCCGATTGAGTCAGGTATTATGTGTACAATCCACGCTTACACAGGCGACCAGATGATTCTTGACGGTCCTCAGAGAAAGGGCGACCTTAGAAGATCAAGAGCAGGTGCGGTAAACATTGTTCCTAACTCAACAGGTGCTGCCAAGGCAATCGGACTTGTTATTCCTGAGCTTAACGGAAAGCTTATCGGAGCAGCTCAGCGTGTTCCTACTCCTACCGGTTCAACAACTCTTCTTTTTGCAGTTGTCAATAAGAAAGTGACAAAGGAAGAAATCAACGCAGCTATGAAAGCGGCCGCAACAGAATCATTCGGATATAATGAGGATGAAATTGTTTCATCTGATATCATCGGAATGAGATACGGTTCACTTTTCGATGCAACTCAGACAATGGTTTCAGAGCTGCCTGACGGCAAGACACAGGTTGAGGTTGTTTCATGGTACGATAATGAGAACTCATACACAAGCCAGATGGTAAGAACAATTAAGTATTTCTCAGAGTTAAAATAATTTTAAAGAAATATAAACTGTATTAACCCTTGTTTTTACAGTAAACAGACCTGCCAAGGTCCGGTCGGAGCGGACGCCGAATAATCGGCGGACAGGCTTTGGGACCGGACCTTTTTAAATATACTTAAGGGCATACGGCCGATGGGATGCTTTGGAAATCCGGCAGGAAACCAATAAAAAAGGAGATATAATAATGCTTAACAAGAAATCAATTGATGACATTGATGTTAAGGGCAAAAGAGTCCTTGTAAGATGTGATTTTAACGTACCGCTTCAGGATGGAAAG
>CALWMX010000149.1 GCA_944382105.1 uncultured Butyrivibrio sp.
ACCATTTCTGCTATGTTAGAAAATTCCTCGACATGCATCAGGTATATGTTCCACTAAATTCGCACTGCGCTCTGCTTGTGCTCATTAAGTGTTCGCATCATCTTATGTTTCCCACGGTAAATCAGGATTTTCTATTTTCCTGTCTCTCAGCATAAGCTCCTTAACTTTTTCCGATGGGTTTGCATTGTCAAAAAGTACGCTGTTAACATTCTCCACAATCGGCATCTCAACATTGTATTTGACTGCGAGCTCAAGGGCCGCTTTGGCAGAGTATACGCCTTCAACAACCATATGGACTTCTTTCATTGCTTCATCCATCGTTCTGCCCTGACCCAACAGGATACCCGCACGCCTGTTACGACTGTGCATACTGGCGCAGGTAACAATCAAATCCCCCATTCCTGACAGCCCGTAAAAAGTCTGAAGTTTGCCTCCCATAGCAACTCCAAGTCTTGCTATCTCATGTATCCCTCTTGTTATAAGCGCCGCCTTGGTGTTGTCGCCATATCCAAGACCGTCTGCAATCCCGGCCGCAAGCGCAATAACGTTTTTAAGTGAGCCGCCCAGCTCTATTCCAAGCACATCAGGGCTGATATAAACCCTGAATACCTCGCTCATAAAAATGTTCTGCAGATATTCGGCAAACTCCTTGGAATCAGCTCCGATAACGCATGTGGTGGGAATTCCCCGGCTTACTTCTTCAGCATGGCTGGGACCTGAAAGTACGGCAACATCTGCGTTTTCTCCTATTTCCTCTTTGATTATTCCGGTCATTGTCATAAGTGTCTTTTCCTCAATCCCTTTTGCGACATTGACAATACGCAGTCCCTTTCTGCCTGACCGTGCAATTTCTCCGGAGGTACTTCTCACATAAGGCGAAGCCACTGCCATAACAAGCAGCTCTGACTCCCGCACCACACGGTTTAAATCGTCACACAGCTCTATTTCAGACGGTATTTTCACCCCGGGAAGTGATTTTTTATTCTCAACTTCGGCACGGATTCCCTCAAGCTCCTCCCGGACCTTGGACAATACTGTAACCTTATGTCCGTTGTTATTGAGAAGAATCGCCAGACCCAGCGCCCAGCCTCCGGCTCCAAGCACACCTATTTTTGCCATTATTTTTCTTCCTCCACCATGTTTTTTTTGAGTTTGAATTCATTCTCGGTGCCTTTAATCAGTCTTCCGATATTTGCTTTATGTCTTACGAAAGCAAGTATGACAAAAACCAGCATGACAACTATCGCTTCATATATGACTGCATTGGTACCCATTCCTCCTATGAGCCCGATATGTCCGAAAACGACAAACCCGGCAAATACTGAAAGTACCATCACAAGCGACCCTGCCGATACAAATCTGGTTATGAACAAAGTAAGAATGAACATGACAAAACCCAGCAAATCCAGCTGCCAGCAGCCAAGGGATATAATAACGCCCGCCGTTGCGGCAATCCCCTTTCCTCCCTTAAAATGAAGATAACAAGGGAAGTTATGTCCCAGCACTGTTCCTATTCCCGTATAAAGCACGAGCAGCGTCATGCTGTCGGCATGAGTATTGCGGTATATTAACCTCACAACGAGAGACGCAAGGACAGCCTTGAGCACATCCCCGAGAAATGTAATAAAACCCGCTTTCCAGCCAAGAGTCCTCAAAGCATTGGTAGTTCCTGCGTTGCCGCTGCCATGCTCCCTTATGTCAATATGATGCAGCTTTCCGTATATGAAAGCCGTCTGAAACATTCCGAACACATATCCGATAATAAGGCAGATAAGTCTTTCCATGATGTGCCGCTCCTTTATTATTTTTCTCCACGTTCTCTTATTATGAATTTAAGAGAGGTGCCGCGAAATCCGAAGGCTTCACGTATTTTGTTTTCTATATATCTTGTGTATGAAAAATGCATTAACTGCTTGTCATTTACAAAAATAACAAACGTCGGTGGTTTGACGCCCACCTGCGTCATATAAAATATCTTAAGTCTTCTTCCTTTGTCCGAAGGCGGCTGCTGCAGCGCAATCGCCTCACTTAATATTTCATTGAGTACGCCTGTCTGGACACGCATATTCTGATTTTCCACTACCGCATCAATCATATTATACAGCTTTGCAAGTCTCTGCCCGGTCTGTGCCGACACAAACATAATCTCCGCATAAGGTATAAAGGACAAAATCTCTTTAATGCGCCTTGTATGTTCATATATTGTTTTATCGGTTTTCTCGATGGCATCCCATTTATTTACGACAATTATAATTCCCTTGCCACGCTCATGAGCTATGCCCGCTATTTTGGCATCCTGTTCGGTCACGCCCTCTGTGGCGTCTATGACCACAAGCACAACATCCGCGCGCTCGACCGCCGTGACAGCCCTGATTATGCTGTAACGTTCAAGCTCTTCCTTAATCCTGCTCTTGCGTCTTAATCCTGCCGTATCAATAAAAACATATTCTTTGCCGCCGTATTTAATTTCAGTGTCTATGGCATCCCGTGTGGTTCCTGCTATATCTGATACGATGACTCTGTTTTCTCCGCTGAGACGGTTGATTATTGAAGATTTGCCTACATTGGGCTTTCCTACTATTGCCACTCTCGGTCTTTCATCATCTTCACCGTCAGTAATATCGTCTTTAAAATACTTAACGACCTCATCAAGCATGTCGCCCAGTCCCAGCTTGCCCACGGACGATATCGGAAACGGCTCGCCTATTCCCAGATTGTAAAATTCATAGACATCCGCCATCATTTTGTCAAAATTATCAACTTTATTTACCACCAGCACAACAGGCTTTCCGCTTTTTCTTAGCATGTCTGCAACTTTGGAATCGGCGTCCACAAGCCCCTGCCTCACATCCGTCATAAACATAATCACATCAGCCGTGGCTATTGCAATCTCTGCCTGCTCCCGCATCTGTGACAGTATAATATCATTGGAATCGGGTTCTATTCCACCCGTATCTATAAGCGTAAAATTATAATTCAGCCACGTAACGTCAGCATATATTCTGTCCCTTGTAACTCCCGGCGTATCCTTAACTATGGATATCTGCTCACCGGCAAGCGCGTTAAACAATGTGGACTTGCCAACATTCGGACGTCCTACAATGGCAACTATCGGTTTACCCATATCGCTTTATATTTTTCCTTTCAAAAATCCTCAAATTTCTTTTAATAATATAACAATATTTTTTCTCTTTGTAAAGATTCTCTTGACTATGTTTTTTTTTACAATTATACTTTAAAAGAAAAATAACACGTCAAATCCGTATGCGCATAACGGATTTACATTTGCTGTTCCGGTTTACGAAACGGCAGAATTTATGTCAAATACAATATAAGGATAAAATTATGTCTGAAAATATTTTTGAAAATGCAATTCCTGTTGCTCCTTTAAAGCTTGCGGTTATGGAGAGCTGCACGGAGCTTGGCGATAATGTGGACCGCTATATTTCCCAAATCCGCCGCGAAAGAAAGCATAATGAGGCTGCAAGCATAGCGTTTAAAGGATACGAGGAGGACTCATATAAGGTAAAGGTATGCTGTCCTCGTTTCGGTTCCGGAGAAGCCAAGGGGATGATTGGCACTTCAGTGCGCGGCTCCGACTTCTTTGTGATGACCGATGTAATGAACCACTCTCTTACATATACCGTCACAGGACATACAAACCACATGTCTCCCGATGATCATTTTCAGGACCTTAAAAGAATCATTTCAGCCGCAGCCTGTTCCGCAAAGCGGATAACCGTAATTATGCCTTTTTTATATGAAAGCAGACAGCATAAGCGCAACAAGCTGGAATCTCTTGACAGTTCAATCGCTCTTAATGAGCTTATATCATACGGCGTCACAAACATAATAACATTTGACGCCCATGACCCGAGAATCAACAATTCCATTCCGTTAAACGGCTTTGATAATTTTCTTCCGCCGTATCAGTTTATAAGAGCGCTGCTCAAAAAAAATGACGATTTAATCATAGATAACGAGCACCTTATGATAATATCGCCCGATGAGGGCGCAATGCACAGAGCGGTTTATTTTGCCAATGTACTGGGCGTTGACATGGGTATGTTTTATAAAAGACGCGACTACTCCAGGGTCATTGACGGACGCAATCCCATTGTTGCCCATGAATTCTTAGGCGACAATGTAGCAGGCAAGGATGTAATTATCATGGATGATATGATTTCTTCCGGCGAAAGCATGCTTGATACGGCAAGGGAGCTTAAAGACCGTAAGGCAAAGCGCGTGTTTATCTGCACTACCTTCGGCCTCTTTACGGATGGGCTTGAAAAGTTCGATGAATATTATGAGCGTGGATATTTTAACGGTGTAATTACCACAAACCTCACATACCGGGATCCTGAACTGCTTATGAAGCCTTACTATTACGAGGCGGATATGAGTTCGTTCCTTGGTATGATAATAGACTATCTCAACCATGACATTTCAATAGGCGGCATCATGGACCCTACCGAAAAAATACGTGCCCTGCTTGAGGATTATAACAACAGAACGAAATTCTGATGCATCATCAGTTATTTTATTTGAAGAAATCCGCACAGCCCGCCTCTCAGGCCTTTGCTTGCCCTGTGAGAAAAAAACAATCCGGGATTACAGCATGTGCACACATCGG
This sequence comes from uncultured Butyrivibrio sp., assembly GCA_944382105.1. GTDB lineage: Bacteria > Bacillota > Clostridia > Lachnospirales > Lachnospiraceae > Eshraghiella. The sequence continues at coordinate 4,634 of CALWMX010000149.1, forward strand.
TAATTCCTATATTTTCCTGCTTCAATCCTGCGTTAAGAAGATTGGCTTCATTGGCCCGATGGAGGTCAATGCGGTATTTTTCTCCGTCCGGATTATTGGAATCGGCAGGATACAGGATACCGTCAAAGACCATTTCACCGTAAGCGGCCGCAAACTCTTTTGCAACATCCGCTCCCACCTCATAGCAGCCGCGGCATATTGACGGCCCCACAAAAGCCACCATGTCGGACGGTTTGCAGCCGTACAGCGAAACCATCATTCTCACGGTCTCTTTAGTTATATTTTTTACCGTACCGCGCCATCCGGAATGAGCAAGGCCGATTGCTTTGCGCACCGGGTCAGCCAGAAAAACAGGAACACAGTCAGCATATGTGGTCACTAACGCCACCCCCGGCTTATTTGTCACAAAACCGTCAATGTCATCGAAGCTGCGCTCTTTGGTTACTCCCATGCCTCTGTGTTCATACCCTGCCTCCATTACATTGGTGGTATGAGTCTGTCTGGCGTATACCATATCCTCCGGATTTATTCCCAGAGCTTCTCCTATAAGCCTGAAATTCCGCTCGACGGAGGCCCTGTCATCACCTCTGGTAAAATTAAGGTTCATGGATGAGAAAACTCCGTTACTTACTCCTCCCAGTCTGGTGGAAAACCCGTGACGCAAAAAATCAAGCTTCTCTAAATTTTTGAAAGTGAAATACGGCACTTTTCCGCCGTGGAATGTTGTAGTATTGTCAAAATTAATATAATTGATATTCATATATACTCTTAACCTCTGAAATCAAATGCATTCTCTATATGCCGAAGAGTTCCGTTTCCGTATACGGCTACAACATCAAATCTGCATGCCGCTTCCCTGCCTTTTAAAAAGCGGGAACAGAAATAAAGCGCGCCCTTGCTGATACGGCGCTGTTTAATATAGTTTACGGCCTCAAGCGGGTCGCCGTATCTGTTATTTTGCCTGTACTTGCATTCCGTAAAAACTATTGTATCATCTATTCTTGAAATTATGTCTATTTCCCCGTACGGATTTCTGTAATTTCTTTTCAGTATTGTATGCCCCTTTTTAATCAGAAAGCTCACGGCCACATCTTCGTATCTTGTTCCGGTCTGCCTTTTGCTGTAGTATTCCATCCGCACCTACTTTCCTTTAAGCTTGCCCTTCAGTTTATCCAGATTGTCCACAAATACAAGGATTTCCGCCACCACGCTGTATAATTCCGGCGGTATCATGTCGCCTATTTCAAGCTTTGACAGAGTGTCCGCAAGTTCAGAATCCTCATAAAGAGGCACATCGCTTTCTTTTGCTTTTTCAATAATTCTTTCTGCCAGATGCCCCGTGCCTGAGGCAACGATTGCCGGCGCTTCATCTCCGGGATTATATTGGAGCGCTATGGCCTGCTTTTTCTTTTCTTCATTTTCCATAAAACCACCTACGCCCTTACATCAAAACTGAATCGTTTTATTTCCATGGGAGGAAACTGGTTTTCTATGACTGAGGATTTAAAGCTGTAATCTTTGCCGCTTATTTCCACCGTATTGCTTACTTTGTAACCGAGCCTGTTCAGCCTGACAGTAAGCTCATCCATATGTTCTTCGATGTATTCCAGTATCTCATCCGTGGCAACCTTAAAGTCTGTTGAAATATTCTTTTTGCGCATGGTCACAAATATATCCATCGGACCCAGATTATCCATATCAAGATGCAAAAGCGCCTTAAATTCATCCTTATCCTGCACACTGCGCTTTTTCCTGCCGTATACATATAAATCCCCGTGCGCATTCTGTCCAGACATTTTGAGAGGTATCTGCACAAAGGACATGAACTGATTCAGGCTGTTCAGGAACATAACATCATTTGCGGCATTGTTCATGCTGTTTACAAAAGCTGTCATCTTTGGATTGTCCCCGAATTTTTCAGCCATTGCGCTGCTGTCGTTTATTATTTTCGCATACATCCGTCTGAGGTTATCTCTGCTCACATCCTCCGGCCGGATAAAATACTCCTGACGAATCATGTTTTTTACAACGGCGGCAAACTCATCTGAATTTACAAGCTTCCCCAATGCATGTTTATCAATGCCCTGTCTTTTTGTCAGTTCTCCCAAGGTCTCCATAAGTTCTTTTGCGGTAATGCTTCCGTCCGCCACTTTAGCGGCCAGACTGTCAATGAGCGTTTTCGCTGTTTCGGGCACGCCGTCATACGAAACCTTACCCGTTACGCCGTTTTCCGTCTGTCCGGCATATTTTTCTGCAAGCGCCTGTATATTTTCCGAAAGCGCTTCCAGATTTTTCGCAGAAAAGGTTTCTCCCAGACTCTCAGGCGTTGAAACCGCTTCTCCCAATATGTTTGTGAAATTTTCGACAAGCTCTCCCAGTCCGTCGCTGTTATTTACTGCCATATCCGCTATGACATTGTAGAAATTATTGAAAATGTCGTTCGTCCTGCCGGCTATCCCTTCATTGAAATTATAATAATCATGCAGCGACGCGGCATTTTCCTGCGTAACCGGTATTCCCATCTTGGTCATCAGAACAATATCCTCCGCAGATGCATCCGGAACATTTTCAAGCATTTTTATGTAATTGCCCAAAGTTGAGGGATCTATCGGTTCGCCATATTTCATAAGACTGCGAACCAACGAAACCGTCACGTCATTGACGGCCAGTCCGGCATTCTGTATCACGCTTCGGACAGTCTGGTTATTCATTTGGTCCTGAAGATTTTCCCTGCCTATGGATTTGAGGATTATCTGCTCTCCGGAATTGTCCTTAACGGAGAAAGAAGCCTTATCTCCTATATTATATGACAGGGCATCGGAAAGCGTCGCAGTAACCTGCGCGTTGTCAGACAATGAGATGGTAATCTGATTATTGGTTATATTAATGATTTCACCGGTAAAAACCGCTCCTGCTTCCATACGCATCAAAAGGCTTATCCCCGTCTCCTGCGCCGTCCGGCTTCCCGATACCGCAATTTGAGCCGTATTTCCCGTTTCCCGTCCTGAAACCGATGCATTATCAGGAGTGTCTTTGTTAAGACTTGAGATATTGTTGATTCCCGAAATTTCAATATTCATATTCATACGCCTCCATTTGCAGTATCCGGCTTGAAATAATGCGGCAGATAAGGTATTATTTCAGGATATTTTTTAAAAATGTCATCCTGTGTATGGGACAAGGTCCGTATTGTTTAAGAGCTTCAATATGAGCTTTGGTTCCGTATCCCTTATGTTTCGCAAAACCGTACTGCGGGTAAAGCACATCATACTGCTTCATGATTCGGTCCCTTGTGACCTTTGCCATAATGCTTGCCGCCGCAATCGACTGGCTTTTAGCGTCGCCCTTGACAATCGCCACCTGTTTTATGGCGACGTCCGGAATTGTTACCGCATCGTTTAATAGTATATCGGGTGTTACCTTCAATTTCCCAATAGCCGTCCGCATGGCTTCGTAGGTTGCCTGCAAAATATTTATTTCATCTATCCTCTCAGGTGACACTATGCCTACAGCCCATGCAACCGCATCTGCGGCAATGCGCTCATAAAGCATGTCCCGCATTTTTTCACTGTGCTTTTTTGAATCGTTTATGTAAAGAATATCGCAATCCCTGGGAAGAATAACCGCTCCGGCAACGACGGGCCCGCACAAAGGTCCGCGTCCCGCTTCATCAATTCCGCATATATGTCCACAGGCGGCAAATTCTCTCTCAAACTGCTGAATTCTGCGGGTACGCTCTATTTCCGCCTGTAATTTTTCATCTTTGGTCATATCGGTAATCCTCCGGCACTTCAATGGAAATCCTTCCAAGCTTTCCGCTCCTGAAATCATCCAAAAGCAAGGCAACCGCCTTATCATAATCAATCTCTCCGCCTTTTTTGAGGCATCCTCTGGATAAAGCGATGCTTTTCATTATTTCGTTATCACCCGTACCTTCATCGGCGCCATAGCGTTCGTTAAGCCGTCCTTTGTAATTTTCCTTGAGAAATGCAATCAGCTCCGCCGCCAGTTCCGTAAGGTTTATAACCTGGTCGTTGACCGAGCCTATAAATGCCAAATCGGTTCCTACCTTTTCGTCATCAAATTTCGGCCATAATATTCCCGGCGTATCAAGAAGCTCCACATCCTTACCGAGCCTTATCCATTGTTTGCCCTTGGTTACTCCCGGTTTATTGCCCGTTTTGGCGCACGCCCTTCCTGCAAATGAATTAATAAATGTAGATTTGCCTACGTTTGGGATGCCGGCCACCATTGCCCGGACCGGTCTGTTGATTATTCCTTTCCTGCGGTCCCGTTCTTTCTTTTCTTTACAGGCATTGTCGATTACCGTCTTTATATTCTTTAGCCCTCCACGGTTTCTTGAATCCGCTTTAATCACGTGAAAGCCTTTATTTGAAAAATACTGAACCCATCTGTCGTTGACTTTTTCATCCGCCAAATCCGCTTTATTCAATAAAATCACTCTTGACTTTCCCTTGGCCAAAGCATCTATATCTGGATTACGGCTGGACATTGGTATTCTGGCATCGACAAGCTCAATGACAAGGTCAATAAGCTTAATATCTTCAATCATCATTCTCTTGGCTTTGGTCATATGACCGGGATACCATTGTATTTTCATAGTCAGTTTTCCTTCCTTGTTATATTGTTTTACCCGGTTGTCTCTTCCTCGGTAATCTGCTCCGCCTTGGTTCCTCCGAAATTGCTGAACGGATACACAACCAGCCAGACCTTGCCCAAAATCGAATCTCCGGAAACAAGCCCCACATTGGAAAAACGGCTGTCATCACTGTTATTGCGGTTGTCTCCAAGCACAAAATACTGATTCTGTCCAAGCTGTACCGGCTCTGCGGCAACTCCGGCGTTGTATATTTCCATATCAACCACATCATCTTCAAGAATTCTGCCGTCAATATATATCCGTCCGTCCTTAATCTGTACCGTTTCTCCCGGCAGACCTATTATTCTCTTGACATAATGCTGCGATACATTTGCTACTTTGGGTTCAAAAACAACAACATCGTATCTGTCAGGTTCGAAGAAATCATACGCAATTCTGTTGATGAGCACCACATCTCCATCCTTGAGGGTATCGTTCATGGAATGTCCCACAATGCTTGTATTATTAAAAAAAGCCATAACAAAAAGATATGCCGCACAGATAATCATTACTATATCCACAATAAATTTAAGAACCGGTTCGTATGGTCTGTATATTATTTCACGCTTCTTGAATGTTATCATAAGTAGTATCCTCTTTTGTCATATGATGTATGATTGGGTTATTATGTCAAAAGACGGGCAGCAACAGCCGCCCGCCTGTATTATGAACCGTCAGAATTTATTTAACCGCTTCTCTGAGCTGAGCCGTAAGCATAGGAACAATCTTGTTGAGATCGCCTACGATACCGTAATCAGCCACATCGAAAATAGGTGCCGACTCATCTTTGTTGATTGCGATGATGATGTCAGATTCCTCCATACCTGCGGTATGCTGGATGGCTCCCGAAATGCCGATTGCAAAATATACGTTGGGGCGGACTGTTTTTCCTGTCTGTCCCACCTGAAGATCCTTCGGCTTCCATCCGTTGTCAACTACCGCACGTGAGCAGCTTACCGTTCCGCCTATAGCTTCCGCAAGCTCGTCAAGAAGCTTGAAATTCTCTGCGCTTCCTACTCCACGGCCGCCTGATACAAGAATTTTGGCTTCCGAAATGTCAACCGTGTCAACAACGGACTTAACAATGTCGAGAATTTCAACGTATTTGTTGTCAGGCGTAAAGCCCGGATTAAATTCAACAATATTTGCCTTAGCTCCATCCACAGGTGCAATCTTCTGCATAACTCCCGGCCTTACGGTTGCCATCTGAGGTCTGTTGTAAGGACATGCGATTGTAGCTATTGTGTTTCCGCCGAATGCCGGACGTGTCATGAGCAGCTGGTTGTGAAGCTGTTCCTGTCCTGCGACTGCCTCAAGAGGGAAATTCCCTATTTCGAGGGAAGTACAGTCAGCAGTAAGTCCCGTGGCAACCCTTGCCGATACGCGAGGCCCAAGGTCACGGCCGATTGCGGTGGCTCCCACAAGCATGATTTCAGGCTTGAACTCGTTGATAACCGATGCAAGTGCATGTGCATAAGGTTCAGTTCTGTATTCTTTAAGCTCAGGGTCGTCAACAACGATAACTCTGTCAGCGCCGTATACTGCAAGGCTGTCGGCAAGTTCCTTAACTCCCGAACCTATAAGCACTGCCGTAACGTCTGTTTCCAGGTCTTTTGCCAGATCCTTTGCCTTGCCCAGCAGCTCGTAAGCAATATTGCTGATTTTATTGTCTACCTGCTCAGCAAAAATAAAAACTCCTTTATATTCTTCTAAAGCCATTTTTTTCACCACTTTTCCTTTTAATATTTAGATTACGTGTTTTTCTTTTAATTTGCCCATAATGTATGCAACCGATTCTTCCGGTGAATCAAAAGCAACCTTTTCTCCGGCGCCTTTGCGGACCTTATCGGAAGCTTTGGCAATTTTGGTAGGCGAGCCTTTAAGACCTAAATTGGAATCATCAACGTCCTTAAGGTCAGCTCTTCCCCATACGGTAATCTCTTTATCCCAGGCGTCGAATATTCCGCCCGGCGTCATATAACGAGGCTCATTAAGCTCTGACAGAGCTGTAATAAGGCATGGCATTTTAGCCTTAAGCACATGGTATCTGTCCTCAAACTGGCGTTCAACAATCACATTGTCACCGTCAATCTTAATGTCCTGTGCATAGGAAATTACCGGGATGCCAAGATGCTCGGAAATCTGAGGGCCAACCTGTGCGGTATCGCCGTCGATTGCCTGACGCCCTGTAATAATAAGGTCATACTCGAGATTTCTGATTGCTCCGGCAAGAGTTGTGGATGTAGCCCATGTATCTGCACCGCCGAGAACTCTGTCAGTAACAAGAATACCTTTGTCCGCGCCCATTGCCATAGCCTCGCGGAGCACATCCTCAGCCTTAGGAAGACCCATTGTAAGTACGGTAACTTCTGCGCCGTATTCATCCTTTAATCTAAGCGCTGCTTCAAGACCAGCTTTATCATCAGGATTCATGATTGAAAGCATTGCGGCTCTGTCAAGAGTACCGTCCGGATTAAACTTAACGCCGCCCTTGGTATCAGGAACCTGCTTAATACATACTACGATTTTCACGGTTATTCACTCCTTCTATTATTTAAGTAAAGTACCTGAGATTACCATCTTCTGAACCTCTGAAGTACCTTCGTAAATCTCTGTAATCTTTGCGTCTCTCATCATACGCTCAACATCATACTCCCTGATGTAGCCATATCCGCCGTGCAGCTGAACTGCTTTGGTTGTAACTTCCATTGCAACCTCAGCGGCAAAAAGCTTAGCCTGAGCAGCCTCAAAAGAATATGTCTTCTGTGTGGCTTTAGCCATTGCGGCCTTGTATACAAGCAGCTTGGCAGCCTCAACCTTGGTAGACATGTCGGCAAGTACAAACTGCGTATTCTGCTGTGCGGCAATTGAACGTCCGAACTGCTTTCTTTCTTTAACATAATTGATGGTCGTCTCAAGAGCTCCCTCCGCGATACCAAGCGCCTGTGCGGCAATACCGATACGGCCGCCGTCAAGCGTATGCATGGCAATCGGGAAGCCTCTTCCTTCAGGTCCGAGAAGATTGTCCTTCGGAATTCTGCAGTCCTGGAAAATAAGTTCGTATGTTGCAGAACCGCGGATACCCATTTTTTTCTCCTTGGTACCGAAGCTGAAGCCCGGAGTGCCTTTCTCAACAATAAATGCGGAGAAATTCTTTTTCTTGCGTCCCTTTTTGTCCTCGGTAACGCTTGTTACCGCAATAATAATGTATATATCAGCCTCTTTACCGTTGGTGATGAAGCATTTGGAGCCGTTAAGCACCCATTCGTCTCCGTCAAGGACAGCCTTTGTCTGGCAGCCCTGTGCATCGGTACCTGCGCCGGGCTCTGTCAGACCGAAAGCGCCCAGCTTTGTTCCGTTTGCAAGAGGCACAAGATATTTCTGCTTCTGCTCCTCCGTGCCGTATGTCATAATAGGGTCTGCGCAAAGAGATGTATGAGCCGATACGATAACGCCCGTGGTCCCGCATACCTTTGACAATTCCTCAACACACATAATATATGTGAGCGGGTCACAGCCCTGTCCGCCGTACTGCTTCGGAACCGGAATTCCCATAAAACCTAATTTCTGCATCTTTGCAACAGTTTCTTTAGGAAATTTTTCCGTCTCGTCAACTTCCTGGGCGAGAGGCTTTACTTCGTTTTCTGCAAAATCTTTAAAAAGAGTTCTCGCCATCTCATGTTTTTTATCTAATGCAAAATCCATGATTATAATTCCTCCATAAATTTATTTTGAGTAATCGTAAAAACCGATTCCGGTCTTTCTTCCTAACTTGCCTGCACGAACCATCTTCTTGAGAAGCGGATGCGGACGATATTTAGGATCTCCGGTCTCATCATACAATACATTCATAATTGCGAGGCAGATATCAAGTCCAACAAGGTCGCCAAGCGCAAGCGGTCCCATCGGATGATTTGCGCCAAGCTTCATGGCAGTATCAACGCCTTCAACAGACGCAACTCCGTCAGCTACAATGCCGACTGCTTCATTAATCATAGGAATAAGAATTCTGTTTACTACAAAGCCTGCAGCTTCGTTTACCTCGACAGGAGTCTTTCCGATTTCTTCCGCAATTGCTACAATCTTTTCTTTCATCTCATCAGGAGTGTTCTCGCCTTTGATAACCTCAACCAGCTTCATAACAGGCGCCGGGTTGAAGAAATGCATACCGATTACAGGTCTGTCAAGCCCTGCACCGATTTCTGTTATGGAAAGTGAGGATGTGTTTGTGGCAAACATTGCATCCTTCTTGCAGATATCCTGAAGCTCTTTAAATGTCTGCTTCTTGATTTTCATATCCTCAAGAGCCGCCTCCACGATAAGGTCGCAGTCCGTACAGATTTCTTTTGTGCCTGTTGTAATCTTGTTAAGGATTGCGTCCGCAGCCTCCTGTGTCATTTTCTCCTTGGCAACAAGTCTGTCAAGGCCTTTGGCAATCTTATTTTTGCCGTTGGCTGCAAACTCGTCGTTGATGTCGCAGAGACATACTTCATAGCCTTCTGTCTGTGCAAAAGCCTGTGCAATTCCGGAACCCATTGTTCCTGCGCCTATAATACCTACCTTCATTAGATATTCCTCCTAAAAAATATGATTTGTATGCGATATCCTATATGACATCGCCGTTATAGCTTTTATATTAACAATTCTTGAACGGAACAACCTTAAGCTTCTTTTCTTTGTCTTTCTCAAGGAAGTTGCCCATTCCGGCTTTCTGGTCTTCAGTCTCAAAGCAGTCGCCGAAAAGCTTTTCCTCTATTACGATTGCTTCGTCCATATCAACCTGAAGACCGTCATTGATTGCTTTTTTGCAATTGCGCACCGCAATCGGAGCGTTGGCAGCGATAATTGATGCAAGCTTTTTCGCCGCCGGCATCAGTTCCTCAAGCGGATATACATTATTTACAAGACCGATTCTGTATGCCTCATCAGCCTTAATATTGCGCGCACTGTAGATCATCTCTTTTGCTTTGCCGACACCTATGACTCTTGCAAGTCTCTGTGTTCCGCCAAAGCCCGGAGTGATGCCGAGTCCTACCTCAGGCTGTCCGAAAACAGCGTTCTCAGAACAGATTCTGATATCGCAGCTCATTGAAATCTCGCAGCCGCCGCCCAGAGCGAATCCGTTGACTGCAGCAATTACAGGGATAGGGAAGGTTTCGATTTTACGGAAAATATCGTTGCCCTTCTTACCGAATGCCTCTCCTTCGGCTTTTGTCAATGTGCTCATTTCTCCGATATCCGCACCTGCCACGAAGGACTTCTCGCCTGCTCCGGTGAGAATAAGGCATCTTACAGTGTTAATGTCAACTGCGGAAAATGCCTCGTCAAGCTCCTCAAGAACCTGACTGTTAAGTGCGTTGAGAGCCTTAGGACGGTTGATTGTTATGATTCCTACAGCGCCCTCTGCTTCATATGTAACAAATTCCATTGTTAAATTCTCCTTATTTATATTATGACAGGCGAAATCATCTCCCGCCTGCCAAGTATTACATTCTGATTAGTCGCGTTCAACTATTGTTGAGCAGCCCATTCCTCCGCCGATACAGAGTGTTGCAAGACCCTTCTTCGCGTCTCTTCTCTGCATTTCATGGAGAAGCGTTACAAGTAT
>CALWMX010000150.1 GCA_944382105.1 uncultured Butyrivibrio sp.
ACACCGTCTTCTATATTCACGATTCTGTCCGTTCTCGCCGCTATGGCTTCATCATGAGTGACCATTATAATAGTGCGCCGGCCATCGCGTATTTTGTCAAATACATCCATTATGTCTTCCCCGGTGGATTTGTCGAGCGCGCCGGTCGGCTCGTCCGCAAGCAGAATATCGCTGCCTCTTTAAGATAAGCTGTATTCCTGTCCGCATCGGATTTTATATACCCTACTATCGATGAAATTCTGAAAACATCGATTTGTTCACCGTATTTTTGCGATATTTCCCGAAGCTTTGCATTGATTAAATCATAATCATTTTCACTGCCAAAAGAAAAAAAACAGCCTCCGTAATTTCCCCATTGGGTAACCTCCAGAATTCCATATTCCAGAGAATAACTCCCGACTCTGTCTAAAAGCTCCTCCGAAAAAACATATGGGTCTATAAGGTACGAATCCGCATCAAGCACTCCGGCTACAATATATCTGTAAACCATTTGACCATCGTATGTATAATCGCAGTATATATCCCCTACGCCGACAATATCCTCATATTTTTCAGACACATACAAAAGGATATCCCTCTGTTCATCATCAACAGTGTATTCACCGGGAGCTTTTCCTTCCTTCAGCTTCAAATTCATGACGTCCCACAAACCTGCATCCATAACACTTGTCTCAATTCCTGAGATGCCGTCATCCGTCCCGTTAAAATGTCCTTGCTGCACTTCTCTCAGAAATCCTATGGATTCCGATGTATTTGCTACCCCAAAGTCTATCGTGCCGAAATTTTTTATTTCTTCTATCTGCGCAATTTCATTCATAACGACAGTCCTGATATCTCCGGAAACCGAATACGGCATTGAAAAATAGCCCAGCTTACTTACGGGAACATTGAGACCTCTTTGTATGCGGTCTTCAAAGCTGTAGGCACTTACAATCAGATAAATCATAAAGAAAAAAATGCTGAAAAATATAAAAAAGTCCCTGTTTACTTTCCTGTATGCTCAAATCCAATGCAATTCGTATACGAGTCCTGTTTTTCAATTTTTACTCCTCCACCTTGTTCAGTTCCGAAACCAAGTTAAGTTTCTTCCCGTTCACTTTCAAATATGCGCTCAAAACAATCAAAAATGCAATTACCGCGCATACCGATATTGCCGCAAACCAGTATTTCAAAACATTTTCTGTTTTGTATGAAAATATTAAATTATAAATTACAACATCCGTTATCATTCCAAGAATGGCCGCCGCCACCCATATAAAAATGACCTGTCTTAAAATCGGAATAAATATCTGTCTGTTGCTCATTCCAAATGTTTTTTTAATTAATATCTGCTCCTTGCGGGCATACATAAAAAGCAGCATGGTCTGAAACATAACGGCGCAGCATATCACAACTGACATGATAAGCAATATATTTTTTATATTTTTAAACAAACCATTATAAGCGGATTGACTTTCCGGCATATCCTCACTGATTATTTCATACCTAAACATATCGCCTCCGCTTTTAACAGAGGCAAGCATTTTTTCGTATTCGTTTTCCGTTATTTTATTGCTTTCGATTTTAAATTCCACACTCCCGTCTTCCGACAGCAGTATATTTTCTGACAGGTAGTCAGCAATATACCGTCTGCTTTCCAATGACAAATCAGTATATTTTATGTATATGTCCGTATTTTTTTCAAGACCGTATGCCGCCATGATACCAATTACTTTCAGCCTGTCGCTCAACACATTCATGAATCCGCCGTCAACATAGTTCAGACTTCCGTTTCCCACATACACCCCCGCTTCATCACTAAACTCTGACTCGGATGACTCTATGGGAACGGATAATTCTTCGTCTGCCGAAAGATAGACCCTGTATACAGCCGAGCCTCCATCCCCAGCATTTCCACCCACAATACAGGAAATATTTCCGCCAAATTCGCTCAGTTCATCAATAAAATCCACCAAAACGGTCGCATAGGCATCATTTTCATCATCATAATAGCTGTCTGATATTCCATTTGCCGCCGCACTCACGGATATGTACATGACGTTTGTATATTTTTGCCCTGAAACCCTGCCCCAATAAGTTTGATAATAGTTATCAGCAACCGCCCATATACTGGTCATCACAATCACTGATATGACCGCCTCAATCAAAAACAGCAGCCCGGACGCCGGGCTGCGACGCAATTCATTTCTCATGTGTGTTCCCCTATTTTAGAGTTTTCGCTCCTGAATACCCGTCAAACTTATATTTAGTCAAATTAATAAGGTTTTATGTTTTAATTATGAAAAAGAACCGGAAACAATATTCCGGTTCCATGTTTCACATTAATTTAAATTATATTTAATAATACGATAATGTTCTATTCCATTGATAAGTAATTCCAGAAGCTCCGGCATAATTATAACTACTGTTCATATATGAATACCCGCCATTGTCACTATTTAAGGCTGAATCCCATACATATATTTTTTTATTTGATGTTGTAGTACCGCTATAGCCATAGATTGTTACCGCATGGTCACCATAACTATTTGACGATAATCCAGCAAATATAGGCTTTCCGGATGAAATATTACTTACGATGGAACTCCATGTCAATGCATTTGCGTATAATTTATAATTTATACCATATGCACTCAATCCATCTTGTGCGTCATAAATTGTCCCCCCGTCATTATAACCTATTCCAACTCTGTTACACACCTGAAAGCCTGTAACAGCGGTGTGGTTAAGGTAATTGATTATTGTTGCTGCTGCGCTTGCCCAACACATTGCATAGCCATATTGCCCCATCGGCTTATATAAAGTAAGTGTTGTTTTTAATTTAGCACTTATATAATCATTATTATCATTATCGGTTTTATAAGGTATAAAATACTTAGCGTTATTTTGGGCAAATAAGAATTTTTCTTCAAAAGGAAGATTAACAAAATCTATTTCTTGGGAAGTTAATTCTGAATAGTCATATACATTTTCAGAATATTCCGTTTCAACATAAATGCACTTATTGCATACATATATAACTGCAGGGTTATTTATATAATCAACTTGATTCAACTCGTCCACCAACGCAGTTTGAACCGAATATGTATATCCTGCATCAGTCCCTATCACGCTTATAATAAACACTATTTCATCATCAGCTACAACAGGGTAATAATAAATTTCATCTTGTATTCGAACTCCAAGATTCACAACACAATAAGGAGTTCCCAATGTCAACTCTTTTTCATCTGATATATTAAAATCAGACATATATTCACTACTTATATCTATTATTTCTTCAAAATTTGATACAACATAATTATCTGCCTCTAGAGGAATAACATCTTTATAAGTCAACTCGCTCTTCCAAGTCTCAGAATCTCCAGCATATACCGTAATACCTGTATTCAAAAAAATAGACAGGCAAAAAACAATCAAAACAAAACCCACGCACTTCTTCATAATATATACCTCCTCTACTGAACATCCACCCAGATTAAATTATCCTCCCGGGTCATTTCATTGTATGAAACCGATAATAAATCATAATTCAATGCGTGATAATAGTCTCCCGACACTTCGTAGTTAAAATTACCGTCCGTTGTAATTTCATTATCAGAGTCTATAAGCAAAAGCTCTCCGTCGTTAAAAAGAAAAATATAATCTTTCTCCGGATTATCCTTCATAATAGTTGATACATATGTATTCATGGAAAAATTGCATTGTCCGAGAATTTCGCCATCTGC
>CALWMX010000151.1 GCA_944382105.1 uncultured Butyrivibrio sp.
AGCAACATGCCCAATATAGTTATAGACCCGGATGACCCATTATATCATGCCGCGCTCTCCTCATCCACAAGGACGCGTGATATGGAGCCCTTTACCAAATTCGTTGAAGGGATAATTGATAAAAATAAAAATTTATGTTAGAATGTATTAAAAATAACACCGATTACGGAGGTATCCTATGTTTTGCATTTATTGCGGTAAAGAAATACCTGACGGTACGGTCTGCCCGTGCCGTAAACAGGCAGAAGCATCCGAGACAAAAGAGAATCTGACATCCGCTCCGTTTGGGGATTTCGGCTACAGAGGGGCTGAAGACGGCGCGGAAAATAATAATACTCAGGACAGCAGCATGAACAACGGTTTAAGCAGCGGAATGGACAACGGCCATAACAACGGTTTCGGCAGCGGAATGGATAACGGCTATAACAACGGCTTCGGCAGCGGAATGAATAACGGCTATAACAACGGTTTCGGCAGCGGAATGAACAACGGTTATTATAACGGAATGCCGCAGCCTTCGTATACCAATCCTGCCATGCTTTCCGACCGCCATATGGCGGTAAAGAAAGCTCTGGGGTCTCCGCTTGCTCTTATAGCTGCGGTTTTCTATACGGCCGGAGTGGTGCTTTCGGTATTTCAGAGCTTTAGTTTAAGTATTTTTTCCGTGCTCATAATCATCGGAATCTGGATTACATATTCAAGCGCTCATAAGCCTTATGCACCTGCCAAGACAGGAGGGCTTACATTATTTTCGGGCGTGCTGATTGCGCAGATTGTATTTATGATATTGGCTTATCTTTCCGTTGCCGCAATTCTTGGAATATGCGCACTTTTCCCGGAACAGCTTAACAGCGAATATTCGTACATATCACGTTATCTTAACATCAACTATAATTTTGATATGCCGGCTTCAATTAATGTTACGTCCGGTGTGTTCGTTATTCTTATTGTTGTGTGGACTTGTATGGCTGTTTTCGGAATTTTTTATTACGCAACTCTGAGAACAAGCATCACTTCAATCAGAGCGGAGATTAACGGACAGCCTTCAAACCATAAAATATCCGTCTTTCCGATGGTGATGCTTATCATTAACGGTATAGTTTCAATCGCGGGCGGGATTATTACTATTATGACGCTTGACGAGCAGAGCAGGATAGTAAACTCTATACTTGAAAAGCTTTTTGAAGAGGCGGAAATACAAATGGAGTTTACATACCACGCCAGCGTTTTGGGACCGGCAGGAGTAATGCTGACGGCGATTGCAATGATATTCAGTGCATTTGTATTCCTTGGTCTGCGTTCGAAACTGAAAAAGACAAATAAGCAATAGGATAAATGAGAACAGCCGCCGCAAAAATGCGGCGGCTGTTTTGAAAGCTGAAAAAGGGACTCGAACCCTCGACCTGCTGATTACGAATCAGCTGCTCTACCAACTGAGCTATTTCAGCAGAAGTCAATTAAAAACACTCACATGTTTCTTGTTGACACGGTTGTTATAATAACATTAAATTTGCAAATTGTAAATACATAAAAATATTTTTTTCTAAAAATTAAAAAAAATGAATTTAAGGGTTGCAATCAGACATTTTCTATGATATCATATCATTCGTCGCGGATAATCTGCGACGCTTACATAAGCAGTCGTGGCGGAATTGGCATACGCGCTAGACTAAGGATCTAGTCCATATTGCTTGGGTGCGGGTTCAAGTCCCGCCGACTGCACTTTGATAACTTAATACTGAAGTTCACAGCATAACTGTGGCATAGGCAGTCGTGGCGGAATTGGCATACGCGCTAGACTAAGGATCTAGTCCATATTGCTTGGGTGCGGGTTCAAGTCCCGCCGACTGCACTGTTAATACCGTAAACACCGTTTACGGTATTTTTTAAACTGAATTTTAAGCTAAAGATTACCGGAGGAAGAATGTCAGCCGTAAGAAAACATAAATCAAATAAGCCGTTTGTCATACTCATGCTGGTCACGGCCGTGGCAGTGTTTGGAATAGCATATTATGTTCTGAAGGACGATTTGTATTTTCTGCAAAAAAAATCTACCTCGCCTGATAAAAGCATAACTCTTTACATCAAGCAAATCCGGACCGCCAATGGGAACGGCTACAGGATTTCCCGTCGTGTGGAGGACAGTAAACTGATGTATTATGAGTGGACGGCTTCTGATTTGCAGACCGTATGGTCGCCTGACAGCACCAAATGCGCCGTTGTGTATGAGACTTCGGCAGGACAGGTGACGGAGGTGCTGGAATGTGATGAAAACAGGCTTATTCAGGCATCGTCAATGAGTGCGCTCAGTCTCAGGTACCATATGGGAGAAACTGGCTTTGAATTGAGCGATGAGATTGGAATTAACGTACACTTCACGGGCTGGCAGGACGGTAATATTATGAAATATACATTTGATACCGTGAATACTTCGGGAATTGAGATTACAGGAGAATTTGCGGCAGATTACGCAGACGGCTTTAAGGTAGTATACTTCAGCAAAAACTGAGAGGGCGGGAAAAACAGTAAAAAATACTTTTAATATCCGGACGTTTATGATATAATCAACTGGATATAATTCAAAAGCAGGCTTCATGACAGCTTGTGAAGCTTTATAAGGAGGATATACATAATGAAGCATATTAAGACTATTACCACAAAGAATCTTAAAGAGACAGCAAAAAACGGAGGATGCGGAGAGTGCCAGACATCATGCCAGTCGGCTTGCAAGACGTCATGCACCGTCGGCAACCAGAGCTGCGAGAACAAATAGGTTTATTTTGAATAAGCGGAGCTGTAAGAGAGTGTGAGGACCGAGAGTTACCTTAGGATGTAACGACTAAGACACCGGCACTCTCTTCTTAGTGTGAACAGCAGTTAATGTAAACGCAGGATTATGCAGTCCACGGAAAGCTCTGCGAGGAGGCAATTTTGATTCATCAGTACAAAAACAACGGTTATAATATTGTTCTGGATGTCAACAGCGGCTCGGTACATGTTGTGGATGAAATAGTATATGATATTATACCATTGTTTCAGGATAACACCGTAGAAACGATTAAGGACATGCTTTCCGACAAGTATTCTGCGGAGAATATTGAAGAAGCATGCGGGGAAATACAGGCGCTTAAGGACGACGGCGTGCTTTTTACAGACGATATATATGAGACATGTATAGAACAGTTTACGGAACAGAAGGCCAAAGACAATATTGTCAAGGCAATGTGCCTTCACATAGCGCATGACTGTAACCTGGCCTGCAAATATTGTTTTGCTGAGGAAGGCGAGTATCACGGAAGACGTGCTCTTATGAGTGCGGAGGTTGGCAAAAAAGCGCTCGATTTTCTGGTGGCCAATTCCGGAATGAGACGTAATCTGGAGGTGGATTTTTTCGGCGGTGAGCCGCTTATGAATTTTGATGTGGTCAAAGAAATTGTCAGGTACGGAAGAGAGCTTGAAAAGACTAACGATAAGAAATTCCGTTTCACCATGACCACCAACGGCGTACTGCTTAACGATGAGATACTTGATTTTGTCAACAAGGAATGCGGCAATCTTGTTCTCAGTGTTGACGGGCGCAAGGAAATTCACGATAAAATGAGGCCGTTCAGGAACGGGACTGGAAGCTATGACTTGATAATGCCGAAATTTCAGAAGGCGGCAGAGTCACGCAATCAGACGGATTATTATGTCAGAGGTACATTCACGCGCAACAACCTTGATTTTTCAAAGGATGTGCTTGATCTGGCAGATAAGGGTTTCAAACAGATTTCAATGGAGCCTGTGGTGGCAGATGAAAGCGAAGATTATGCGCTGAGGATGGAGGACCTGCCCGAAATATATGATGAGTACGATAAGCTGGCCGTTGAGATGATAAAGCGTGAACGTGAGGGAAGAGGATTCAATTTCTTTCATTTTATGATAGATTTGACCGGCGGGCCATGCGTTTACAAGAGACTGTCAGGCTGCGGCTGCGGAACAGAGTATCTTGCGGTTACCCCATGGGGCGATTTATATCCGTGCCACCAGTTTGTAGGGCATGAGGAATTCATCATGGGCAATGTCTGGGAAGGAATAAAGTCGCCTGACATAAGAAAAGGCTTTAATTACAGCAATGTATATACCAAGGATAAATGCAGGGATTGTTTCTGCAAATTTTATTGCAGCGGAGGCTGTGCGGCCAATGCATATAATTTTAACGGGGACATCAACGAACCTTACGATATTGCATGCAGATTGCAGCAGAAGAGAGTTGAGTGCGCAATAATGATAAAATGTGCGCTTGCAGAATAAAACAATTTTTCAGGAGGAAAATATGAAAGCTTGGAAAAAAATTATATCCGTAATTGCCCTTGTGGCTGTTATCGGGTTAATGTGTTACACCGTGCTTGTGGGATGGGGCGGCGGTAAAGGAAAAGCCGAAAACATAACTCTTGGTCTGGACCTTGCGGGAGGCGTCAGTATCACTTACCGCGCTCTTGGCGATGTCTCGTCGCAGGATTTGTCGGATACGGTATATAAGATGCAGGCGCGTCTCTCGGAATATGACGGCGCTCAGGTATATTCCGAAGGCTCCGACAAGGTGACGATTGAGATACCGGGAGCGGATGATGCCGAAAAGGTGCTTGAAGACCTTGGCAAACCAGGTTCAATATATTTTATCATTGAATACGGAAGCGACGGAAAAACCGCCAATTACGAATATGGTGAATACGAGGATGAAGACGGCAATACATTATATGGCTGGCATCTCCTCAGAACCCTTGATGAGCTTGAGGCGGACGGTTCAATCATCCTTACCGGGGACGATATTAAGGATTGTCAGGGAGTGTATGAGACTGATACCAACGGAAACAGAATTCCCGTAGTTGCATTTGAACTCACCGATGAGGGAGCGGACAAATTCGCCGAAGCCACGGGAAGAGCAGTGGAACCTGCAAGCCACTGGTCAATCGGTGTATACTATGACGGAACATTCATCAGCGTTCCGGAGGTGGAAAATAAAATAACCGCGGGCTCCGGCGTAATAAACGGCATGAGTTCCCTTGAGGAAGCCCAGAATATCGCATCGTATATAAGAATCGGCGCTCTTCCCGTTGAGCTTGAAGAGGTAAGCTCAAAGGTGGTTGGAGCAACGCTTGGCCAGGAGGCGATACAGTCAAGTATTCTTGCCGGCATAATCGGATTTGTTCTTTTGTTCATATTTATGATTGCATACTACAGAATACCGGGCGTCGCGGCCAATATAGCTCTTATAGTATATACTGCGGCGATGCTGCTTATACTCAATGTATTCAACCTGACGCTGACGCTGCCGGGTATTGCCGGCATCATATTGTCGGTGGGAATGGCAGTGGATGCCAATGTAATTATATTTGCCAGAATAAGGGAAGACATTTCATCCGGAATGACGCTGAGGGGCGCTATCAAATCAGGTTTTCAGAAATCTCTCTCGGCGATTGTTGACGGCAACGTGACCACGCTTATCGCGGCGGTTATCCTGGGAATAATCGGGACAGGCCCTGTAAGAGGCTTTGCGATTACTCTTGGAATAGGTATAGTTTTATCAATGATTACGGCACTGCTTGTAACGAGATGGGTGCTTCTGCTTCTCTATCACTGCGGCTGCGATAAGGTTTCAATGTACGGAACAGCCAAAAAGAGAAAGTCGATTGGATTCCTCAGCAAGAGAAAACTGTTTTTCTCTCTCCCGTGCCTTGTGATTGCAACCGGAATCGCTTTTCTTGCGGTACATGGAGTAAGGGGAGACGGAGTGTTCAACTTTGACCTTGATTTCACCGGCGGTACATCGGCAAGCATTACATTCAATGAGGAGTATACTCTTGAGGAGGTTGAGAATGATATTATTCCGCTGATTAAAGAGGCTACGGGAACCAATACCGTTCAGCAGCAGCAGGTAAAAGGGGACAACACGATAGTATTCAAGATGCAGATGCTTGATTCCGACCAGAGAAAAGCTCTTAACGATGTTCTGGAAGATGAATTCGGAATTGATACAACCGACAATAATGTGGTAAGTTATGATAATATCAGCGCCACGGTCAGCTCGGAGATGAGAAGGGACGCCATTATAGCAATTTCGGTGGCAACCGTATGTATGCTTATTTATATATGGATACGTTTCAGGGATGTTAAATTTGCTACAAGCGCTATTATAGCCCTTCTGCATGATGTGCTTATTGTTCTCAGCTTTTATGCGATATCAAGAACTAAAGTGGGAAATACTTTTATCGCCTGCATACTTACTATAGTGGGCTACTCAATCAATGCTACCATAGTTATATTTGACCGCATAAGGGAAAATATGAAGGTGATGAAGAAGGAATCTCTTGCCGAGGTTGTCAACAACAGTATTACTTCGACGCTTTCACGGAGCATTAACACATCGCTCACAACATTTATAATGGTGCTTATACTCTTTATAATGGGTGTATCGTCAATCAGGGAGTTTGCCGCACCGATTATGGTGGGAATCATAGCAGGTGCATATTCGTCAGTATGCATTTCCGGAGCGCTCTGGTTTGTAATGAAGAAAGCATCATATAAGAGAGCGCTTAAGAAAGAGAATTAGATATGCAGAGATGGCGTATATATTCCAAGAAAGCGGATTTTGACATTATCGCGGGACGCTTCGGCATCGACCCGGTTGTTGCCAGAATCATCCGTAACCGGGATATTGACGGAGACCGGAATATTGATATGTATCTTAACGGTACAATGGAGTCTCTGCATAATCCGATGCTTATGAAGGATATGGATAAAGCGGTCGGCATAATATCGGATGCAATTGACCGAAACCGGAAAATACGCATTATAGGTGATTATGATATAGATGGAATTTGTTCCATCTATATCTTGTTTAAAGGATTAAAAGCCTGCGGGGCCCATGTGGATTACGAGGTTCCGGACAGAATTGCGGACGGTTACGGAATCAATGAAAACCTGATAAAACAGGCGTATGAGGCAGGCATTGAGGTTATTTTGACATGTGACAACGGGATTGCGGCAATCGAGCAGATTGTATATGCAAAAAAGCTGGGGATGACCGTTGTGGTGACTGACCATCACGACGTACAGTATGACGAAAAAAACGGCGCCAGAGAATACAGGCTTCCTCCTGCGGACGCCGTTGTCGACCCTAAACGAAGCGATTGTCCGTATCCCTTTAAGATGCTTTGCGGGGCAGGAATTGCATATAAGTTCATGGAATGTATGCTTGAATATTACGGCGCAGCCAAAACCATACTTTCCGAACTGCTGCAGTTTGCCGCCATAGCCACTGTGGGCGATATCGTGGACCTGCTGGATGAAAACAGGATAATTGTACGCGAGGGACTTAAGCTGGTGGCCGAAACGGATAATTACGGCCTTAAAGCGCTGATGACGCTCACCGGCATAAAAAAAGAGAACCTCAGCGCATATCATATAGGCTTTGTAATCGGCCCGTGTCTCAATGCAAGCGGAAGGCTTGATTCTGCCAAAAGAGCTTTGAGCATGCTTTTAACGGAGGACAGGGCCTTGGCGGAACGACATGCGGGAGAGCTTAAAGAGCTTAATGACGAACGTAAAAAACTTACGTCGGAAGCGGTGGAGCTTGCGGCAAAGCTGGTGGAAAACAGCAGCATCAAAGATGACAAAGTCCTTGTGATTTTTCTTCCCGACTGCCATGAAAGCATTGCCGGAATTGTGGCAGGGCGTATAAGGGAACGGTATTACAGGCCTGCCATTGTACTCACAAGGGCGGAAGAAGGAGTCAAGGGGTCGGCACGTTCCATAGAATGTTTCAATATGTTTGAAAAGCTGTCGGAGTGCAGTGAATTTTTTACCAGATTCGGAGGCCATCCAATGGCTGCAGGGCTTTCCCTTCCCGAAGAAAATATAGAGCCCTTCCGCCGGAAAATCAACAGCATCTGCGGGTTGAACGACGATAATCTCATTGAAACGGTATGGATAGATGTTCCGATGCCTCTTGAAT
The DNA here is from genome assembly GCA_944382105.1 of uncultured Butyrivibrio sp. GTDB lineage: Bacteria > Bacillota > Clostridia > Lachnospirales > Lachnospiraceae > Eshraghiella. Next base: position 7,997 of record CALWMX010000151.1, read on the forward strand.
ATATAACAGAAACGCTTATAGGCCAGCTTGAAATGCTTGAGCCTTTCGGCAAAGCAAATCCCAAGCCTGTGTTTGCAGATAAAAATCTTGCGGTAAGAAGCATAAGGGCAATAGGAAAAGACGGCGCTTACACGAAGCTTGTGCTTTGCAAAGACAACGGTTTTACAATGGAAGCGGTAGGATTTTTTCCATGTACGGAGCTTGAAGAGGTTTATAAAAGAAAAGGCAGGATATCCTGTACATATTATCCTGAGGTCAATGATTTCGGAGGGAGAAAGAGAATACAGATATGTATCACGGGCTATAGGATAGATAAACAGTGAGAGAGGTGTTTTATGAAAAAAATAGAAGAATACGTTAAAACCATACCGGATTTTCCCGAAAAAGGGATAATGTTCAGGGATGTCACAAGCGTCATACAGGATGCGGACGGATTGGCGCTGGCAGTTGACAGTATGGACAGTCTTATAGGAGATGCCGATTATGATGTAATCGTGGGTCCTGAGTCCAGAGGATTTATTTTCGGCGTTCCGATTGCCTACAAGAACCATAAATCATTTGTGCCGGTACGCAAGAAGGGCAAGCTGCCGCGTGAAACGATAGAGGCAGTATATGATTTGGAGTACGGTTCGGCAGCAATTGAAATGCACAAGGATTCAATCAAGCCCGGACAAAAGGTTGTAATTATCGATGATTTGATTGCCACGGGAGGAACAACACAGGCCATTATCGGCATGGTTGAAAGCCTCGGCGGAAAGGTTGTCAAGATTGTTTTCCTGATGGAGCTTGCAGGGCTTGAAGGAAGGCAGAGGCTTGCCGGTTATGACGTGGTCTCGGTCATAAAATACCCCGGCAAATGACGAAACGGTTATTTTCTGGCGTCAATAAAAGTGTTTATAACCTGTATAACCGTTTCCTTCTCCTTTTTGGTAAGGTCGGATACGTCAACGGTGTCAAGGCTTTCGATACCCAGAAGATAATCAGTGGTTACATGAAATATCTTGGAGTATTTTATCAAAACTTCATAGGACGGATATCTGTTGCCGGATTCATAAGATGATATAGCGCTGGTTG
>CALWMX010000152.1 GCA_944382105.1 uncultured Butyrivibrio sp.
AGAGTCTCCGTATCGTCCTTTTTTGCAAGAACCGACTTAATACCCAGCATAATTCTGGAAAGTTCGCCTCCGGATGCAATTTGGGCAAGCGGACGGAGTTCTTCTCCCGGATTGACGGAAATCATAAATTCCGCTTCGTCCGCCCCGTTTGATGTTATTTCCCTGAGAGGACGGATTTCCATATCGAATTTCACCTGTTCAAAATTCAGGTCCTCCAGCGAACGGCATATCTCCGCCGCAAGCCTTCCTGCCGCCTCGGTTCTTATCCTCGTGATTTGCCTGCATATTTCTTTTGCCTGGCGGTATTTATCCTCTGCAAGACTGCGCGTTTTTAAAAGATTATTTTCATAATCATTGTAAAAATCAAGCTTTGCTTTCGCTTCGGTACAATATTCGTTAATCTGTTCTATAGTATTACCGTATTTCGCTTTAAGATTATTGATTAAATCAAGCCTGCTTTCGGTTTCCGCAAATTCCTGTCCGTCAAAGTCAAGACCCTGCGCGTAATCCGCCATATCCCTGTTAAAATCAGAAATAAGACTGTCAATATCACCCAGCTGGGTAAGCAGAGGTTCAAGCCCGCTGTCATACTGCAGCACGCCGTTAAGCGAAGAGTAGGCGCGGCTTGTAAATTCCGAAGCCGACCCGTCCTGCCCGTCCATATACTGCCTCACCACGGCAAGCTGCTCTGCAATCTTTCTGGAATTGACGATTTTGCGGTATTTTTCCTCCACAAGTTCATCCTCTCCGTCTTTCAGTCCTGCATTTTCGATTTCCTGAATTTCAAACTCAAGAAAAGAAATATTTCTGCTTCTCTCTTCATCGGTGATTGTAAATTTTTTAAGTTCTTTTTGGGCCAGATTGTACTGTGTGTATGCTTCCTGAAGTTTTTCCTTGTATGAATCAAGCTCGTCTTTGGCATACTTGTCCAATATGGTAAGATGATTTTGCTTGTATAAAAGCGACTGATGGTCATGCTGGCCGTGAATATCAATCAGAATTGACGTTATCCGTCTCACAAGCGCGGCCGTGACAGTCTCGCCGTTGACCTTTATAACGCTCCTCCCCTCCATGATGCGTCTGCTTATTGTGAGGATTCCCTCCTCCGGAAAAATATCCATCCCGTTGAGTTCTGAAATTTTGCTGTGGTCTTCAATAAGAAAAGCAAGCTCCACAAAAGCGTAATCGCCGTATCTTCCGATTACCTCCTTGCCGGCCTTTGCCCCAAGCGCCAGATTAACGGAACCGAGTATTATTGACTTTCCTGCCCCTGTTTCTCCCGTAAGTATATTAAGACCTTTCCCGAATTCAATCTCCGCCTCCTCAACAAGAGCAAGATTTTTTACATGTAAACTCAATAACATAATATGTCCTTTCCGCAGAAAGCTTATCCACTGTTTAAATCCCCCTCAGACATGGTTTTAATAAACGATTTTACGTATTTTATCCATTATGGAAATCGTGTCGTCAACAGTCCTTATTGCACACATAATCGTATCATCGCCCGCAATGGTACCGACTACTTCGCTCCAGTTCATGGCGTCAAGTGCAACTGCAACCGCCATTGCCATACCGGAAACGGTTTTTATTACAAGTATATTCTGTGCCATATCCATTGAGGAGAAGCCTTCCTTAAGAACACGCTTATATTTGTCCTTAAGATGGCTGTCATCCTGCTTTAAGGCAACATATTTCTGTCTTCCTCCTTCGGATACCTTGGTAAGATTGAGCTCCCTGATATCCCTCGAGACGGTTGCCTGTGTTACGTTATACCCTTCTTTGTTAAGCTCTTCAGCCAGTTCCTCCTGTGTCTCGATATGGTTTCTGCCTATTATTTCTATTATTTTGCTCTGTCTGTCTGTTTTCAATCCGTTCTACTCTCCTATGTCAGTTTATTCCTTAAAATCTGAAGAAAATTATGCTTCGCTATTCTGATAAGGCTTGCCTGTGTATCCGATTTGGAAATCACGATTCTGTCGCCTTCAACAAGCTTAATATAATCCGTCCCGTCAAATGTTACCACCCGCTCTTCAACTCCTGCCCTGACAGGCGTCATTCTTATTTCAAGCACATCATCCCCGCCGAAAACCACACTGCTTTTGTTTAGCAGATGAGGACATACCGGCGTCATCAAAATACACTCTGTCTGGGGTCTGACAATCGGACCTCCCGCCGACAGGTTATACGCCGTCGAGCCCGTGGGAGTTGAAACTATTAGTCCGTCGGCCGGATATGTAATCAGGAATTCGCCGTTTACATATATATCAAAATTGATAATCTTGAGAGAACCCATGCGGTTGACAACAATGTCATTCAGCGCAATATCCGAATAAAGCTTCTTGCCGCCGCGGTAAACCACGCCCCGGAGAATCATCCTCCTGTCAACATAATAATCGTCCGCAATAAGCTTATCTATGGCGGGAAACGCCTGTTCCCTGTCAATCTCCGTAAGATATCCAAGTGTTCCTATATTGATTCCGAATACCGGTATATTAAGCCCGCTCAGGTCCCGCGCCGCCTGAATAAGCGTCCCGTCGCCTCCCAAAACTATGACGCAGTCAGTATCCTCCGGTATGAGTCCTGCGTCGGCAAGATTATATCTGCGGCTGCCGTTTTCGGAATCCAGTTTCTGACAGATACATTTTCTTCCTTTGGAAACAATATATTCACTTATTTTATCGGTGAGCTTAAACCCCGTATCTTTCTCGGAATTGGCAATCACATAAAAATTATTCATAATGACCTCTGTGGCGCTTCTTTACAGCGTTCCCCAAAATTGTATGGATTCTAAAGATTGTTGTGAGATTCTTCAACCACTTTAACAATGTCTATATTACCGGATATATCCCCGGCAGGTTTATCGGTTTTCTTAAGATAGGCAAGATATTCTATATTACCCTCGGGACCTTTTATCGGAGAAAAAGAGAGACCCGACACGTCAAACCCGATACCGGAAGCATACGCCGTAACTTTCTCAATCACATCGATATGAACCGATTTGTCACGGACAACGCCCTTTTTCCCTACTTTGTCACGTCCCGCTTCAAACTGTGGTTTTATCAGACATACGACCTCTCCGTCCGGGCGAAGAAGGCTCCTGACCGGAAGAAGCACCTTCGTAAGGGAAATAAATGATACGTCTATACTGGCAAAATCAAGCGCATCATCTATGTCATCCGGAGTAACGTATCTTATATTTGTTTTTTCCATAACAACGACCCGTTCGTCCTGTCTCAGTTTCCATGCAAGCTGGCCGTGCCCTACATCTACTGAATATACTTTTGCCGCGCCGTTTTGCAGCATACAGTCGGTAAAACCGCCTGTGGATGAACCCACGTCCATACACACCGCCTTATCAAGATTAACGGGAAATTCTGCCATGGCTTTCTCAAGCTTAAGCCCTCCCCGGCTCACGTATTTGAGTGTCTGACCGCGCAGTTCAATGCTGCTTGTCACATCAAAAGTCTGTCCGGCCTTATCCTCTTTCTGGCCGTTGACATATACAATTCCCGACATTATTACCGCCTTGGCCTTTTCTCTGGAATCCGCAAGCCTGCGTTCCACCAAGAGTACATCAAGCCTTTCTTTCATAGAACATATCCTTTGCCTGTTTCTTTTATTTTATCATATTAATGATATTACTGCTGATGACATCCGCGTTAAGTCCGTATTTGTCCCTGAGATAATCCACGCTGCCGTGTTCGATAAATTCGTCTTTTAAAGCCGCATTATACACCTTTATATCCATATTGCATGAATTAACATACTCCAGTACGCTCTCGCCATATCCGCCTTTAAGCACGTTTTCCTCAATAGTCACAATGAGTCGGTATTTGCCTTCAAGGCTGTCTATAAGCTTTTCGTCCAAAGGCTTCACAAATCTTGCATTGACAAGCGCAGGATCAATCCCGCGGGGTTTAAGCAGCTCTATCACCTGTCCGGCAATCTCGACGCCTGTTCCCACAGCCAAAATCGCCACCTTGCTTCCCCCTTTAAGAAACTCGGACTTTCCGTATTCAACAGGATTTCTTACGTCCGAATATACATCCGAGGCTGCCCCTCTCGGAACCCTTATAGCCACCGGCCCGTCAAAATTCGCCGTAAATTCTATCATGTCGCGAAATTCAAAACGGTTCTTGGGCGCCATAACAGTCATTCCCGGTATTATATTCATATATGATAAATCAAATATTCCCTGATGTGTAATTCCGTCTTTTCCTACTATTCCCGCTCTCTCCACAATAAAGCGCACCGGCAGCTTCTGAATACACACATCATGCAGTATCTGGTCGAAGCTTCTCTGTAAGAATGAAGAATAAACCGCCACATACGGCTTATATCCTGCCGCTGCCATCCCGGCGGCAAAAGTCACCGCATGTTCTTCCGCAATTCCCACGTCGTAAAATCTGTCCGGGAAAAGCTTTTCAAACCTTTTAAGCCCCGTCCCGTCACTCATTGCCGCTGTAACAGCCACAATCTTATCGTCCTTTTTGGCGCATTTTATTATAGCGGAAGAAAACACATCGGAATATGTCCGTATTTTTCCATTGCTGTACGGTTCCCCGTTTTCCACGTCGAAAGCATCTATGCCATGATAAAATGACGGTTTTTTCTCGGCATAAGGACAGCCGTGTCCTTTTTGGGTATGCACATGTATCAGCACAGCGTGATTTACACGTTTGGCCAGCTTTATTGTCCTGATAAGCTTATTTATGTCATGTCCGTCCACCGGCCCAAGATATGTTATTCCCATATCCTCAAAAAGCATTCCCGGAATAAAAAACTGTTTTATGGAGCTTTTGGTCTTGTGGATTTTGCCTATGAGTTCCTCGCCGTAACCCGGAATTTTGGCAAGCCTGTTTTTAACGCTGTATTTGAGGTCATTATATTTCTGTCCCGTCCTTACATTATTGAGAACCTTTGAAATCCCGCCGACGCTTGGCGATATGGACATGTCGTTATCGTTAAGTATGATTATAAAATTACTGTTCACATCTCCGCAGTTATTAAGGGCTTCATAAGCCATTCCTCCGGTAAGCGCTCCGTCTCCTATAACCGCAACTATCGTATTGCTTCCGCCGTTAAGCTCTCTCGCCTTCACAAAGCCAAGAGCAGCCGAGAGAGATGTGGAAGCGTGACCTGTGCCGAAAGCGTCACAGTCGCTCTCTGCAATACTGGGAAAGCCGCTTATTCCGCCATGCTGTCGGAGAGTGTCAAAATCCGCATTTCTTCCCGTGAGAAGCTTATGGGCGTATGACTGATGCCCCACGTCCCAGATTATTTTATCATCCGGGAGATTAAGAATCAAGTGGAGAGCCATAGTAAGTTCCACAACTCCCAGGCTGGCCGAAAGATGCCCTCCGTTTCTCCCTACGCATTCTATAATGCGCTCCCTGATTTCATCGGCAAGCAAACCGTATTCTTCGGCCGGTATTTTCTTTATGTCATTGGCATGATTTATTTTTTCAAGTATCATATAATCTCCTATATACGGATTTATGCTTTACGTCCTCAGCTGTTTCTGGAAGTGAGATATTTAAACAGCTGCCTAAGAAATATTCTTTCCTCTTCGTTGCCGCCGACCGTATCAAGAAGCGAAACCGCCTCTTCGGTAAATCTCAAAATATCTGCCTGTGATTTGTCTTTTCCGTTGACGGTAACATATGTTTTCTTATTATTGCGGCTGTCACTGTTGACAGGCTTCCCAAGCGCCTTTTCGCTGCCGTAAATATCAAGCAAATCATCCTTAATCTGAAATGCAAGACCTATCAATGAGCCTGTTTTTCTGACGGTTTCAATGCAGTCGTCGTCTGCGCCCGCAAGCGCTGCGCCAATCATCATTGAGCCTTCAATAAGCGCCCCGGTCTTATGCTCGTATATATAATACATCAAATCATCATCAATAATTTTTCCGGTATTGACAACATCCGCAGCCTGACCGCCGAGCATTCCGTTCACGCCGGTCTTGTCTGCAAAAATCCTTAATGCCTTTATGACATTATCATTGTCTGCTTCATAATCAAAAGCCTTAACCGCCGTTTCATATGCCTGATGCAAAAGTCCGTCTCCGGCCAGCACCGCCAAAGCCTCACCGTATTTTTTATGGGTGGTGTACACTCCCCGTCTGTAATCGTCATTATCAATGGCCGGAAGGTCATCATGCACCAGCGAGTAAGTATGAAGCATTTCCATAGCTGCCATAAACGGTTCCACGACCTTTCCGGATCCCCCAAAAAGCCTGTAAAAGCTCATCATTATTACAGGACGCAGTCTCTTTCCGCCTGCCTTTACGCTGTAGTTCATCGCCTCTGTAAGTTCACTGTTGAACCTTCCTGACAACGGCAGAAAACCGTCCGTTATTTTGTCTGCCTCACTTACTTTTGCCTTCATCAGATCCTCAAAATTCATCCTGCACATCCTCGTCATCCCCGTTCTGCAGCGTGATTATATCCTTTTCAATCTTGTCAATTGCCCCGCTGCACTGCTTCACAAGCCTTATACCTTTTTCGTATTCCTTAAACGCCTCATCCAGAGGTATATCCTTATTCTCAAGCGATGCTATAATTTCATCCAGTTTTGCAAAGTTTTCTTCTATACTCATAATATTACCTCAAAACACTCTCTCTGCCAGTTACATCGGCATATATTATTCCGTCCCTCACATTGATATTCAGCCTTTGCCCGATACCTGCCTGCTTA
>CALWMX010000153.1 GCA_944382105.1 uncultured Butyrivibrio sp.
AGGGGAATGGCATCTACTTAGATAACATCTCTATGAAGATATGAAAACGTAAGAAAAAGCGAGTTAACAAGAGAAAAACAAAGATTATTATGGGAGGCACTTTTATGAAAAAAATAATATTGGCAGCAGTAATCGTGATGTTTGCAGGATTGTTGCCTGCCTGTGAGAAAAACAGCGAAGCCGGGAATACAAAAGTACAGGAAAACGCCACTAAATCCATCGCTGTTGACGGAGAAGATGAAAATGCGTATATATCTACAGCAGAGTTAATTGAAACGGCACTGGAATATGTAAAGGATGAACCCATGACTGTTGATCTTTGGGAACAGGCGGAAGCCGCCCTAAATCACTGGATTAAAAACTGTGATGCCGTATCTGAGCTTGTGGATAGGGATGATTATGCAGAGTTGATAATGGATATTTATATAGATTCGGAGCTTCCTCCATATGAAACAGGAGGAGATAACCTTTATAGATTCAAGATGATGGAATTCGAGGAGGTAATGCTATCACAGGATAGCGCATGTAGACAGCTGAGCGAAGAACAGCGGGCAGAGGTTGTCAAAAAAGTGATATACAATGCACAGAAACGAACCGATAAAGAGGCATACGTTTTGCATTATTCAAACGCTTTTTTTGTTAATCTGGAATGGCAGGGTACAGACAACGCATGGTACAACGCCATTAAAGAAATGGACCGCACGCAGTTTTCCAATGAAGAGAACCAATATATTGATAATTTTTACAGTAGGTGCGACGGAACCCCTCACACTGTGGAAAGCCATTCTGAGTGATGTCATCGGCAAGTGATTATATATGCCTGCTTGACGCGGCGCCGGGAGCGGCATCAGCACTCCCAGCGCCCGCTTGCACCGCATGGCAGAACAAGACCGCTTTCCGTTACGGGCAGCCCGATTTCGTCAGATTCCACATGTCCGCCATGCTTCGGACATATCGCCGAGCCCATCATGTATGTCAGTACGGACGGAGCCAGTCCTGTTGTGTATGAGTTTATAAGGAAAAACAACGGATTGTCAGATAAAAGCTTTTCGCAGAGACACACAAAAGGATATATGGAATCTTCTATTTTCCATATTTCACCTTTCGGCCCTCTTCCGTATGATGGCGGGTCCATAATAATTCCGTCGTAACGGTTGCCGCGCCGGATTTCCCTTTCAACAAATTTGACGCAGTCATCCACAAGCCAGCGAACCGGGGCATCGCCAAGTCCTGATGAGACGGAGTTTTCTTTTGCCCAGCTGACCATGCCCTTGGAAGCGTCAACATGGGTTACGCTTGCCCCTGCGGCAGCGGCGGCGAGAGTTGCTCCGCCCGTATATGCAAAAAGATTGAGTACCTTGACAGGCCTTCCGGCTTTCAGGATTTTTTAGCCGAACCAATCCCAGTTGGCGGCATGCTCGGGGAAAAGGCCGGTATGTTTGAAGGAAAAGGGCTTAAGATTAAATGTGAGGTTTTTGTAGTTTATGGACCATTGTTCGGGCAGATTGAAAAATTCCCATTCACCGCCGCCCTTACTGCTTCTGTGATAATGGCCGTTCATGCGGCGCCATCCGGGATTTTTCTTTTCCGTGTTCCAGATTACCTGAGGGTCCGGGCGGACAAGAATATAGTCTCCCCAGCGCTCAAGCTTCTCTCCTGATGATGTATCTATGACCTCATAATCATTCCAACCGTCTGCAATCCACATAATATATAATTTCTCCCTTTTATATCAAATTTACACTCATATTATACATGCGGTGTCATTGCAAGTCAAAAAAATAATTATCGGCAGAGGCTTATGATAATGGAGTAAATGCTCAAGACAATAAGATAAGCCTGTTTGATATGCAAATGCCGGTAGATGACATATTATTATGGGAACATGCGGCTGCAAATCTTGAAGATGTTTATCTGAATTATTTTGAATAACAATAAATAAACGCATATTTCAGAAAATCATATAATATTTATTGTGTTTTTTCTTTGTGTATATGTTATACTATATACAGGATTTTTTTCGGCACAATTAAAATACGGCAAATTACAGGAGGAATATGCGATGGATAATAAGGTAATGTATAAGCTGACTTACGGGCTGTTCGTACTCACTGCCAAAGAGGGGGACAAAGACAACGGCTGTATTGTCAATACGGTTTCGCAGGTTACAACAACGCCCAACAGGATTATTGTTGCGGTGAATAAGCAGAATTACACGCACGATATGATTGTGCGTACCGGAGAGTTTAACGTTTCGGTTCTGACTGAAAAATCCAAATTCGAGACATATAAGCATTGGGGCTTTCAGAGCGGGCGCGATACGGACAAGCTTGAGAACATTACATTCAGCCGCGCGGACAACGGCATTGTATATATCGCGGATGAAGTCAATGCCTATATGTCGGCAAAAGTCGTGTCAATGACCGATTTGGGTACGCATACGCTTTTTCTTGCGGATGTTGTGGACGGAGTCGTTTTGTCTGAGGATCCATCCGTGACGTATGCTTACTATCAGAGCAACATTAAGACAAGCCCTGCGCCGGCGGCCCGCAAAAAAGGCTTTATATGCACGGTGTGCGGATATATATATGAGGGCGAGGTTCTTCCGGATGATTTTATCTGTCCTTGGTGCAAGCACCCGGCTTCGGATTTCAAACCTATAGAATAAGGAAAATAAAAATTTATTGCGGCAGAATTGCAATACAAATTGTTTTATAAAAAAAACAATTATTTGGTATTGCAATTTTGTCGTTTATACTATATACTAGTATTCGCTGTGACATTGATAGCGATGAAGCGTGAGGTTGCTGCCCTTTGAGGCAGGTTTTCCGTGGAGCGAATGTCAAGTTAGGAAACTGACGACAAGTCACTGTACAACTTACCATCTGCCGCAGGCAGAGATGACCGTGATACGGTCGCGGTAAAGAAGTTAAGCTTCTTTTTTCTGTTGAGAAACGCGACACACACGGGGATGTGTACAGTCACCACTTGTTGTACTGAGATGCAAAATAACATTGCATCAGATTTATAAGTACGAAAAGGAGGCGGCTTTTTTTATGGCAAGTCAAGTAATGAGAATCACACTTAAAGCTTACGACCATCAGTTGGTGGACCAGTCAGCTAAGAAAATTATCGAGACTGTAAAGAAGACAGGATCTCAGGTGAGCGGACCTGTACCTCTTCCTACCAAGAAGGAAGTAGTTACAATCCTCAGAGCTGTTCATAAGTACAAAGACTCAAGAGAGCAGTTTGAGCAGAGAACACACAAGAGATTAATCGATATCATTACTCCGACACAGAAGACTGTTGACGCACTCTCAAGATTAGAGATGCCGGCAGGTGTGTACATCGACATTAAGATGAAGAACAGGTAATTATTCATCGTCGGAAATTATTTAGTTAGTAGTCCTGAAGGGTTTAATATAGAAGCAACATATAAGTACGGCATCCCAAGCGAAGCATTGCTTCCCAAGTGATAAGCGGTATGTTCCACTTATATTAACTGTTCTAGGATGTTCGCGAACATGCGAACCGCTGTAGATTTAACAGGAGGTATTATTAAATGAAGAAAGCAATTTTAGCTACTAAGATTGGAATGACGCAAATCTTCAATGACGAAGGCGCTCTCGTTCCGGTAACCGTATTGCAGGCCGGACCTTGTGTAGTAACACAGGTTAAGACTGTAGAAAATGACGGTTACGCAGCAGTTCAGGTTGGTTTTGTTGACAAGAAAGAGAAAATCGTAAATGTTGACAAGAACGGCAAAAAAGAAATCAGAAACAGACACGGCGTAAACAAGGCTGAAAAAGGTCATTTTGACAAAGCCGGAGTTTCTTATAAGAGATATCTTAAAGAGTTCAAATTTGAGAACGCTGCCGATTATTCGGTGAAAGATGAGATTAAGGCCGATATTTTTGAGGCTGGCGACAAGGTTGACGCAACCGCAATTTCCAAGGGAAAAGGTTTCCAGGGCGCAATCAAGAGACTTGGACAGTCAAGAGGACCTATGGCTCACGGTTCCAAGTTCCATCGTCATCAGGGTTCAAACGGTGCTTCATCCAATCCGAGCCGTGTATTCAAAGGAAAAGGAATGCCGGGTCATATGGGAGCCAAGAAGATTACCATTCAGAATCTTGAAGTGGTAAAAGTAGATGTTGATAATAACTTAATTTTGGTAAAGGGAGCGGTTCCCGGAGCCAAGAAATCATTAGTAACATTGAAAGAGACAGTAAAATCAGCTGAATAGTTGATTTTCAGGAAGGAGGAACACACAGATGACAAAGGTATCTGTTTACAATATTGAAGGCAAAAAAGTTGGCGATATGGAACTTAACGATGCCGTATTCGGTGTTGAGATAAATGAACACCTTGTACACATGGCGGTTGTAAACCAGCTTGCTAATAAGAGACAGGGAACTCAGAGCGCTAAGACACGTTCCGAAGTCAGCGGTGGCGGACGTAAGCCATGGAGACAGAAGGGAACAGGTCATGCACGCCAGGGTTCAACAAGAGCTCCGCAGTGGACAGGCGGCGGCGTTGTATTCGCACCGAAGCCGAGAGATTACTCTTTTAAGATGAATAAGAAAGAGAAAAATCTTGCTCTTAAATCAGCCCTTACATCAAAGGTGGCTGATGACAAACTCATTGTACTGGACAGCATAAGCTTTGATGAAATCAAGACAAAGAAAATGGTTGCTGTTCTTAATAACCTTAATGCTGACAAGGCGTTGGTCGTTCTCAACGACAATGACAAGAATGTAATTCTTTCAGCAAGAAATATTCCTGATGTAAAGACTGCATTGACTAATACAATCAACGTATACGACATACTTAAGTATGATAAGCTTATCGTTACCAAGGATGCAGTAGCGGCTATCGAGGAGGTGTATGCATAATGGCAAACGTACAGTATTATGATGTAATCCTTAAACCGGTTATAACAGAGAAGAGTATGGAAGACATGAGCAGTAAGAAGTACACATTCCTTGTTCATCCGGAAGCAAATAAAACTCAGATTAAAGAAGCTGTCGAGAAAATGTTTGAGGGAACCAAGGTTGCCAAGGTTAACACAATGAACCTTGAAGGCAAGACCCGCAGAAGAGGAATGGTTTACGGAAAGACAGCTGCCAAGAAGAAAGCAATCGTACAGCTTACCGAGGACAGCGCAGATATCGAAATCTTCTCAGGACTTTAATCAGATTGCGGCGCAGAAAAGACGATGAAAATATTGTGCCGTATTTAACAAAGAGACATCGAAAGGAGAATAAAGAAAATGGGAATTAAGACATATAACCCATATACACCGTCGAGACGTAATATGACCGGTTCCGATTTTTCGGAAATTACCAAGAAAACTCCTGAAAAATCACTTCTTGCAAGCAAGAAGAAAAACGCCGGACGTAACAATCAGGGTAAAATTACCGTAAGACATCATGGCGGCGGAAACAGACAGAAATACAGAATAATTGATTTTAAGAGAAATGACAAGGATGGAATTCCTGCTACTGTAATCGGAATTGAGTACGACCCGAACAGAACCGCAAATATCGCGTTAATCTGTTATGCAGACGGCGAAAAGAGATATATTCTTGCACCGCAGGGGCTTACAGACGGCATGAAAGTCATGAACGGGCCAGAGGCTGAAGTAAGAGTCGGTAACTGCTTACCGCTTGAAAATGTTCCTGTAGGTACTGAAATCCATAATATTGAGCTTTATCCGGGAAGGGGCGGACAGCTTGTTCGTACAGCCGGGGTTTCGGCACAGCTTATGGCTAAGGAAGGCAAATATGCCACACTCAGACTTCCGTCGGGAGAAATGAGAATGGTTCCTATTATTTGCCGCGCTACAATCGGAACAGTCGGAAATTCGGAACACAGCCTTATTAACATCGGTAAGGCAGGACGTAAGCGTCATATGGGTATCCGCCCTACAGTACGTGGTTCTGTTATGAACCCTAACGACCATCCACACGGCGGTGGTGAAGGAAAGGCTCCTGTAGGCCGTCCGGGACCGATGACGCCTTGGGGCAAACCGGCACTGGGTCTTAAGACAAGAAAGAAAAATAAAGCTTCTAACAGGCTTATCGTAAGAAGAAGAGACGGTAAGAGCATCAAATAAAGGAGGTCAAGTTTATGGCACGTTCATTAAAAAAAGGACCATTTGCGGATGAGAGCCTTCTTAAGAAGGTTGATGCGATGAACGCATCAGGAGAAAAGTCGGTTATAAAGACATGGTCACGCCGTTCTACAATCTTTCCTCAGATGGTTGGACATACAATTGCAGTTCATGATGGCAGAAAACACGTTCCTGTTTATGTAACGGAGGATATGGTCGGACATAAGCTCGGAGAGTTCGTTGCTACAAGAACATTCAGAGGACATGGAAAAGACGAGAAAAAATCAAAATCTCGTTAATTGACAGGATTTCGTAAAGGAGGTTAAAATCCATGGCTAAAGGACATAGATCCCAGATTAAAAGAGAGAGAAATGCCAACAAGGACACAAGGCCGTCAGCTAAGTTATCTTACGCTAGGGTTCCTGTTCAGAAGGCATGCTTTGTGTTAGACGCTATCCGTGGTAAAGACGTTGCGACCGCTCTTGCAATCGTAACCTATAATCCAAGATATGCTTCTTCATTGATAGAGAAACTTTTAAAGTCGGCTATTGCCAATGCCGAGAATAATAACGGCATGAAAGCTGAAAATCTTTTTGTTGAAGAGTGTTATGCCAACAAAGGGCCTACAATGAAAAGAGTAAGACCAAGAGCACAGGGAAGGGCATACAGAATTGAGAAGAGAATGAGCCACATCACAATCGTGCTTAATGAAAGATAGAAAGGAGAACACACATGGGACAGAAAGTTAATCCTCATGGCCTTAGAGTCGGTGTTATTAAAGACTGGGACTCAAAGTGGTATGCCGAGGCTGATTTCAGTGATAATCTTGTTGAAGATTACAATATCAGAAAATTCATCAAGAACAGACTCTACAGCGCAGGTATTTCAAAGATTGAGATAGAGAGAGCCTCTGACAGAGTTAAGGTATTTATTTATACAGCTAAACCGGGCGTCGTTATAGGAAAAGGCGGAGCTGACATTGAGAACCTTAAAAAAGAAGTTCAGAAGCTTACAGACAAGAAGTTGTCTATAGACATTAAAGAAGTAAAGAGACCGGATAATGACGCGCAGCTTGTCGCCGAAAATATTGCACTTCAGCTTGAAAACCGTGTATCCTTCAGAAGAGCTATGAAGTCAGTTATGACAAGGACAATGAAGTCTGGTGCCAAAGGTATCAAGACATCGGTTTCAGGCCGTCTCGGCGGAGCAGATATGGCTCGTACGGAATTCTACAGCGAAGGAACAATTCCTCTTCAGACATTGCGTGCTGACATTGACTATGGATTTGCTGAGGCAGATACAACATACGGTAAAGTCGGTGTTAAAGTATGGATTTATAAGGGTGAAGTTCTTCCGGTTAAATCATCTAAGGAAGGGAGCGAACAGTAATGTTATTACCTAAGAGAGTTAAACATCGTAAGCAGTTTCGTGGTTCAATGGCTGGCAAGGCAACCAGAGGCAATAAGATAGTATATGGTGAGTACGGCATTGTTGCTCTTGAACCTAAGTGGGTAACCTCAAGACAGATAGAGGCAGCCCGTATTGCAATGACACGTTACATTAAGCGTGGCGGTAAAGTTTGGATTAAGATTTTCCCTGACAAGCCTTATACCCATAAGCCGCTTGGTGTCAGAATGGGTAAAGGAAAAGGCGGAGTTGAATATTGGGTAGCAGTAGTTAAACCGGGACGCGTTATGTTTGAAATTGCCGGCGTTTCAGAAGAAATCGCAAGGGAAGCATTACGTCTCGCAATGCACAAACTTCCTCTCAAATGTAAGGTTGTTTCACGTGCGGAATTAGAAGGCGGTGATAACAGTGAAAATTAATAAGTATGTAGAAGAATTAAGGGCAAAGACATCTGCAGAATTAAACGAAGAATTAGTAGCTGCTAAAAAGGAATTATTCAACTTGAGATTCCAGAACGCAACAAATCAGCTGGATAATACAAGCAGAATCAAAGAAGTAAGAAGGAACATTGCCAGAATCCAGACAGTCATGGCTTCAAAGGCCGCTGAATAATCCGAGGAAGGAGGAATTGTTGTGGAAGAAAGAAATTTAAGAAAAACACGTACCGGCAAGGTCATAAGCAATAAAATGGACAAAACAATCGTAGTTGCAGTTGAGGACCATGTAAAGCATCCTCTTTATAACAAGATTGTTAAGAGAACCTACAAGTTACAGGCACATGATGAGAACAATGAATGCCAGATCGGCGATGTGGTAAAGGTTATGGAGACAAGACCTTTGTCCAAGAGAAAAAGATGGAGATTTGTTGAACTTATCAGCAGAGCCGAGTAATTTATCGAATAATTTTGAAGGAGGATTACCTGCATGATTCAGCAAGAGACAAGACTTAGAGTCGCTGATAACACAGGTGCAAAAGAACTTCTTTGCATCAGGGTTATGGGTGGTTCAACAAGAAGATATGCTAATATCGGTGATGTTATAGTTGCTACCGTTAAAGATGCAACACCAGGCGGCGTTGTTAAAAAGGGCGACGTAGTCAAAGCCGTAGTAGTTCGTACAGTTAAGGGCGCTCGTCGTAAAGACGGATCATATATTAAATTTGATGATAATGCTGCCGTAATTATCAAAGAAGATAAAAACCCGAGAGGAACACGTATCTTCGGGCCGGTAGCAAGAGAGTTAAGAGACAAACAGTTTATGAAGATTGTTTCATTAGCTCCGGAAGTATTATAGGAGGTACAGCTGTGTCAACATTAAAGATTAAAAAAGGCGATCTTGTCAGAGTTATTACAGGCAAGGATAAAGATAAAGAAGGCAAAGTAATATCTGTTGATGCAAAGAACCATAAAGTTATTGTTGAAGGCATCAATATGGTTACAAAACACACCAAACCAAGTGCACAGAACCAGAATGGCGGAATCGTACATCAGGAAGCTCCGATTGATATTTCCAACGTTATGTATGTACACAAGGGAAAAATAACCAGAGTAGGCTTTAAGATTGACGGAGACAAGAAGGTCCGCATTGCAAAGTCAACAGGTGAAGTTATCGATTAATTAGGAAAGGAGGTCTGTAACGGTGAGCAGGCTCAAAGACTTATATAAAAGTGAAATAGTTGACGCTATGGTAAAAAAATTCGGTTACAAGAATGTAATGGAAGTGCCAAAGCTTGATAAAATCGTTATAAACATGGGTGTTGGAGAAGCTAAAGATAATTCCAAGGTTCTTGAAGTTGCCGTAAAGGAACTTGAGACTATTGCAGGTCAGAAGGTTGTTACGACCAAGGCAAAGAATTCAGTAGCGAACTTTAAAATCAGAGAGGGAATGCCGATAGGATGTAAGACCACACTCCGCGGAGACAAGATGTATGAGTTTCTTGACAGACTTGTAAATCTTGCTTTGCCTCGAGTTCGTGACTTCAGGGGCGTAAGCGCAGATTCATTTGACGGAAGAGGCAACTATGCACTCGGAATCAAAGAACAGATCATCTTCCCTGAAATCGAGTACGACAAGATTGATAAAGTAAGAGGTATGGATGTTATTATCGTAACAACTGCCAAGACGGATGAAGAAGCACGTGAATTATTGAGATTATTCAATATGCCATTCAAAAAATAATTTAAGGAGGGAAATTCAATGGCTAAGACCGCGATGAAAATCAAACAGCAGCGCAAGCAGAAATTCTCCACAAGAGAATATACACGCTGTAAAATTTGTGGACGTCCACATGCTTATTTAAGAAAATATGGAATTTGCAGAATTTGCTTCCGAGAATTAGCATACAAAGGACAGATTCCTGGCGTTAAAAAAGCAAGCTGGTAGGATATCAGCTATAGTAGACAGCACGTTTTACCGTGCAAGATTTTGAAAGTTTAGGAGGATAATCAGATGACAGATCCAATCGCAGATATGCTTACCAGAATCCGTAATGCAAATACATCTAAACATGATACAGTTGATGTTCCTGCTTCTAAGATGAAGGTTTCAATAGCTGATATTCTTTTTAAGGAAGGTTATATTGAGAAATATGAGCTTGTCGATGACGGCAATTTCAAGAATATACGCATTACGTTAAAGTATGGCAAGGATAAAAATGAAAAGATTATTACCGGTCTCAAAAGGATCTCCAAGCCGGGCCTTCGTGTCTATGCCGGCAAGGACGAACTTCCGAGAGTTCTCGGCGGACTCGGTATCGCAATCATTTCAACAAATCAGGGCGTAGTTACCGATAAGGAAGCAAGAAAGCTTAATGTCGGCGGCGAAGTTCTTGCATATATCTGGTAATTAAACCGGGATATATGGAAACCCTGCAGAATATTCTGCAAGAACGAAACTATTAATATCGAAAGACGGGAAACCGTCATTACCCAGTTAAGGAGGTACACGGCATGTCACGTATAGGAAGAATGCCTATCGCTTTACCGGCAGGAGTTACTGTCGATATTGCAGAAAATAATAAAGTGACTGTAAAAGGACCGAAAGGAACACTCGAAAGAGTATTGCCTGCGGAGATGGAGATAAAGCTCGAAGGAACAACAGTTACTGTTTCAAGACCTAACGATTTGAAGAAAATGAAATCACTGCACGGTCTTACAAGAACGCTTATTAACAATATGGTAGTTGGTGTTACTGAAGGTTTTGAGAAGAAACTTGAGGTTAACGGAGTAGGATACAGAGCTCAGAAGAACGGCAAGACGCTTGTTCTTTCACTGGGTTATTCACATCCGGTTGAGATGACTGACCCTGAGGGAATTGAAGTT
The DNA here is from genome assembly GCA_944382105.1 of uncultured Butyrivibrio sp. Taxonomy (GTDB): domain Bacteria; phylum Bacillota; class Clostridia; order Lachnospirales; family Lachnospiraceae; genus Eshraghiella. The sequence continues at coordinate 10,843 of CALWMX010000153.1, forward strand.
TCCGTTGAAGGACAGAACCTCATATCCGTTAAAGGAATTGATAAAGAAAAAGTCGGCCAGTATGCAGCTGAAATCAGAAGCAAGAGAGAGCCTGAACCGTACAAGGGCAAAGGTATCAAGTATGTTGATGAAGTTATCAGACGTAAAGTTGGTAAGACTGGTAAGAAATAATTAAAGGAGTGGAACAAAGATGGTTAGTAAAGACAACAGATCTGTGGTTCGCCAGAACAAGCACAGAAAAATACGTAATCGTTTCAGCGGAACGGCTGAAAGACCAAGACTTGCGGTTTTCAGAAGTAATAATCATATGTACGCTCAGATTATTGACGATACAGTTGGAAAGACTCTCGTTGCAGCTTCTACACTTCAAAAGGACGTTAAGGCTGAGCTTGAGAAGACAAATGACGTTGCAGCGGCTGCTTACTTAGGAACGGTAATTGCTAAGAAGGCGCTTGAGAACGGAATTAAGACTGTAGTCTTCGATAGAGGCGGTTTCATATATCAGGGAAAAGTAAAAGCATTGGCAGAGTCAGCAAGAGAAGCTGGCCTTGAATTCTAAGCAGGAAGGAGAAACAAATGAAACATACAATTATTGATGCTCATGAACTTGAATTAAACGAAAAAGTAGTATCAATCAAGCGTGTTACAAAGGTTGTTAAAGGCGGACGCCACTTCAGATTTTCTGCTTTGGTAGTAGTCGGAGACGGCAACGGACACGTTGGTGCCGGAATTGGAAAAGCAATGGAGATTCCCGAAGCTATCCGTAAGGGAAAAGAAGACGCCATGAAGAGGCTTGTTGCTGTTCCTGTAGATGCCAATGGCAGTATCCCGCATGATATGATTGGTAAATTCGGAAGCTCTTCGGTTCTTCTTAAGAAAGCTCCGGAAGGTACAGGTGTTATCGCCGGCGGTCCTGCGCGTAGCGTAATCGAGATGGCCGGAATCACAAACATCCGTACAAAATCATTAGGCTCAAACAACAAGCAGAACGTAGTTCTCGCTACAATCGAAGGTTTATCACAGCTTAAGACGCCGGAAGAGGTTGCAAAGCTCCGCGGTAAAACCGTTGAAGAGCTCTACAAATAAGGAGGCAGCGTAGAATGGCAGAGAAGTTAAAAGTAACATTGGTTAAATCAACAATCGGTGCTATTCCAAAGCAGGTTAAAACTGTTGAAGCACTCGGACTTAAAAAACTTAACAAATCTGTTGAATTGCCTGATAACGATGCAGTAAGAGGCATGATTTTCAAAGTCAGACATTTAGTTAAGGTAGAAGAAATATAATTCTTGGATAAGGAGGTGTAAAAATGGATTTATCAAATTTACAGCCTGCAGCAGGGTCTAAACAGAGCAATAATTTCAGAAGAGGCCGCGGACACGGTTCAGGCAACGGCAAAACTGCCGGTAAGGGACATAAGGGCCAGAAAGCCCGTTCGGGAGCGCCAAGACCGGGTTTTGAAGGCGGTCAGATGCCGTTATACAGAAGATTACCAAAAAGAGGTTTCACGAACAGAAACAGTCTTGAAATAATCGGAATCAACTTAAAGGCATTAGAGGGATTTGAAGACGGTGCAGTAGTTACCGTAGATTCACTTATCGAATCAGGTATTGTCAGAAATCCTAAGGATGGCGTAAAGATTCTTGGAAACGGAGAATTAACTAAGAAGCTTACAGTTAAGGCTAATGCTTTCAGTGCAAAGGCTAAGGAGAAAATAGAAGCTCTTGGTGGAACCTGTGAGGTGATTTAATGTTTAAAACATTAGCAAACGCATTCAGAGTTAAAGAAATCAGAAAAAAGATATTTTTTACTCTTTTAATGCTGGTTGTTATCAGGATAGGAAGTATCCTTCCTATCCCGGGAGTAAACACGGATTATTTTTCTGATTTATTCAGTTCGACTTCCGACCAGTTCAGCTTCATAGATGCTTTTACCGGCGGTTCATTTCTCAACATGTCAGTGTTTGCGTTAAGTATTACACCGTATATCACATCCTCAATTATTATGCAGCTTCTTACAATAGCTATTCCAAAGCTGGAAGAAATGCAGAAGGACGGAGAGGACGGAAGAAAGAAAATCGCCACTATAACGCGTTTTGTCACCGTTGGGCTTGCATTGGTAGAAAGCGTTGCCATGGTAATAGGCTTCGGCAGGCAGGGACTTATTGTGGGATATTCATCAATGTCTACATTCAATAAGATTTTCTCAAGTGTTTTGATGGTGGCAATACTTACGGCAGGCTCTGCGCTTCTCATGTGGATTGGCGAAAGAATCACGGAAAAAGGCGTTGGAAACGGTATTTCCATAGTGCTTGTAATTAATATTATTTCAAGAATTCCGGAAGATTTTGCAACACTGTACGAGACATTTATAAAGGGCAAGAGCGTGCTCAATGCCACAATAGCGGTTGTAGTGATTCTGGTTATTATAATCGGAGTTGTACTGCTCACTGTTCTTTTGTGTGCGGGCGAGAGAAGAATACCGGTTCAGTATTCCAAAAAGATACAGGGAAGAAGAACCTTCGGCGGACAGTCGTCCCACATACCGCTCAAGGTCAATACGGCAGGCGTTATTCCGGTTATTTTTGCACAGTCACTTATGTCATTCCCGGCAATCATCGCTTCATTTTTTGAAGTTGATTACAGCACCGTAGGAGGTCAGATACTTCTTGGTCTGTCATCGAGCAATTGGTTTAACAGAAGTAATATGATTTATACATTGGGTGTAATTTTATATATCGCGTTAAATATCTTTTTCGCATATTTTTATACCTCGATAACATTTAACCCGATTGAGATTGCCAATAACATGAAAAAGAGCGGCGGATTTATTCCGGGTATCAGACCCGGAAAGCCGACTTCGGATTACCTTACATCAATTCTGAACAAGATTATCTTTATCGGTGTAATCGGACTTGTAATCGTAGCGATTATTCCGATTATATGTTCAGGCCTGTTCAACGCGAATGTTTCATTCGGCGGTACATCGCTTATCATTATTGTCGGAGTTGTCCTGGAGACAATCAGACAGATTGAGTCACAGATGGTAGTAAGGGATTACAAGGGATTCCTGAACAGCTGATTATAAGTGAAAGGGCGGTAATATAATTATGAAGATTATAATGCTTGGAGCCCCTGGAGCAGGAAAGGGTACTCAGGCGGACAAAATCTGCGCAAAGTACAATATCCCGCATATCTCAACAGGAGATATTTTCAGGGCGAATATCAAAAATAACACGGAACTCGGACAGAAGGCGAAATCATACATGGATAAGGGACTGTTGGTTCCGGATGAGCTGGTTGTAGACCTTGTGGTTGACAGAGTTAAAGCCGATGACTGTAAAAACGGTTATGTTCTTGACGGTTTTCCGAGAACGATACCGCAGGCGGAAGCGCTTGACAAGGCTCTTGAAGCTTCCGGAGATAAGGTTGATTATGCAATCAACGTGGAAGTTCCGGACGAAAACATTATCAGCCGTATGTCAGGAAGAAGGGCATGCATTGCATGCGGAGCCACATATCACATTGTCCATATTCCTACCAAGGTTGAAGGCATATGCGATAAGTGCGGTGCAGAGCTTGTGCTCAGAGATGATGATAAGCCGGAGACCGTTAAAAAACGTCTCGACGTATATCATGAGCAGACTCAGCCGTTAATTGATTACTATACCAAAAAAGGTGTTCTTAATGAAGTGGACGGTACTAAGGATATGGAGGAAGTATTCGGTGCAATCGTCAAGATATTAGGAGCGTAATTATGTCGGTAACGATTAAATCTCCAAGAGAAATTGAACTTATGCGGGAAGCCGGAAGGATTCTCGCACAGGTTCATGATGAACTTGGCAAAATAATCAGGCCGGGAATATCCACTTACGATATAGATAAGGAAGGAGAAAAATTAATCCGCAGCTTCGGCTGCGAACCATCCTTTCTTAACTATGAAGGATATCCTGCTTCAATATGTGTATCAGTTAATGAGGAAGTTGTTCACGGCATACCTTCCCGCAGACGGATATTAAAGGAAGGCGACATAGTGAGCCTTGACGCGGGAGTCATCTATAAAGGCTGGCATTCGGATGCCGCAAGAACCCACGCAGTGGGAAAGACAGATGATAAGGCTGCAAAACTTATCGAAGTAACAAGGCAGAGTTTTTTTGAAGGTATCAAATTTGCGAAAGCCGGAAATCATTTACATGATATATCCAATGCGATAGATGCATATGTAAGACGCTTCGGATACGGAGTGGTAAGGGATTTGGTAGGACACGGAATAGGTTCCCGTCTTCACGAAGATCCGCAGATACCAAACTACGGTCAGAGAAGCAGAGGCATCAGACTTGAGGCCGGGATGACATTGGCCATAGAGCCCATGATTAATGCCGGAACATGGAAGGTAAGCTGGTTAGACGACGGCTGGACGGTGGTTACCAGAGACGGTAAACTGTCGGCGCATTATGAAAACACTGTTCTCATTACTGAAGATGGATGTGAAATACTTTCATTGCTCTAATCTGAGGTGAATATGACGGAATTAAGAAAAGGATGCTTCTGCGAAGCTGTTGCCGGACACGATGCCGGCAGAATATATATTGTTCTGGAAACTGACGGCAATATATATGTGAGTGACGGAAAATACAGAACGGTTGAAATGCCTAAGAAAAAAAACCTTAAGCATATCAGGCTTCTGAATTACACGGATGCAGACCTTGAAAAAAAGATTGCCGAAAACAGACTTCGTAACGAGGACATTAAATATTCAATCAAAAAATATCTGGTTCACATTAGAAATGTTGATAAGCAGGAGGTAAGTGAATGTCAAAGTCAGATGTTATAGAAATAGAGGGAACCGTAGTTGAAAAGCTTCCTAACGCCATGTTCCAGGTTGAGCTTGAGAACGGGCATAAGGTTCTGGCCCACATAAGCGGTAAGCTCAGGATGAACTACATCAGAATAATACCCGGCGATAAGGTGACGCTTGAGTTATCGCCGTATGACCTTACAAAAGGAAGAATCATCTGGAGAGACAAATAAAAATAATTTTTTACTTGTAATATATAAATCGTTGTGATACAATATCACACGGACGTTTTTTTCAACTTTGTAGAAAGTTGCTTTTTCGTGGAAAGGAGGATTTACCATGAAGGTTAGATCATCAGTTAAACCGATTTGTGAAAAATGCAAAGTCATTAAGAGAAAAGGAAATATCATGATTATCTGTGAAAATCCTAAGCACAAACAGCGTCAGGGTTAAGCGGAATACTGATATATTATGCCCGGGGATGATTATGCCCGCAGGCATATTTTGCGCAAAATAAACGGTTTCAATGTTATTTTGCCTCGCGGACTGCGGCTGCAGTGGTGAACACAAGGGTGTGTTGTCAACCACTTTAAATAAATAATTTTAACAAATAACAGACAAATGGAGGTGTAATGCGCACATGGCTCGTATCGCTGGTGTAGATTTACCAAGAGAAAAACGTGTTGAAATCGGCCTTACTTATATATATGGTATAGGCAGAGTCAGCTCAAATCGTATTCTTTCAGAAGCAAAAGTAAATCCGGACACTCGTGTTAAGGATCTTACAGACGAAGAAGTAGGCAGAATCAGAGATGTAATTGACGCAAGTCAGTTGGTAGAAGGCGACCTCAGAAGAGAGACAGCCCTTAACATTAAAAGATTACAGGAAATCGGATGCTACAGAGGCATTCGTCATAGAAAAGGTCTTCCGGTAAGAGGACAGAAAACAAAGACAAACGCTAGAACCCGCAAGGGACCTAAGAAAACAATCGCAAATAAGAAAAAATAATACCCGATGAATAAACGGGAACCCATAAGGGAGGTTAGTTTAGAAAATGGCTAAAGTTACAAAAAAAGTGACAAAAAAGCGTGTTAAGAAAAACGTTGAACGCGGACAGGCACATATTCAGTCATCATTTAACAATACAATCGTTACCATTACCGATACGGAAGGCAACGCATTGTCATGGTCAAGTGCCGGTGCCCTGGGATTTAGAGGTTCAAAGAAATCTACTCCTTATGCAGCTCAGATGGCAGCAGAAACTGCAACAAAAGCAGCTCTTGTACACGGTTTAAAGACAGTTGACGTTATGGTTAAGGGACCGGGCTCGGGTCGTGAAGCGGCAATCAGAGCGCTTCAGGCATGCGGTCTTGAGGTTACCAGTATTAAGGATGTCACTCCGGTACCACACAACGGATGCCGTCCGCCAAAACGCAGAAGAGTCTAATAGGAGGTGTTGAACAATGGCAGTTAATAGAGTTCCTGTTCTTAAGAGATGCAGATCACTTGGACTTGATCCAGTTTATTTAGGAATAGATAAGAAATCAAAAAGAAGATTAGAGAGAGCCAGCAAGAAAGTAAGCGAGTACGGACTTCAGCTCCGTGAGAAGCAGAAAGCAAAATTTATTTACGGCGTTCTCGAGAAACCGTTTAGAAACTATTTTGAAAAAGCAGACAGAATGAGCGGCATGACCGGTGAGAACCTTATGGCAATGCTTGAGCTCAGGCTTGACAATGTTATTTTCAGATTAGGATTCGCAAGAACAAGAAAAGAAGCAAGACAGATAGTAGACCATAAGCATGTACTTGTTAACGGCAAATGTGTTAACATACCGTCATACCTTGTAAGTGCGGGCGATACAATCGAAATCAAGGAGAAGGCTAAGTCTTCACAGAGATACAAGGATATTCTTGAGGTAACAGGCGGAAGGCTTGTTCCGGAATGGCTTGAGGCAGACCAGGAGAATCTTAAGGGTTCAGTAAAGTCGGTTCCTACAAGAGAGATGATAGATGTCCCGGTTAACGAGATGCTTATTGTCGAGTTATATTCTAAGTAATAGATGATACCCTCAACAACAACAAACCCAAGAAGGAGGGGCTTTTAGTGTTCGAATTTGAAAAACCGAAAATTGAAATCGAAGAGATTTCTGATGACAAAAGATATGGAAGATTTGTTGTAGAGCCGCTTGAAAGAGGCTATGGCACAACGCTTGGTAATTCTCTCAGAAGAATTATGCTTTCATCGCTTCCGGGTGCAGCAGTCAGCCAGGTCAAGATTGAAGGCGTTCTTCATGAATTCAGCCCGATACCGGGAGTTAAGGAAGATGTCAGCGACATCATTATGAATATCAAGAATCTTGCTATTAAGAATAACAGCGATTCCAACGAGCCTAAGATTGCGTATATTGAATGTGACGGAAGAGAAGGCGTGGTTACGGCTGCTGACATTCATGCTGATTCAGATATCGAGATTTTAAATCCGGACTTGGTCATCGCCACATTGAACGGCGGTGCGGACTGCAAGTTGTTTATGGAGCTTACAATCACTAACGGAAGGGGTTATGTAAGTTCAGACAAGAATAAACGTGAAGATACTCCTATAGGGGTACTTTCAATCGATTCAATCTACACTCCTGTTGAGCGTGTTAATCTCTCAGTACAGAATACGCGTGTAGGTCAGATGACCGATTACGATAAACTTACATTGGAAGTATATACCAATGGTACATTGGCACCGGATGACGCCGTAAGCCTTGCAGCAAAGGTACTCAGTGAGCATCTCAACCTGTTCATTGACCTTTCCGAGAGTGCTAAGATAGTGGATGTGATGGTTGAAAAGGAAGACAACGAAAAGGAAAAGGTTCTTGAGATGAACATTGATGAACTTGAGCTTTCGGTACGTTCCTACAACTGTCTCAAGAGAGCCGGTATCAACACTGTTGAAGAGTTGTGTAACAAGACATCAGAGGATATGATGAAGGTGAGAAACCTGGGACGCAAGTCTTTGGAAGAGGTTCTTGCCAAATTAAAAGAGCTTGGATTACAGCTTAGTTCAGGCGATGACTAACGATGACTAAATAGTAAAGGAGAATGCAGCAAATGGCAGGTTATAGAAAGCTTGGAAGAACCGCGGACCAGAGAAAAGCTTTAATCAGAAACCAGGTAACGGCTTTGCTTTATCACGGCAAAATTGTTACTACCGAAGCTAAAGCTAAGGAAATCCGCAGGGTTGCTGATGGATTAATTGCATTGGCAGTTAAGGAAAAAGATAACTTTGAGACTGTTACGGTTACTGCAAAGGTGGCCCGTAAAGATAAAGACGGCAAGAGAGTCAAGGAAGTAGTTGACGGAAAGAAGCAGACCGTATATGACAATGTTGAGAAGACAATCAAGAAGGATAATCCTTCAAGAGTCCATGCCAGAAGACAGATGCTCAAGGTTCTCTATCCTGTAAAGGAAGTTCCGGCTGAAGCAGCGGGAAGAAAGAGAAATACAAAAGAAGTAAGCGTTGCAGATAAGTTGTTTGATGAAATCGCACCTAAGTATGCAAACCGTAACGGCGGTTATACGAGAATCGTAAAGATCGGACAGCGTAAGGGCGATGCGGCAATGGAAGTGCTTCTTGAGTTAGTTTAATTTTGAATTAGACACAGTTATGGGACGAATGCTTTAGGGCATTCGTCCATTTTGCAACCGCAGGCTGCCCCGGCGGCACAAAGGAGGTCGTAATATGGGAATAGTCAAAACTGAAGACCTTGTTTTTGAATATGTAAAAAGAGACGAGGACGGCAATGTAGAGTCGATAAACAGAGCGATTGACGGAGTGGATATTGATGTGGAACCAGGACAGTTCATTGCGGTACTTGGACATAACGGTTCAGGTAAGTCCACGCTGGCAAAGCATATCAACGCTCTTTTGCTGCCTACGGAGGGAGCCGTGTATGTGGAAAACATGTCCACTTCCGAGGGGGATAATCTGTGGGAAATAAGACAGAATGCGGGAATGATATTTCAAAATCCCGACAATCAGATTATAGGAACGATAGTTGAGGAGGACGTGGGCTTCGGACCGGAGAATCTGGGAGTGCCTACCGATGAAATCTGGGAGCGTGTGGGAAAGGCCCTTGAAGCGGTCGGGATGACGGCATATCGTGATTATTCGCCCAATAAGCTGTCAGGAGGGCAGAAGCAGCGCGTGGCCATAGCCGGAGTGGTTGCCATGCGGCCAAAATGTATTATAATGGATGAGCCTACGGCAATGCTCGACCCCACGGGGAGGCGTGAAGTCATCGAGACGGTGATGGAGCTGAACCGTAAAGAAAAAGTGACGGTCATATTGATTACACACTATATGGATGAAGCGGTCAGGGCAGATAAAATTTTTGTTATGGATAAAGGCAGGATTGTCATGGAAGGAACGCCAAGGGAGATTTTTTCCCGTATTGAGGAACTTAAGGCCATAAGGCTGGATGTACCTCAGGCGACAGAGCTTGCCTATATGCTGCAAAAGGCAGGAATTCCGTTGCCTGACGGGATTCTCACACCCGGGGAACTGGTGGATGAATTATGTCGATTATATTAGATAAGATTAATTATATATATGGCGAAGGCTCCGGCTTTGTAAAACAGGCTCTGAAGGATATAAGCCTTGTGATAGGCGAAAATGAATTTATAGGCCTTATAGGCCACACAGGATCGGGAAAATCCACCCTGACTCAGATTTTTAACGGATTGCTGCGGGCAACTTCCGGAAACGTGTATTTCAACGGTCAGGACATATACGATAAAGATTACAGTATGAAGGAGCTGCGGAGCAAGGTATGTCTGGTATTTCAATATCCTGAGCATCAGCTTTTTGAATCCACGGTCTTCAAAGATGTGTGTTTTGGCCCGAAAAATCTGGGATTATCTAAAAAGGACTGTGAACTGAGAGCATTTGAGGCTCTTGAAATGGTAGGGATGGATAAAGAGCTTTTTTATAATTCTCCTTTTGAACTGTCCGGAGGACAAAAGAGAAGGGCGGCCATTGCGGGAGTTATCGCCATGCGGCCCGAAATCCTTATTCTGGACGAGCCAACGGCAGGTCTGGACCCTCAGGGACGAGACGAAATACTTGACATGGTCAGTGATATGCATAAAAAAACACAGATGACCGTAATTCTTGTGTCGCACAGTATGGAGGACGTGGCAAAATATGTTGACAGAATCCTTGTGATGAACAAGGGAGAACTTATATATGACGACAGTCCCAAGGAAGTTTTCACTCATTACAAAGAACTGGAAAAAATAGGACTTGCAGCCCCCCAGGTAACATATATTATGAATGCTCTCAGAAAACGCGGCATGGATGTTGACACTACGGCGATAACCATTGAGGAGGGCTTTGAGAGTATCTTAAAGGCTTTAGGCGCAAGA